>NZ_JAZGLV010000005.1:0-313913 GCF_036409085.1 Mycobacterium sp. 050134
AGGAGCGAGGAGCGAGGAGCGAGGAGCGAGGAGCGAGGAGCGAGGAGCGAGGAGCGAGGAGCGAGGAGCGAGGAGCGAGGAGCGAGGAGCGAGGAGCGAGGAATCATGCTAATTGAGGCAGGATCCCCCAGGCCGTCGCGGCGCATCAGTCCGCGGACGTGTAGTCGTAGCTCGCGTACGGATTTAGGATCTGCCTGTGCCACAGTAGATTTCGTTGTGAGCGGGTCAGCCTGGCGAGGTCGGCGACTTCTGTCCATTCGCGCTCGATCAGGTCAATCTGCCCGTCGATGATGTCACGCCCCTGGCCGATGGTCAGGCCGTACACGGGTGCGGCGCGGAGGCACGCGGCGAAGGAGCTGTCGCGAGCGCCGTCACGATCGAAGGCTATGGCTTGCGCCGAGGTCTCGCCGGAGCGGGGCTGTGGGCACAGGTCATAGGCGGGGGTTAGTTCAAGGGATTGTCCGTCCCAGAACGCGGCGTGGTTGCGCGCATGGTCGTCGTTGTTGCCGATGGCCACGTTGAACACGATGCGTTCGAATAGCTGTCTGCCTACGTCGGCATGGATCCCGGTGCGGCGCAACACGTCTAGAATGTCCGGGTACGTCGCGTACCGTCCTTCCATCTCGTCGAGCCCGAGCATCGTGAGTCCGGACACGACGATGCGCCGTCCGCCGGCGGGCGGGCGATCGAACCGCTCGATCATGAGAACATCGCGGCCGAGTGAGCTGGCGAGGAACGATGGCGTGGTCTCGATTCCGGCACGCCGGGCGAACTCAAGAGCCAGCGCCTCGGCGTTGACCACGGGGTACGTGTCCGACGTCGAAGAGAACTTGGCGATGTGGCTCACCCCGTCGACGTCGATGAGCGCCTTAGGACGTGCGCCACCAATGGAGGTGCCCCGAACCAGCGCGGCGGCGAGTTCATCGGAAAGCGGGCGTCCCTCCTGCAGCGCGTCAGCAGCCGCATGCAGCTCGTCAATTGTCGCGGAGCTACCACGCGGCACGTAGACATCTGGGCTCGTCTGAAAGTCCAGGCCGCCGATCCGGTTTGACCCCGATTCCAGGAAGTAGGTGATTTGGTCCAGGTCACCGGGGTCGGCGTCGCGCCCCTTGGGGCCGAGGAGTCGTTCGAGGATCACGCGCTGTCCCCAAGAGTCGGGGCCGGCGTCGCGCAGCGCGGAAGCGATCGACATGTGGGAGCTAGGAATCTGCCATCCGGCCGTCAGCGGTAATTCTGGTGTGTAGAGGCTGATGGCGTCGGGGCGGTCGAGGTAGCTGCGTCCGTATCCGAATACATACGGCCCCCCGTTGCGCTGGCGTTGGACGCGCCCCGCGACGACCGGGTCGACGTGACCGGGCAGCCAGACCCAGACAAAGGCGTCACGCCGGGCGGGGATGTTGCGATCAGAAGTTGAGGTCATTGTCAGCGTCGGCTGGTATCGATCGGGGCTGGTATTCGCGGGACGGGAGGAGCGCCACTCGCTCCTCGCCGCGGCGGCGAAGCCTCGCCAGTTCGTCGTCGTCGGCGCCGAATAGTGGCACGCCGAGCACTGTTGCGGCGCTGAAAACGGTGCCGATGGCGACACCGGGCGAGCCCCGCTCGATGGCGGTGACGGTGCGCGGGTCCGCGCCGATGCGCATGCCCAGCGCGGCGGCTGTCCAGTTCTTCTCGTGCCGCGCGAGGCGGATTTGTGCACCGAGCACAGCAAGAGCGTCCGCGGCGGTGCGAGTCGGGGCGTTTATCCGCTTCGGCATGGCTACTTACCTTTAAATGTCATTAACTGTGTTCTAGTGACATTTTATTGTCAATCCGGTCCGGAGGTCAAGGACGCTTAGCCGCCGTATTCGGGGCAGTAGGCGGCGGTGCAGGCGTTGATCGTGGCCGCCGCCTGCCAGCCGGTGAAAGTGCGGTCGTTGGCGAACACCTGCTGCACGGCCCACAGCGCCGCCTGCCGCTTCAAATGCGCCGACTGTGCCGTAGGCGTGCAGTCCGGTGCAATTCCCCGCCAGGGTGCACAGGTCGAGGTAGCCGAGGAGGCGTTCACCCCGTTCGGGGTCTTTCTTGGCGATAGGTGAGCAGGTAATTACGGTTGTCGCCGCGTGCGTAGAGGTCGATGCCGCCCTGGTGTGCGACGACAGCGGGGTAGTCGCGAGTCCACTTGGGCGCGCTACTCATGAGATCGTCTTCGCCAGCTGGTTGACGGCGGCGTGGACTCACGCCGTCGCTGGGTGAGCAGCTTCGCCAGCTCGGGCAACTTCGCGCTACTGAGCACCCGGCTTATATCGCTCGCCAGCTTCGGGGTGATGGACGGACCCCCAGCGCCGATGCCGGGGGTCCTGTTGTCTCGCTTTACAATCCGGCCAATAGGCGCAGGCCCTCGGCAACCTTCAGCCACTCGATTTCGCCGACCGCCGCCGTCAGCACCAGCTCCTCGGCGAAGTCAACGTCGTACCGGTCAGGCAGGTTGATGCCGTTCAGCCAAAGGCACGCCCACGCGGACGCCCACGCGGTGCGCTTGTTGCCGTCGACGAAGGCATGGTTACGAGCCAGGGAGTGCAGGAGGGCGGCGGCTTTGTCCCACAGGGTCGGATAGGCGTCGTCACCAAACAGGCTTGTTTGTGGTCGGGCTACAGATGATTGCAGCAATCCCTCGTCGTTAACGGTGAGCGCGAAGCCGCAAGCGATGCTTCCACCGGCAACGATGTCGTCGCGCTCAAGATAGATGGTCACGCGAGACGGCGGTTCAACTCACCCGACCGCGCCGTCACGTACTCGAATGCCTCGGTGACGCGGGCAGCACGACTGTCGGCTGCCGCCATTATTGCGTCATGAGCGAACGGTTTCAGCGACCTCCCGCTGCGACTGGCAGCCGCGCGAACACGTTCCAGCTCGGCGGCTGTGAACTGGACATTCAACGCGGGCACAGCGCACCTCCCCAATCAGGTACCACGACGGTACCATATTTGCACGGAATCCGTCAGCGCAGAGGTGCAGACCAGCCGGTCGCGCCGGATTTGATGACTGATAGCTGTAGGAATAGACCATCACACGGTCATTACCTGGTTCGGACCGTCCGCCCTCGATCCTCAGGTCGACCGCTTGTTCTCCGTCCGCGAGCACGCCATCGTCGCAAGGCGGGTCAGATTCCCGGAGCCGACCCGTAGGTCAATCTCGAGCAACCCTTCACAAGGTAGGCGCCTCGTGTCGAGTGCAGGCCTCCAGACTTCGCACGGCGACCGATCGCGCACCACCGTCGGTCACCACGCGCTGGACCCACGTGAAGCCGCCGCCCGAGGCCGAGTTGACCCCGGACATCCGCGACTGGTCGCCGCGATCGTCGACCGCACTGCCTTCAACGCCCACATTCGAAAACCAGGGCTGACTCCCATCGGCTGCCGACCTCAAAGACCGCGGCACGCCACAAACGTGCAGCCAAATCACCACACCGGCGGCGTCGCATCACTCACCGGAAACCAAGGCTGCCGCGGCCAAAACAACATCCGGGTGCGACCACAGCAATCCGCCACCAGCCAAATCCACGATATCGCGTCGGGCACCGCAGATGCGTTCGGCCAACGTCAACCCTAAGTCCGGAGAGTGGACGCGGTCGTCGGCGCCAAACAAGACACACACATCCACTCCAGGATCAAACAACTTCGCCGGCCACGCCGACATGGCCAGAACGGTGTCGCGCGCGTAACCAGCTGCGCCCGAAGCAAATCCATCCTCAAGCGCAGTCCGCAACAACGACCGAAACCCAGGCTGACCATAGATCGCTTCATCTGAGGTCGGATAGTTACTCATCAACATGTCAAACAGCGCATCGGCGGTGTATGCCGATAACCTCTGCTCCACGGCGTTCGCATCGAGGGCGACCGCGTCGACCATCGTGCGGTATTCCTCAGGCAAAAGCGCGGTGGTCGGAGGATAGCCCACATCATCGATCGGTGAGACCAACACCACCCCGCGGGCCAATCCTGTCGTGGCAACCGCCAAACCGAAGGGAGCTCCTTGGGAAAGCCCGCGATCTCGACGCGTCGCGGGCGTTCTACGAGCGATACCTCGGCCTCGTCCGCTCCCGGCCGGGCCTCCGCACGCCGTCGTCTTCGACACGAAGCCAATCGCATTCGCGCTCCGCGACGTCGTTCCCGGCACCGATCTCGGCCGTCGCGCAGCCCGGCATCGGTGCCGGGGTCTGGCTGCACGCCACCGACGTCCAGGCGATTCACGACGCTCTCGTCGCCGACGGTCACACCATCGTCGCCGCGCCCATCGACGGCCCCGTTCGGCCGGACGTTCACCTTCGCCGACCCCGACGGCTACCAGGTCACGCTGCACGACCGCGCCTGAGCGGCTGCGACCTAGACGGCCTTACTCCTCGTCTTCGTCCTCGAACTCGTCGAGGTCGAGGTTCAGCGGGTCGTCGCCGTTGGGGTCGACCACGTACTGGCACCAGTAGTTGGGGCTGAAGAAGATCTTGTCCGAGTGGTCGGCGTCTTCCCCGGCCTCCACCATCAGGACGCCGTCGGCGACGCCGTAGCTGAAGGCGTTGGGATATTCGACGAAGCCGTCAACGGTGCGGATGTGCACGTCGTAAGTCACGAGCGGAGTGTGGCACGATGCCCGGTGCCGACGGGCTTACCAGGGGTTTACGGCGCCTGTCGATCGGGTGAAGTGCTGCCGCCGCGGCGCCAACGCCTAATTCAGCCCCTGCTTGAGCTGTTCGCGGGCGTTCTTCTCGACGAGCACCGGCACGAAGTCGCGAATCCGGCTGGCAGCGAACCGCGCGTGCTCGTGCCGGATCAACTCGTCGACCACCTCCGGCGCAATCCGAGGAAACTGCCCGACCAGCCGTCGCCCGATGTCTTCCAGCAGCGCTTCCTCGCTGATTTGAATCATTCGACCCATGCCCAGGCAAGTTCCCACGCGGGCGGTCTCGCTAAACGGCGATCGCTGATTCGGGCGCCGAGGAACTGCTCGCTCACTGGGGCCATCGCACGAGAAATAAATCCTTGCGATCTCTGCGGCGTGTCGTCGCAACCAGTTACGTGTCGTCGTGGGAGGGGCGATGCGAGGCGCTATGACCGTGCGCCCGGCCGCACCCAGGTCACCGTGTTGCCGCGGCCGACGTAGCTGAGTTCGAGTGTGGCGCCGCTGATCTTGAGCGGTACGTAGACCAGGTCCATCGGCGGTCCGGGAGTCACCCAATGTAGCCAGAGGACGCACTGGTTGTCCTCGCCGGGGGGCATCGCGTCCGTTTCGGGAGTGGAGGCCCACGGCTGGTAGCTCCAGGTGCCGGATTCGTCCGCACCGCCACCGCGGGACGTCAGTGTGCCGTCGGCACCCAAGGTGATGACGGTCGCGCCGCCCTGCTCGTTCCAGGCCCCCTTTAATTGCTCCGGGCTGATTTGGGCTTGAGCGCACGGGGCATTGTCGGATCCCGGGGTTGCGGGGACTCTCGGTGAACCCGCAGCGACCGGAGCGCAACCGAGTGCGATCAGCAGGGCAACTGACGTGACCGATCTGGCAATCCGGCGCCCCACACGCATTGCACCGTAAGTTGTTTCGTTCACGGGAGCGGCGGAGCGTCGGGCGGAGGCGCATCGGGTTCGGGGGGCGGCCCGGCCGGCTGGGGTGCCGGCGGCGGCGTGGGATGCGAGCAGTCGGGCAGGTACGTCCACACCCCGCCCGTCCGCGTCCAGGTGATTCCACAACCCAGCGGTACGGCGGCTGGTGTCGGTACCGGTGCGATCAGCACCGCCAAGAGCGCGGCCCCCAAGGCCGGACAAACGACGCGACCCACCGCGGCCGTGCGCGGCGCTCCGCGGCCCGCTCGCCCCACCCTGTGTTCTCCCCGGCAATCGATCCACCAAGTCTGAATTGGGCCACCTCGGTGCGCAACTCGGCGAGGCTGCGACTCGCGCAGCGCAACGCCCCATTTGCTGCGAGAATTGAGCAGGCAAGGCAGCCCGAGGGGGTTCTCGACCGATGATCCACAATCCCTACTGGGACGCCGTCAAGCACTGCGTGGAGACCGAAACCGTCGGCGGCGAGCCGGTGGTCGGTTATTTCAGCGTCGACCGCAGCGTTGAAGAGAACATGGCCCGCACGCCCAACCGGCAGCGGCTGGTCCGGAAATACTGCTGGACGATTCCCGACCCCGACACCGTCGCCTTCGTCGCCGAGCACGCGGACGGCGGCCTCGTGGATCCGATCGCGGGCACGGGCTACTGGGCCTACCTGCTGGGCCAACTCGGCGTCGACGTCGCCTGCTACGACCTGAATCCCGGGACGGCGCTGGTCACTAACGGCTGGCACGACGAGGATCTCTACGCCTGGGTCCACGCCAAGGACTGCGTCGAAGCCGTTGAGATGCACCCCGACCGGACGCTGTTCCTGTCGTGGCCGCCGCACGGTCAGGACGTCGGCGCCAGGATCCTGACCGCGTACCGCGGCGCGCGCGTGATCTACGTAGGCGACGGCCGCGGGGGCGCCACCGGTGACGAACGCATGCACCAGATCCTGGATACGGAGTGGTCGGAGGTCGATTCCCGCCAGCCGGTGCTCTGGTGGGGCCAACACGACCGGGTGACGGTGTACGAGCGCCGTGTGACGTGACGGCTAGCGGGCTTCGGCCAGGCTTTCGAGCAGGTCGGCTGTCTTCACGGCGCTGTCCGCGGCCGGCGTCATCCGCGCGGCCACCTCGCGGGCACGTGTCACGCAGTCGGCGGTGAGAATCGCTCCCAGGTCCGCGGCAAGCGATTCCGCGGTGGTGGCCGCGAACTGCCGGCTGCCTCCGAGTCCGAGCTGTTCCAGGGCGGCGGCCCACATCGGCTGATCGAGCCACAGCCACAGGACCAAGGCCGGAATTCCGGCCCGCAGGCCCGCCGCCGTCGTCCCGGCCCCGCCGTGGTGTACGACCGCACGGCACGCCGGAAGCACGGCCGCATGGTTCACCGACCGCACCACCTTGACGTGGTCGAAACTCGGTACATCGCGAAAATCGTTGGGGCCGCTGCAGATCAGCGCCCGCTCCCCCAGCAGCGCGCACGCCCCGCCGATCGTGGCTACCAGGTCCGCAGGTGCCGCGATCGGCGTACTGCCCAGGCCGAAGCAGACCGGCGGCTCTCCGGCGGCAATCCACGACAGCGCCTCGTCATCGTCACCCGAGGGCAACTGCAGCGTCAGCGCGCCGACGAAGGGCCGTCGGGCGGCCGCGCCGCCCCAGGACGCAGCGACTCCGGGCACACAGAACTCGTCGTAACCCTGGATCTCCACGGACGGGGCGCCGCACGCGGCCGCGTCCGGCAGACCGAGAGCTTGGCGCTGCGCGGCCGCGGCCTGCTGCCGCAGGCTCGAGTACAGCGGGCCGAACGAGAGAATCTGCGGCGGGAAGAAGTGCAGGCCCGCCATCGGAATGCCTTGTAGTTCCGCGACATTCGCGGCCAGCTCTTGCTCGTTCAGCCCTGCCAGCAGCAGGTCAGCGCCGTCCGACAGCGACGCCAGCGTCGCGCTCTTCGACGTCCACGTCTCGGTGAGGTCCGCCAGCACCGCGGGCAGCGCGCCGACCGGATTAGGAACTGTGCCAACGAGGTTCGCGAACGCCTCCGTCTGGCCGCGGGTGTCGGCCCCGTAGGCGACCGCGGCGATCCCCACCGACTCCACGAAACCCAGCATGTCGGGCGGGGCCGTCATCCGCACGTCGTGGCCGCGGCGCGCCAACTCGCGGGCGGCCGCGGCGCAGGGCTCGACGTCCCCCCGGCTCCCGTAGGCCACCACCACAACTTTCATCGGCAACCAACCTATCCGGCGGGTTTGATTGGCCGAACGCCCACCGGGCAAACTTGACGCATGCACGTCATCAGCGGAGTCCGTGACCCGGCCGTCAGCTTCCCCCTCGACACCGCGATCGACGACGCGGGCGAGCGTCGCCAGGCCAACCGCGCCGTGGCCGTCAGCGCCGTCGGACTCGCCGTGACCGGGATCGTCGAGCTGGCCATCGCCCTCGTATCCGGATCGGTCGCCTTGCTCGGCGACGCCCTGCACAACCTGTCGGACGTCTCGACGAGCGTCCTGGTGTTCGTCGGTTTCCGGGCCTCCCGAAAGGTCCCCACCGACCGGTACCCGTACGGATACGAGCGCGCCGAGGACCTCGCCGGAATTGGGGTGGCGCTGGTGATCTGGGGCAGCGCGGCGGTCGCCGGCTTCGAGAGCGTGACCAAGCTGCTTCGCCACGGTTCGACGGGCCACGTGGGCTGGGGCATCGCGGCGGCCGCGGTGGGCATCGCGGGCAATCAGCTGGTCGCGCGGTACAAGCTGGCCGTCGGCCGACGCATCCGCTCGGCCACCATGGTCGCCGACGCCAAGCACTCCTGGCTGGACGCGCTGTCCTCGGCCGGGGCGATGCTCGGCCTCATCGGCGTGGCCCTCGGCTGGGGCTGGGCCGACGCCGTCGCCGGGATCGTCGTCACCGGGTTCATCTGCCACGTCGGCTGGGAGGTCAGCGCCGACATCGCGCACCGCCTGCTCGACGGCGTCGACCCGGAGGTCGTCACCACCGCGGAGACGGTCGCCGCCACGATCCCGGGGGTCCAACACGCGCACGCCCGCGCCCGCTGGACCGGGCGGACCCTGCGGGTCGAGGTGGAGGGCTTCCTCGACCCCGACACCTCACTGGCGGACGCCGACCGCATCGGTCGCGCCGTCGCCGCCGCGCTCACGCCGAAAGTGCCGGACATGCAGAGCTTCACCTGGGCAGCGCGCGCCGCCTCTTAAGCGGGCAGCCCGCTCTTGATGGCCGCGTCCTGCTTGCGGGCAACGTCGAGCACAAAGTCCTGCGGCACGGGATCGCCCGGCGCGCTTTCGAATTCGAGGTCAGCGAACACCTTGCCCTCGACGAACATCACCATGGCCTTGGACACCGGGCCGTCGTGCTTGTTGGCGGTCCCGATGACCATCGTGCCGTTGGTGCCGATGTCGATCGGTCCCGGCGCTCCTCCCTTCACGCCAATCTCCGGGTCGGTCATGGCCTGCGCCGCCATGTCACGGGCCTGGCCGGCCGCGCCCGCGTCGGGATAGACGTAGAGCGTGACGTCGATCTTGCGGGAGTTGGCCTGGTTCATGAATAGCCCGTCGACGCCGGCCGGGCTGGGTACCGGCACGCTTTGCGCCAGCGTGAAGGTGTCGCCCGGCACCACGATATCGGTGGCCTTGATCAACAGGTTGCTGTAATCCGACGGCTGGGCGGCGCCGCTGGTCGGAGCCGCCGACGACGACGCGGCCGAGCTCGACGCCGATGCCGTGGACGCCGACGCCGACCTCGACGTCGACGGGGCTGCCGACTTGTTTCCGCCGCAACCGGTCAGGGCCGCCGCGACGGCCAGAGCCGTCGCCGTCAGACCCACCGTCTTCGCCGATACCTTGGTCACCATTGACTCCTCCGGGCGCGGTGCGGTTTGCTGTATCCCGCGCAACATAGCGGATGAGGTGGCTCCAACGGAAGGCCAATTGCTCAACATTCTTGTTTGCTACGGCAAGCATCGGCGGGGCACCGTCGGGGAGAGATCAACCCCGTTGGGCGGCAAACGAGTCGACGACCTCGACGAGCTCCGCGGCCGCCTCCCAGTTCAGCAGGTGCCCGGCATCGGGCACCGAGACCAGCCGCGCCCCGGGGATGCCCTCGGCGAGCCGGCGCGAATGGCTCGGCGGTGTCGTGCGATCCGCGGTGCCGACCATCACCACCGTCGGAGTCGTGATCTCGCCGAGCCGGGGGTAGCGATCCTCCCGGGAGAACGCCCGCACGATCGGCAGCAGCGGCCCATGCTGCTCCATGTGCCGGTTGAAGAACTCCACGAACACCGAGATCATCGCCGGCGACGGACGTGCGCCGCATTGCGCGGCGCCGAACAGCGTCGCGACCGTCCGGTTGCGCATCAACCGCTGCAGGATTCCGAGTTGCAGCAACGGGATCTGCAGCCGGTTCTGCGGCGCCTCGTCCAAGATGCGACCCGCCCAGGTGGCGAACAAGACGAGGCCGCGCAGCCGCCCGGCCAACCCGGCGTGATCGAGCACCGCGCGGATGGTGACGAAACCACCCATCGAGTGCCCGACGAGCACGCCGTCGCGAACCTCGAAATGCTCTGCGACGGCGGCCAAGTCGGCCGCCATCTGTTCCGATCCGACCCCGTGGGAGCCGAGGGTGGAGCGCCCGTGACCGCGCTGATCGAAGGCGATGACCCGAAACCCGCGTTCCTGCAGCGCATCCCAGACGAAGTTCCACTCCACGACGTTGGCGCTGTAACCGTGGACCAGGAGCACCGGCGGCCCCTCCCCCGCCACCAGCGCGTGCAGCTCGGTCCCGTCGGGCCGTGGGATCGTCACGCGCTCCCCGGTGGGTTCGATGGTCAGCCGTTCGCGCGGGAACGGGTCGGGGTTTCGCGCGATGCGCGAGGTGATTTGCCGCGCCGCCGCCCAGCCCGCCACGCCGGTCCCCCCGAGCGCGGCTCCCACCGCCAGCCCCATTCTCATCCGCAGACCCTTTCGACGGACAGCGTCGCCCGTCGACACGTTACCGACCTCGAGGGCCCGCCATGACCACACCCGCAGAACACGCCGCCGCAGCCGAGACGTTGCAGGAGATGATCCTCGCCGCGTGGGTGTCGCAGGGCATCACCGCTATCGCCGACCTCGGTGTGGCGGACGCGCTGGCGGCCGGTCCGTTGCCGATCGACGAATTGGCCGGCCGGGTGGGCGCCGACGCCGACGCGCTGAGCCGGCTGCTGCGGGCTTTGATCAGCAAGGGCCTCTTCGCGCACCGCGACGACGGCCGCTACGAGCTCAACGCGATGGCCGCCCTGCTGCGCACCGACGGGCCGGTGTCGATGGCCCCGATGGCCCGGTTCATCGGCGCGCGCCAGCACCGCGAGCACTGGAGCATGCTGACCGAGGCGATCAGGACCGGCAGATCGGTCGTTCCGGCGCTGCGCGGCAAGAGCTTCTTCGACTACCTGGCCGACGATCCCGAGTTCGGCCAGATCTTCAACGACGCCATGACCGGGCTGTCCGGAGTGGCGATCGGGCCCGTCATCGACGCCTATGACTTCACGCCGTACCGCACAATCGTCGACGTCGCGGGCGGGCACGGCCGTCTGCTGGCGGCGATCTTGGGGGCGGCGCCCGACGCCCAGGGCGTCCTCTACGACCTGCCCGAGGTGATCGCCGGGGCGACTCCGCTGCTATCGGAAGCCGGTGTGGCCGAACGGGTCCGGCTCGCCGAAGGCTCGTTCTTCGACCATGTCCCGCCCGGCGCCGACGCCTACGTGCTCAAGCACATCGTCCATGACTGGGGCGACGACGAGGCGGTGCAGATCTTGCGCAACGTGCGATCGGCAGCGCCCCCGGGTGCGGCGCTGCTGCTGATCGAGGCGATCGTCGAGGACGGCGACGCCGGACCCGCCGCCAAGTGGACGGACCTGGAGATGCTGGTGATCAACGACGGTAGGGAACGCACCGAAAGCGAGTACCGGACCCTGTTCGAGCGGGCCGGATTCGCGATGAGCGGCGTGGTCCGGACCGCGTCGCGATTCGGCATCTTCGAGGGCCGCGCGGTCTAGTCTCCTAGCCTCGACCGAACCGCTCGCGCAGTTGCGGGTCGCCCTCCCACCACACGCCCGGCGACCCCGCGCCGTCGGCCTGGGCCGTCTCCTCCGCGTCCAACTGCGCATCGACGCGCACCGCGTGCGCCTTTTCGTCCCGGGACAGCGCGCGCATCAGAACCAGGACGAACGGCCACCCGACCAGGTTGCCCAGAATCCACAACACGCCGGCGCCGATCGTCTGGTCCAGCCGCTGATCGGGTCCCCAAGGCCGATGCAATGTCAGGTAGTACGCCGCGCGTATTGGCGAGAGGCCGACCGATGCGGCGCCTACGCCGCCGACGCGCGCGACAGCCGCAGCCGCCGCGGCGCGGGGCGGCTCAGCAGCAGGGACTCGGGCAGCGCCCCGACCGGTCGGGGCTCCGGGAGCGCCCAGATGTCGCCGTCCAACTCCCCGGGCAGTCCCGCCTGGCTCGCGATGAACACGGGATGTTCGCCGCGGGCGGCCTGGCGGTGAAAGTCGCGCAGCGCGGCGAACGCCCACTTGCCCAGCAGGCAGAGGGCGACCAGGTGGACAATGGCCATCATCGCCATCGCCAGGTCGGCGAGCGCCCACACCAGCGTCAGGGTGGACACCGCGCCGAACACGATCGCCAGCAGGGTCACGGCCTTGAGCGCGTTGATGGCAAGGCGCCGTCCGCCGAGGAAGAACAGATTGGCCTCGGCGACCACGTAATTGCTGAGCACCGAGGCGAACGCGAAGACGAAGACCACCGCCGTCATGAGCGCGGTGGTCCACGAGCCGAGCCCCGCGGCGATCGCCGATTCCGTCAGGCTGGCGCCGGCGATCGAGCCCGTGTGGGCCGGATCGTAGACCGACGGCCCCGACATCAGCACGATGAACGCCGTCGCCGTGCAGATCACCATCGTGTCGACGAATACAGCCAGCGACTGAATCAAGCCTTGCTCCACCGGATGTGACACCGTCGCCGCCCCCGCGATGTTCGGGGAACTGCCCATCCCGGCCTCGCAGGCGAACAGTCCGCGCTTGACCCCGGTAAGCATCGCCGTCGCGATGCCGCCCGCGAAACCCCCTGCCATCTGCCGGATTCCGAACGCACCGCCGACGATCTCCTGGATCACCGCCGGCAGCTGGGTGACGTTGACCGCCACGATTGTGAGCGCCAGCAGTCCGTAGGCCAGCGCCACGGCCGGGACCACCAGCTCGGCGAACCGGGCGACCCGGCGGACCCCACCGAACAGGATCGGCGCCGCCAGCGCCACCAAACCCACTGTCGTCCAACGGATGTCGACGCCGTGCGAGGACTTCAGGACACCACTGATCGCGTTGGTCTCCACCATGTTGAAGGCCGTCGAGAACGTGCACACCAGCAGCACGGCGAACATCACGGCACCCGCCCGCGAGCGCAGCCCCCGCTGGATGTAGAAGGCGGGGCCGCCGCGGAACGCGCCGTCGCCCGACCGGACCTTGAAGATCTGCGCGAGCGTGGCCTCCACCACCGCGGTCGCCATGCCGACAGCGGCCACCACCCACATCCAGAAGATCGCCCCGGGGCCGCCGACCGTGAGTGCGATGGCAACGCCCGCGATGTTGCCGGTGCCCACCCGCGATGCGAGGCCGACGCAAAACGCCTGGAACGAGGAAATCCCACCGTCTTGGCGGTGGGACCGGCGCACCTGGCGGACCATACGCCCGAAGTACCGGACCTGGATGAATCGGGTGCGCACGGTGAAATAGAGGCCGGCGCCGATCAAGAGATAGACGAGCACGTGCGTATTGAGCATGTAACTGAGCGGATCGATCACCTGCGTCTGAAAGAACTCCAAGTTTCGAATCCTCGACTTAACACGTGGGCCGGCCGGTAATTGCTGCAGCGTATGGCCGAAATGTTTACGAAAGGTTTCGTTAACCGGGGCGTCGGTAGCGGCGTTGTAAAAACGGGATGACGCTATGCGCCGCCGCCGGGCTTGGCGGCCACCACCGCCAGCGCCTGCGGGCAGTACACATTGGCGGCGATCGCGGTGAACCGTGCGGCGTTGTCCCCGTGGAGGCCCGGGTTGAGGTTCTGCACGGTCTTGACGACGTCCGCCATCTGCTTGCCCTGGTCGACCATCTTGCACACCGATTTGCCGGCGGCGATCACGCGGTCGGCGCCCTGGTAGGTGATGCCGGCCGCCTGCAGTGAGGCGAGGAACGCGTCGTCGTTGCCGTCGGCGGACGCGGGCGCGGCCGCACCGATCAGGGCGGCGAGGGCGACCGGCGCCAGGAGGGCTTTCATAGCGCATCCGATGCTCTCAAAGTCCCGACCGGCGCGCATCTGATTGGCCGGGTTTGCTTGCCGTCAACCCGCGGTTGACAACGTAGGATCGTCAACCTAGTGTTGACGCATGTCCGACCCGACGCGCATCGCCTACCCCGTCCGCCTCGACGAGATGATCGACGCCATCAAGCGGGTGCACGCCGACGCG
Source organism: Mycobacterium sp. 050134 (assembly GCF_036409085.1). NCBI lineage: Bacteria > Bacillati > Actinomycetota > Actinomycetes > Mycobacteriales > Mycobacteriaceae > Mycobacterium > Mycobacterium sp. 050134. The sequence goes on from NZ_JAZGLV010000005.1 coordinate 14,085, forward strand.
CTCGACCAGCTCGCCGACGCCGTCCTGGCGGCCGAGCACCTGGGCGAAATCGCCGACCACCTCATTGGCCACTTCGTCGACCAGGCGCGCCGCTCGGGCGCCTCGTGGACCGACATCGGCAAGAGCATGGGTGTCACCAAGCAGGCCGCCCAGAAGCGGTTCGTCCCCCGCGCCGAGGCCACCACGCTGGACCCCGAGCAGGGATTCGGGCGTTTCACCCCGCGGGCCCGCGGCGCCGTCGTCGCGGCGCAGAACGCCGCCCACGAGGCCGGCAACGGCGAGATCACCCCCGACCACCTGCTGCTCGGCGTGCTCAGCGACAAGGCCGCGCTCGCCACCGTCTTGCTGCACCGGCAGAAGGTGGACACCGAAGCCCTGCGCACGTCGGTGCGGCTCCCACCGGCCGCCGGCGAAACACCCACACTCATCCCGTTCAGCGGCCCGGCCCGCAAGGTGCTCGAGCTGACCTTCCGGGAGGCGCTTCGGCTCGGCCACAACTACATCGGCACCGAGCACCTGCTGCTGGCGCTCCTGGAATCGGAGGACAGCGGCGGACCGCTGCATCGCGCAGGCGTCGACAAGGGTCGTCTGGACGCCGACCTGAACGCCGCACTGAAATCCCTGGCCGCCGGCAAGACGGTGGGTGCGGACGGCTGACCCCGTGTGGGATCATGCAAAGGTCCTGCGCGGGAGGAGCAAAGATGCACCGCTGGTTGACCGTCCTGTCCACCTTCCTCGTGGCCGCCGCGGGCGTCATCGCGGTGGGGGTCGCCGCCCCCCGGGCCCACGCCGGTGACGCGCCGATCGGCCACATCGGCGACACACTGCGGGTGGACAACGGCACGTACGTAGCGGACGTCACGGTCAGCGGGGTGTCACCGTGCGACCCGCCGCCGGGATTCGGCTACACGCGCGAGGGCACCTTCAGGGGCTTCCCCGGCAGTTCCGTCGAGCGCGCCGACGTGGTGGTCCGCGCCATCCGCGTGCCCAACGCGTTCATCATGGGCAAGGACTTCAGCTTCACCGGCGTGACGCCGTTCGCCGACGCCTACAAGCCGAAGCCGAACGACGCACCCGACTCGCTCGACAACGTTCTGGTCAACGCCCCCAACGGGGCGATCGTGCGCGGCGAGGTCTACTGGGATGCCTACCGCGACCCCGTCTCCACGGTCGTCCTGTTGGACCGCACGACGGGCTACCACCTCGCGCAGTGGAATCTTTGACCCACGGCGAATCCCTGTCGCCCTCCGTCGATCTCGCCACTCCCGGCTCCGTCGACACCCGTGAACTCGCGGCCGTCGCCGCGCAAACCTTTCCGTTGGCGTGCCCACCGGGAACGGCGCCCGGCGACATCGCGGCGTTCGTCGACGCCAACCTGTCCGCCGAGCGGTTCGCCGACTACCTGGCCGACCCGCGGCGCGCGATCCTCACCGCGCGGCACGACGGCCGAATCGTCGGGTACGCCATGCTCGTTCGCGACGCCGACGCGGCCGAGCTGTCCAAGATCTATGTGCTGCCCGACTACCACGGCGCCGGCATCTCCGCGGCCCTGATGGACCGCACGCTGGCCACCGCGAGACGGTGGGGCATCCGGCGCGTCTGGCTGGGGGTCAACCAGCAAAACCAACGCGCGCAACGCTTTTACACCAAGAGCGGATTCGCGGTCGACGGCACCAGGACGTTTCGGGTGGGCACCCGGCTGGAAAACGACTACGTCATGGCTCGCGCGCTTGCGCGGTGAGCGCTAGCAGGCGAGAGATGGCCCGCAGGTACTTCTTTCGGTAGCCGCCGGCCAGCATCTCGTTGCTGAAGATGCCGTCCAGCCGCGCCCCGGACGCCGCCACCGGTATGCCGGCGTCGTACAGCCGATCGGTCAGCGACACCACCCGCAACGCGACGTTCTGGTCGTCGAGGCCATGCACGCCGGTGACGAAGACGGCCGTGACGCCCTCGATCAGGGTGAGATAGCGCGACGGGTGCATGGTCGCCAGGTGCGCGCACAACGCGTCGAAGTCGTCGAGCGTCGCGCCCGGGGTCGCGGCGGCGCGCGCGGTCACCTCCTCGTCGGACAGCGGCTGCGGCGCCGGCGGCAGGGCGCGGTGCCGATAGTCGGGACCTGCTATCCGCACGGTGGTGAAAATGCTTGCAAGCGTGTTAATTTCACGCAGGAAGTCGTGGGCGGCGAAGCGGCCCTCGCCGAGCTGCTCGGGCAGGGTGTTTGACGTCGCGGCCACCGAAACGCCGCGCTCGACCAGCGACGAGAGCAGGCGCGAGATCAGCGTGGTGTTGCCCGGGTCGTCGAGCTCGAACTCGTCGATGCACACCGCCGTGTAGTCGGCCAGCAGCTCAATGCATTCCGTGTAGCCGAACACCCCGGCGAGCTGGGTCAGCTCCCCGAACGTCGCGAACGCCTTGGGCGTCGCAGCCGCCGGACCGTCACCCGGTAGCCGGTAGTAGGCGGACGCCAGCAGGTGCGTCTTGCCCACGCCGAACCCGCCATCCAGGTACAACCCGACGCCCGGCAATACGGCCCGCTTGCCGAACAGCCGCCGCCGGCCCGCCCGCCGCTCCACGGCCTGCCGGCAGAAGTCTTCGCACGCCGTGACGGCGGCCGCCTGCGTCGGTTCCGCCGGGTCCGGCCGATACGTCGCGAAACTCACGTCGGCGAAGGTGGGCGGCGGGCGCAGCTGCGCGATCAGCCGTTCGGGGGACACCGTCGGATGCCGGTCCACCAGACGCGCCACGCGGCCGGAAGTGGACCCGTGCATGCCCGCACTGTAGCGCCGTGTTGCAATCGGACCCATGCCCGACTCCGGGGCCATCCCCGAGACGCCGCCGCTGTCGCTGCTGGGGTCCGTACGCCCACTGGACGCCGACGCGCTGCCCGCGCTGTACGAGTACCCGGAACCGCGCGAGACGTGGGTGCGCGCCAACTTCATCACGAGCCTGGACGGCGGGGCGACCGCCGGCGGCACCAGCGGATCCATGGGCGGTCCGGGTGACCGCTTCGTCTTCAACCTGCTGCGCGAACTCGCCGACGTCATCGTCGTCGGGGCGGGCACGGTGCGCATCGAGGGCTACTCGGGCGCGCACCTCAGCGTCCCCCAGCGCCAGCAGCGGCAGGCCCGCGGCCAGAGCGAGGTGCCGCAGCTGGCGATCGTCAGCGCGTCCGGCCGCCTGGACCGCGACATGGCGGTGTTCACCCGCACGGAGGTGCCGCCGCTGGTGCTCACCCGCGCGACCGCCGTCGAGGAGACGGGCCGCAGGCTCAGCGGGCTGTGCGAGGTGGTCGATTGTTCGGGCGACGACCCCGGGCAGGTCGACGAGGCCGCCATCCTCGTCGCGCTGGGCGGACGCGGGATGCGGCGCATCCTCACCGAGGGCGGCCCCACGCTGCTGGGCTCGTTCGTCCGGCGCGAGTTGCTCGACGAGCTCTGCCTGACCATCGCGCCGTTCGTCGTCGGCGGCGCGGCCCGGCGCATCACGGCGGGGCCGGGACAACTGCTCACCCGGATGCGCTGCGCCCACGTCCTGACCGACGACGCCGGCTACCTTTACACCCGCTACGTCAAGGCCTAGCTACTGTTGTCGGCATGAGTCGCCGGATCACGCGCGCCGCCATCCTGCTGGCGGTGACGACCGTACTGGCCGGCTGCGTCCCGGGCCTGGCCGCGGACCCGCGCTTCGCCACCAATTCCGGCGCCCGCCCGCAGGGCGTGCCGAGCACGAAGCCGCCGCCCAGCGGGCCGCCGCCGATCGCGGCACCGAAAAACGACCTGTCCTGGCACGATTGCACGGCCCGGGTCTTCGGCGACGCGGCCGTGCGCCCCACACCCGGCGTCCAGCTCGACTGCGCGACCTACGACACGGACCTCGACGCGGTCAACGGCGGGTCGGGCAGCCTCACCATCGGCGTGGTCCGCGCCCGCTCGAGCCAGACGCCGCGCGACGCCGGCCCCCTCGTCTTCACCACCGGCTCCGACCTGCCGTCGTCGGCGCAGCTGCCGGTGTGGCTCGCCGGCGCGGGCGCCGACGTCCTACAGACCCACCCCATCGTCGCCGTCGACCGCCGCGGGATCGGCATGTCCAGCCCGATCGACTGCCGCGACCGCCTCGACCGCCAGGAGATGCGCGACCAGGCGCAGTTCCAGAGCGGCGACGACCCCGTCGCCAACCTCTCCGACGTCTCCAACACCGCCACCACGAACTGCACCGACGCCATCTCGCCGGGCGCGTCGGCGTACGACAACTCCCGCGCCGCCTCGGACATCGAGCGGCTCCGGACCCTATGGGACGTCCCGGCGGTCGCGCTCGTCGGAATCGGCAACGGCGCGCAGGTGGCCCTGACCTACGCCGCTTCGCGCCCGGACAAGGTCGCGCGGCTGATCCTCGACTCCCCCGTCGCGCTCGGTGTCAGCGCCGAGGCGGCCGCCGAGCAGCAGGTCAAAGGCCAGCAGGCCGCGCTCGACGCCTTCGCCGCCCAGTGCGTCGCGGTGAACTGCCCGCTGGGCGCCGACCCCAAGAGCGCCGTCAGCCAGCTGCTGGCCGACGCCCGCGCCGGCAAGGGCCCCGCCGGCGCGTCGGTGGCCGAGGTGGCCGGTGCCATCACCGTCGCGCTGGGCTTCCCCACCGGCGGCCGCGTCGGCGCCACCAACAGCCTCGCCGCCGCGCTGGCGGCCGCCCGCGCCGGCGACGCCAACCAGCTGACCAACCTGATCAACCACGCCGACGCGGTGCAAGACTCCGACGGCCAGTTCGTCAACTCGTGCAGCGATGCGATCAACCGGCCGACGCCGGACCGGGTCCGCGAGCTCGTCGTCGCCTGGGGCAAGCTCTACCCGCAGTTCGGCAGCGTCGCCGCGCTCAACCTGGTCAAGTGCGTGCACTGGCCCACCGGCTCGCCGCAGCCGGCGCCCAAGGACCTCAAGGTCGACGTCCTGCTGGCCGGCGTGCAGAACGACCCGATCGTCGGCAGTGAGGGCGTCGCCGCGACCGCGGCCACCATCATCAACGCCAACGCGGCGAGCAAGCGGGTGATGTGGCAGGGCATCGGCCACGGCGCCAGCATCTATTCGGGCTGCGCGGTTCCCCCGCTCGTCGGCTACCTCAACAGCGGCAAGCTGCCCGGAACCGACACGTACTGTCCCGCCTGAGTTTCGGGGTGGGGCCGGCTCGATTGCCCGCCTCCTCCTGGCCCGCGACGCGGCCGCATCGTCGGCGGGCGGGCGGTGTACGGTGCGCTGGTGACGGCAGCTGACTCGACCCGAACCGGCTTGCGCGAGCGGGCGCTCGCCGCCTTCGCTCCCCGCACGGGCGCACCGAGCGCGGCGACCATCGTGCGCTCGGCGTTGTGGCCGCTGGCGATCATGTCGGTGCTGCACCGCAGCATCATCCTCACGCTCAACGGCAACATCACCGACGATTTCAAGCCCGTCTATCGGGCGGTGCTGAACTTCCGGCGCGGCTGGGACATCTACAACGAGCACTTCGACTACGTCGACCCGCACTACCTGTACCCGCCCGGCGGCACGCTGCTGATGGCGCCGTTCGGATACCTGTCCTTCACGCCGTCGCGGTACCTGTTCGTGCTGATCAACACGGTGGCGATCCTCATCGCCTGGTACCTGCTGCTGCGGATGTTCAAGTTCACGATGGCGTCGGTGGCCGCGCCCGCCCTGCTGCTCGCCATGTTCTGCACCGAGAGCGTGACCAGCACCCTGGTGTTCACCAACATCAACGGCTGCGTGCTGCTCGCGGAGACGCTGTTTTTGCGCTGGCTCCTGGATGGGCGCGTGAACCGCCAATGGTGGGCCGGCGTCGCGATCGGGCTGACCCTGACGCTCAAACCGCTGCTGGGGCCGCTGCTGTTGCTGCCGCTGCTCAATCGCCAGTGGCGGGCGCTGGTCCCCGCGATCGCGGTGCCCGTGGCGATCAACGCCGCCGCCTGGCCGCTGGTCAGCCACCCGATGGACTTCTTCACCAAGACGGTGCCCTACATCCTGGGAACGCGCGACTACTTCAACAGCTCGATCGAGGGCAACGGCGTGTACTTCGGCTTGCCCACCTGGCTGATCGTGTTCCTGCGAATCCTGTTCACGCTGCTCGCCATTGGTGCCCTGCGGCTGCTGTACCGCTACTACCGCACCCGCGATCCGCTGTTCTGGTTCACCAGCTCCTCGGGCGTGCTGCTGCTGTGGTCGTGGCTGGTGCTGTCGCTGGCCCAGGGCTACTACTCGATGATGCTGTTCCCGTTCCTGATGACCGTCGTCCTGCCCAACTCGCTGATCCGCAACTGGCCGGCGTGGCTCGGGGTCTACGGCTTCCTGGCGCTGGACGACTGGCTGATTTACCGGTGGATGAGGTACGGCCGCGCCCTGCACTACCTGAAGATCACGTACGGCTGGTCGCTCCTGCTCATCGTGGTGTTCGCGGTGCTGTACTTCCGCTATCTCGACGCCAAGGCCGAGGACCGGCTGGATGACGGGATCGATCCGGCGTGGCTGCAAAACCGCAAATCGAGCTAACTTGGACACATGACAAGTCCGAAGCTGCAGCTGACCGATGCCGAGTGGCGGCAGAAGCTCACACCCGAGGAGTTTCACGTGCTGCGCCAGGCCGGCACCGAGCGGCCCTTCACCGGCGAGTACACCGACACCAAGACCGAAGGCGTCTATCAGTGCCGGGCCTGCGGCGCCGAATTGTTCCGCAGCACCGAGAAATTCGAGTCCCACTGCGGGTGGCCGTCGTTCTTCGACCCGGCGAACTCCGACGCGGTGATCCTGCGCCCCGACGACTCGATGGGCATGCGACGGGTAGAGGTGCTGTGCGCGAACTGCCACAGCCACCTGGGCCACGTCTTCGAGGGCGAGGGATACCCGACGCCCACCGACCAGCGCTACTGCATCAACTCGATCTCGCTGCGTCTGGCGGCGGCGGGCGGCTGACCTTCCGCGACACGTAACCAGTTGCGACGACACGCCGGGGCGCATCGCAGCCAGTTACGTCTGGCGGAATCCACGACGGAAGAGCGCCTCGCGGACGCGCCGCACTGCGTCCTCTGCGCTGTCGTCGGCGATCACGCGGATCACGATCCAGCCGAGTGCTTCGAGCTTGCGTATTCGCCACTGGTCTTTGGCATATTGGCGGCGGTCGGCGCGGTGATGGTCGCCGTCGTACTCGACGGCGACTTTGTATTCCTCCCAACCCATATCCAGCACGCCGACCGTTCGCCAGTTCTCATTCACGGGGATCTGCGTTTCCGGCGCGGGCAGCCCGGCATCGATGAGCACGAGGCGGAGCCAGGTTTCCCTGGGTGACGCGGCACCCGGGTCGACGAGTGGAAGGGCCCCGCGCAGCCGTCGAAGGCCACGCGCACGCGGGTACCGCGCGGCCAGCCGCAGAACGCCCTCAGCGCGAAACGGGCCCGCTCGCATCAACGCATCTAGCCGCGCCACCGCGTCGCCCCTGGGCAATCGCCTGCCCAAGTCATAGGCCGTTCTCTCCCTCGTGGTCACGGGCAGACCGGCAACGCGCGTGACTTCATCCGCTCCAAGCCGCTCATTACGGGTGATCACGCCGCCCGGGGCATGCCGATTCCGCCAGACCAGTTCGATGGGCTCGTCGTCGTCGATCCAGCGCGAGCCGTGCAGCGCCGCCGCGGCGAGGCCCGCCATGACGCCGCGCCGGTCCGACCACAGCCAGGCCGCGACGGTACGGGTCCTCATTGATAGCGGCTCGCACTTCGCCAGATATACGTCGTGATGAATCGCGCGAAACCCGGTTCGCAGTTGATAGGGAGTCAGCCTCCCCTGCCGCACAGCCTCACTGCCTCTGAAAACGTCTTCCACCTAGAGGAAGACGCCGCTGCACAAATCCCGGCTCCACCAGATGTAAATGGTTGCGACCAACTCCGGCGTGTCGTCGCAGCGGTTTACGTGTCGCGGCGGCCCGAAGAAAAGAGGCCCGCCTTAGTCCACCCGCGTCGCATGCACTTCCCAGAACGGGGCATGCACGCGTCCGTTGACCAGCCACGGCTCCATCGCCCGGAAGCGCTTGAGCATGTCATCGGTCTGCTCGGCCATGTCGGGATTGCGCGCGGCCATCATCTCGATCTGCTCGGCGCTGATGTTGACCAGATAGGTGGTGGGCCCCAGGTAGGTGATCTCCCACCCACCGACCGGGAGCACGTCGCGAAAGTCGCTCTCGGACAACGACCTCATCATCGTGAAGCCGTTGACGTCGTGTTGGCCGAACTCGAACATGTAGAGCCGCGCGCCCGGTTTGGTCGCGCGGCGCAGCGCCTGCACGTACGACCTCTGCAGCTGCGGATCGGAGCTGAACGTGTGGTAGAACGCGCAGTCGACGACGGTGTCGAAGCGGCCCTCGAAGCCGTCCAGCTTGGTGGCGTCGGCCAGCTCGAAGTCGACCGACACCCCGGCCGCGCGCGCGTTGCCCCGCGCGCGCTCCAGTGCCGTCGCCGACCCGTCGATGCCCGTCGCCGCATAGCCCTTCGATGCGTAGTAGATCGCGTGGTGGCCGGGCCCGGTGCCCGGGTCGAGCACCTCACCCCTGATCGCCCCCAGGGCAACCAGCTGCTGGACCACCGGCTGCGGGCCGCCGATGTCCCACGGCGTGGCGGCCGGCAGCCCGTGCGACAGCCGGTCGTCCCGGTACATCTCCTCGAAGCGGGCCGGGTCGGTGGGATCGAATGGGGTGCTCATGGCAGCGAGTTGACCAACTGCTCGACGGGCACCCGCGGGCCGGTGAAGAACGGCGTCTCCTCGCGCGTGTGCCGGCGGGCGTCTGTGGCGCGCAACTCGCGCATCAGATCGACGATGCGGTGCAACTCGGGGGCCTCGAACGCCAGCAGCCACTCGTAGTCGCCGAGCGCGAACGCCGGCACCGTGTTGGCGCGGACGTCCTTGTATTCCCGGGCCGCCATGCCGTGCTCGGCGAGCATGCGCCGGCGTTCGTCGTCGGGCAGCAGGTACCACTCGTAGGACCGCACAAAGGGATAGACGCAGATGTAGGCGCCGGGCTCCTCGCCGGCCAGAAACGCCGGGATGTGGCTCTTGTTGAACTCCGCCGGCCGATGCAGTGCCACGCTGCTCCACACCGGCGAGCAGGCCCGGCCCAGCGCGGTGGTGCGCCGGAAGTCCGCGTAGGTGGCCTGCAGCGCCTCGATGCGTTCGGCGTGAGTCCAGATCATGAAGTCGGCGTCGGCGCGCAAGCCCGCGACGTCGTAGAGGCCGCGCACCACCACCCCGCGCTCCTCCTGCTGTTTGAAAAACGTCGCCGCCTCGTCGACGACGGCGTGACGCTCGTCTCCGAGCGTGCCCGGCCGCACGGAGAAGACTGAGAACATCAGGTAGCGGATCGTCGCGTTGAGGGTGTCGTAGTCGAGCTTGGCCATAGCCCCTATGGTGCCACTTCGGCGCCGAGGGCCTCGACCGCGCGGCCGGCCGCCGCGACACACGCCGGCACGCCGATGCCGTCGAGGTAGCTGCCGGCCACGGCGAGCGTCGGGGGCAAACCGGCGCGCGCCTCGGCGACCAGGTCGGCGTGCCCGGGCCCGTACTGGGGCATCGCGTCGATCCACCGCTGCACCCGCGCATCGAACGGCTCGACCGCGAGCCCGAACACGGCGGCCACGTCGGCCACCGCCCAGGCCAGCAGGTCGGCGTCGGAGGTCGTGACCGCGACGTCGTCGCCGAAGCGCCCGAACGACAGCCGCAACAACTGGCCGTCGCCCCCTTGTCCCCACTTGCGTGACGACAGGGTGATCGCCTTGGTCCGCAACGGCTCGCCGCTGGCGACGAGCACACCCGAACACTGCGGGAACGGCGTGTCACCGGGCACGGCCAGCGCCACCACCGCCGCCGATGCGGTCGCGATCCGGCCGGCCGCGGCGGCCGTGCGCGGGGCGATTTCACCGAGCAGCCCGGCGGCGCGGGCCGGCGGGACGGCCACAACGACCGCGTCGGCGCGCCACGCGGCGCCGGTGTCGTCGATCAGCGACCAGCCCGACCCGATCGGTTCGAGCCGGTTCACCGCGGCGCGAACCCAGCGCAACCCGCTGCGCGCCACGAGTTCGTCGACCAACACCCGGTATCCGCCATCCAGCGCCCCGAACAGCGGCGCGCCGTTGGGGGGCGGCAACGCGCGCCGGACGGCGTCGGTCAGGCTCGCGGCGCCGCGATCGAGGGCCGCCGCCACACCTGGGGCCGCCGCGCGCAGACCGATGGTCGCCGCCGAGCCCGCGTACACCCCGCTCAACAACGGATCGACGGACCGGGCCACCACCTGCTCGCCGAACCGGTTGGCCACCACGTCGGCGACCGACGGATCGCTGCCGGCGCGCCAGTCCAGCGGCCGCGCCGGTTCGTCCCGAATGCGCGCCACCGTCTCGTCGTCGACGAGGCCGGCCACCGACGCCGCCGACGACGGGATGCCGACGACCGTGCCGGTGGGCAGCGGGTGCAATTCCCCCTGGCTGTAGATCAATGGCCGCGCCCCGGCGGAGACCCGCTGGCGCCCCGATAGGCCCAGTTCTGCCACCAGCGCCGGCATCTCGGGCCGGCGCAGGATGAACGCCTCGGCGCCGAGGTCCATCGGCTGGCCGCCGACCGACTCGGTGCGCAGGATGCCACCCAGCCGGTCCCCCGGCTCGAACAGGGTGATGGACGCGGCCGGACCGGCGGCCGCGCGCAACCGGTATGCCGCCGTCAGTCCCGAAATTCCGCCCCCGACAACGCAATACGACTGGCTCATAGGGAATGGACCAGTGACACCAGCTCGGTCAGCACGCCGGGATCGGTTTCCGGCAGCACGCCGTGGCCCAGGTTGAAGACGTGGCCGCCCGCTCCCGCGTCGACCGCGCGGCGCCCGTCGTCGACCACGGCCCGCGCGGCGCGTTCGACCACCGGCCAGCCGGCCAGCACCACCACCGGATCGAGATTGCCCTGCAGCGCGGTGCCGGGCGCGACGCGCGTGGCGGCGTCGGCGAGCGAGGTCCGCCAGTCCACGCCGACGACGGTGGCACCGGCCGCCGACATCGCGCCCAGCAGTTCGGCCGTCCCCACCCCGAAGTGAGTCATGGGGACGCCGTACTCGGCGAGCGTGGCGAACACCCGCGCGCTGTGCGGCGCCACGCAGGCGCGGTAGTCGGCCAGCGACAGCGCCCCGGCCCAGGAGTCGAACACCTGGATGGCGTCCACGCCGGCGTCGAGCTGCGCCCTTAGGAAACCGACCGTGATGTCAGTCAGCTTCTCCAGCAGCGCGTGCCAGCTGTCGGGCTCGGCGAGCATCATCGCCTTGGTGCGCGCGTGGTGACGGCTGGGTCCGCCCTCGATCAGGTAGGACGCCAGCGTGAAAGGCGCGCCGGCGAACCCGATCAGCGGCACCCCGCCCAGGGCGGCCACCAGCAGGCCGACCGCGTCGGCCACCGGCTGGACACGTTGTGCGTCAAGGGGTTTCAGCGCATCGACGTCGGCGGTCGTGCGCACCGGCGACGCGATCACCGGCCCGACGCCCGCCACGATGTCCAGGTCGACGCCGGCACCGAGCAGCGGAACCACGATGTCGGAGAACAAGATCGCCGCGTCGACGTCGTGGCGGCGCACCGGCTGCAAGGTGATCTCGCAGACCAGCTCGGGGTCGAAGCAGGCCGCCAGCATGTCGGTCTGCGCCCGCAGCTCGCGATACTCCGGCAGCGAGCGACCGGCCTGGCGCATGAACCACACCGGGATCCGGGCGGGCTTGCGGCCGGAGACGGCGGCCAGGTAGGGCGACTCGGGGAGGTCGCGGCGAGTACGAGCTGGTCTGTCCATTGTCCTCAATGCTGCCATGACCCGGTCGCTGCGTAATATCGACGACCGTGCCAGTCAGCGAGCCCCCGGTGCGTTACGACGACTTCCCCAGCCTGCGCTGCGAACTGGGCGACAACGGCATCCTGACCCTGGTGCTCGACTCCCCCGGGCTCAACTCCGTCGGCCCGCAGATGCACCGGGATCTGGCCGACATCTGGCCGGCGATCGACCGAGACCCCGCCGTGCGGGTGGTCCTGGTCCGCGGCGAGGGCAAGGCCTTCTCGTCCGGCGGCAGCTTCGACCTGATCGCCGAGACCATCGGCGACTACGAAAGCCGGATCCGCATCATGCGGGAGGCCCGCGACCTGGTGCTCAACATGGTCAACTTCGACAAGCCGGTGGTCTCGGCGATCCGGGGACCGGCCGTCGGCGCGGGCCTGGTGGTCGCCCTGCTCGCCGACATCTCGGTCGCGGGCCGCACCGCGAAACTCATCGACGGGCACACCAAGCTGGGCGTCGCGGCGGGCGACCACGCCGCGATCTGTTGGCCGCTGCTGGTCGGGATGGCCAAGGCCAAGTACTACCTGCTGACCTGCGAGACGCTGCTCGGCGAGGAGGCCGAGCGCATCGGCCTGGTGTCCACCTGCGTCGACGACGACGACGTCCTGCCGACCGCGACCCGCCTCGCGGAGAACCTGGCGCGGGGCGCGCAGAACGCGATCCGCTGGACCAAGCACAGCCTCAATTCCTGGTATCGCATGTTCGGGCCCACCTTCGAGACGTCGCTCGGCCTGGAATTTCTCAGTTTCGGCGGCCCGGACGTCCAAGAGGGACTGGCGGCGCACCGGGAGAAGCGCCCGGCCAGGTTCGCGGGCGGGAACACCCCCTGAGCAGCCCGTTCAGCTCCGGCGCGGCCCCGGCGAGCGCGGATAACGGCTTGGTCGCGACGGGCGCCCGGATCGGCGCGCCTGTTTCGGCGCATCCACCCATGGGTCTACCGTCGGACGCTGTGAGCTCACTCGAACCGGCACCGTTCCGCGAGGCGGTGGCGACAATGAACGCCGTAACCCCGCGGCCGGAGATCGAGCTGGGACCAATCCGCCCCCCGCAGCGGCTGGCGCCCTTCAGCTACGCCCTCGGAGCCGAGGTCAAACACCCGGACCTCGAAATCGTTCCCGAGCGCTCCGAGGGCGACGCCTTCGGCCGGCTCATCCTGCTGTACGACCCCGAAGGCGCCGATGCCTGGGACGGCACGCTACGACTGGTCGCCTTCATCCAGGCCGACCTGGACCCCAGCGAGGCCGTCGATCCGCTGCTGCCCGAGGTGGCGTGGAGCTGGCTGCACGACGCGCTGGCGTCGCGCACCGAGCGCGTCACCGCCCTAGGCGGGACCGTCACCGCCACCACCTCGGTGCGCTACGGCGACATTTCCGGGCCGCCCCGCGCCCACCAGCTGGAGCTGCGGGCGTCGTGGACCGCCACCACCCCCGACGTCGGCGCGCACGTCGAGGCGTTCTGCGACGTGCTCGAGCATGCCGCGGGTCTGCCGCCGGCCGGGGTCACCGACCTCAGCTCGCGCTCCCGCGCCTGACATGAGCGAACCCGACACCGACGACCGAGGCAGCACCGCCCCCGAGGCACCCGCGGCCCGGCCCCTGCTGCATCCCGCCGACGGACTCCCCGAGCTGTCGGTGAGCGTGCGTGAGATCGAAGCGGCCGCGCGGCTGTTGGACGGCGGGCACGGCCCGTTCGCGGTGGACGCCGAACGTGCGTCGGGCTTCCGCTACTCCAACCGGGCGTACCTGATCCAGATCCGGCGGGCCGGCGCCGGCACCGTCCTCATCGACCCCGTCAGCCACGGCGCCGACCCGCTGACCGCGCTGCGGCCCGTCGCCGAGGTGCTCGGCGACGACGAGTGGATCCTGCACTCCGCCGACCAGGACCTGCCGTGCCTGGCCGAGCTCGGCATGCGGCCGCCCGCCCTCTACGACACCGAGCTTGCCGGGCGGCTGGCCGGCTTCGACCGGGTGAACCTGGCGACCATGGTCGAGCTGCTCCTGGGATTCGGGTTAGCCAAGGGCCACGGGGCGGCCGACTGGTCCAAGCGCCCCCTGCCCGCCGAATGGCTCAACTACGCCGCCCTGGACGTCGAGCTGCTGATCGAGCTGCGCGCGGCGATCTCGGAAGTCCTCGACCGCCAGGGCAAATCCGACTGGGCCGCAGAAGAATTCGACTATCTACGCACCTTCAAGACGGGCGAGGCGCCCAGGGACGGCGCCGCGCGGCGGGACCGCTGGCGCCGAACCTCGGGAATCCACCGGGTGCGCGACCGGCGCGCCCTAGCCGCGATCCGCGAGCTGTGGACGACGCGCGACCGGATCGCCGAGCGCCGCGACATCGCGCCCCGCCGCGTCCTGCCCGACGCGGCGATCATCGACGCCGCGGTCGCCGACCCGAAGACCATCGAGGAACTCGTCGCGCTGCCGGTGTTCGGCGGGCGCAACCAGCGGCGCAGCGCGGCGACCTGGCTGGCCGCCCTGGAAGCCGCCCGGAAGAACCCGAGCCCTCCCGAGGACGTCGAGCCGCCGAACGGGCCGCCCCCGGCGGCGCGGTGGAGCAGGCGCAAACCGGAGGCGGCCGTGCGGCTCGAGGCCGCGCGGGCGGCGCTGTCCGAGGTGTCGGAGCGGGTCGTGATTCCCACCGAGAACCTGGTCGCGCCCGACCTGGTGCGTCGGCTGTGCTGGGACTGGGAGGACGTGAGCGATCGGGCGGCCGCAGTCGACGCGTTCCTGCGGGCCGGCCACGCGCGGCCGTGGCAGCGTGAACTGGTGGTCGGGGTGCTGGCCGAGGCCCTGCGGCCGCCGGCCGAGCCGGGACAGCCGAATGGCGGCGACACCGAAATCGACGGTAGCGCGGAAAAGTCCGAGTGAGGGTCGCGCCAACGTCGATTTCGGCGCCGGGCCCGACCTAGTCGAGGTGCTCGCGGATCTCGGGTTTTGCCTCGTCACTGCCCAGCGCCGCGACCCACCCCGTGACCCGGCGGGCGACGTCCTGGTCGGTGAGCCCGAGTTCCGAGAGCAGCTCGCCGCGGGAGGCGTGCTCGAAGAACTCCTGCGGCAGCCCGACGTCGCGGCACGGCGTGTCGATCTCCGCGCGCCGCAGCGCTCCCGAAACGGCCGAACCGACCCCGCCGTTGACCCCGTTGTCCTCGCACGTGACGACCAGCTTGTGCTGCGCCGCCAATTCGACGACAGCGTCGGACACCGGCAGCACCCAGCGCGGGTCGATCACGGTCACGCCGATGCCCTGGTTGTGCAACCGCTTGGCCACTCCCAGCGCCATCGACGCAAACGCGCCGACGGCCACCAGCAACACGTCGTGGTTCAGCCCGGCGGCCGGCACCGCGAGCACGTCCACGCCCGACCGCCGCTCCAGCGCCGGGATGTCTTCGCCCACATCGCCTTTCGGGAAGCGCAGCGCGGTGGGGCCGTCGTTGACGTCCAGCGCCTCGCCCAGCTCCTCGCGCAGGCGGGCGGCGTCGCGCGGCGCGGCCACCCGCATGCCCGGCACGATGCCCAGCACCGACAGGTCCCACATGCCGTTGTGGCTGGGGCCGTCCGAACCGGTGATGCCCGCCCGGTCGAGCACCATGGTGACCGGCAGCTTGTGCAGCGCGACGTCCATCATGATCTGGTCGAAGGCGCGGTTGAGAAAGGTCGAGTAGATGGCGACCACCGGATGCATGCCACCCATGGCGAGCCCGGCGGCCGACGTCAGGGCGTGCTGCTCGGCGATGCCGACGTCGAACAGGCGATCGGGGAACTGCTGCCCGAACGGCGTCAGCCCGGTGGGACCGGGCATCGCCGCGGTGATCGCCACGACATCGCGGCGCTTGCGGCCGAAGGCGATGAGCGCGTCGGAGAATGTGGCGGTCCAGCCCGGCCCGGCGACCTTGGTGGCCCGGCCGGTGACGGGGTCGATGACGCCACACGAGTGCATCTGCTCGGCCTCGTCGTCCTCCGCCGGCCCGAAGCCCATGCCCTTGCGGGTCACGACGTGCACGATCACCGGACGCCCGAAGCCGCGGGCGTGCCGCAGCGCCGCCTCGACGGCGCGCTCGTCGTGCCCGTCGACGGGGCCGACGTACTTGAGCCCGAGGTCGGTGAAGAGCAGCTGCGGCGACAGCGAGTCCTTGATGCCGGCCTTGACGCTGTGCATGAAGCGGTAGGCGAGTTTTCCGACCACCGGGACGGCGCGGATGGCCTCGCGGCCCTTCTGCAGGGCCTGCTCGTAGGCCGGCTGCAGCCGCAGGGAGGCCAGATGATCGGCGACGCCGCCGATCGTGGGCGCGTAGCTGCGCCCGTTGTCGTTGACCACGATGATCACGGGCCGCTTCGAGGCGGCGATGTTGTTCAGCGCCTCCCAGCACATGCCGCCGGTCAGCGCGCCGTCCCCGACCACCGCGACGACGTGCCGGTTGCGATGCCCGCTCAGCTCGAACGCCTTCGCCAGGCCGTCGGCATAGGACAGCGCGGCGCTAGCGTGGCTCGATTCGACCCAGTCGTGCTCGCTCTCGGCGCGCGACGGATACCCGGACAGGCCGCCCTTCTTGCGCAGCGTCTCGAAGTCGTGGGCGCGCCCGGTCAGCATCTTGTGCACGTAGGCCTGGTGGCCGGTGTCGAAGATGATCGGATCGTGCGGGGAGTCGAACACCCGGTGCAGGGCGAGCGTCAACTCGACCACGCCCAGGTTGGGTCCGAGGTGGCCCCCGGTGGCAGCGACCTTGTGAATCAGGAACTCGCGGATCTCGGCGGCGAGAGCGCGCAGCTGCTGTTGGGAAAGGTGCTGCAGATCGGCGGGTCCGCGGATCTGTTCCAGCATCCCGTCAGTCTACGCAGCCAGCGCGGCAACGAGAGGGCGCCGGCGGGAGGGGGCCGGGCTACGGGCGGCCGAAAAGGGCGGCGAGGGTGTCGTGAAGTTCGGGATCCGCCAGGAGGACGACCTCGTCGCCGGCGCGCAGTTCGGTGTCACCGCGCACCGGCACCAGGCCGGTGGTGCGCACCACGATGCTGACCCAGATGTCGCCGACGCGGTCGCCGAGGCCCTCGACCGTGCAGCCCTCCGCGTCAGATCCCGTAGCGACGCTGAAGCGGTGGACGCCCTCCGGTTCGTCCGCCAGCCGGACCCCGATCTCCCACGGCTGAGTCTGAACAGTTCGCATCGGGAGGCGCAGCAGTTGGGCGACGCCGGGCACCGCACTGCCCTGCACCAGTACCGAGAAGACGACGACCACGACGACGATGCCGTAGAGGCGTTCGGCGTCCGGGATGTGCGCGGCCCGCAGGAACTCGCCGAGCAGGATCGGCACTGCCCCCTTGAGCCCGGCGAACAGGATGAAGAGGCGTTCGTTTCGCGCGAGCCGCACGCCGACCAGGCAGGCGCCCACGGCGGCCGGACGGATCAGGGCCGTCAGGGCGGCCCCGAGGACAAGCCCGGGAATCCACACGTCGGGATGGACCAGCACGTCGAGGTCGACGGTCAGACCGAGGATGGCGAACGCGACGATCTCGGCCAGCCCGGCCAGGGCCGCGTGGAAGCGCTTGATCTCCGGCTTGTAGGGCGCGCGGGCGTCGCCGATCACGATGCCGGCGACGAACACCGCCAGGAACCCCGACCCGTGCGCGAGCGTGGCGATGCCGTAGAGCATCAGGCTGGATGCCAGCGTCCGCAGCGGGTAAAGGGCCTCGCTCGGCAGCGCCACGCGGCGCATGAAAACCAGCAGGGCGCGGCCGCCGGCCACCCCGACGGCGAGGCCGATGACCATCTGCAACACGAATTGAGTTCCCACGCCGGCGAACCCGGCCACGCTGAGGCCACCGGCGGCGATCAGGCTGGACATCAACGCGATGCCGACCGGATCGTTGGCGCCGGACTCGCCCTCCAGGATGGTGCTGCTGCGGCCCCTGATCTCGCGCTTGCCCAGCACGGAGAAGACCACGGCCGGATCGGTGGGCGCTACCGCCGTGGCGACGAGCACCGCGGGGAACCACCCGACTCCGCACCCATAGTGCAGCATCAGCGCCGCGCCGGCGGCGGTGAGCGCGGTGCCCGCGACCCCGACCGACAGGATCGGCGCCACCGCCGCGCGGAACCGCGAGAGCCCGATGTGCATTCCGCCGTCGAACAACACCAGCACCAGCGCGACGGTGATGACCTGTTCCACGATCCGCTCGGACGGTGGCTGCACCCAGGGCACGGCGTGCACCGCCAGCGCGGTGCCGACCAGCACGAGCAGCGGCACGGGGATCTTGACCCGCTCGGTCAGGCGGTTCGCCAGCACCGCGACCAGACCGACCGCGCTGGCGAACAAGATGATCAGGGCATAGCGAAGGCTGTCGTTCACGATCGCGGCACCCGGAGGCGGGAAGGCCCTGCGGTGGTAGGCACTCAAACCTTTCGGTCGGTCGGCGGGCACATCGAGGACATCGCCGACCAGACTTCCCGACACACCGCGACGGAGTCTAACCGCTGCCGGGGTTCGGGCGCCTCGCTACGCGCGGGTCAGCAACGCGACGGCCTCGGTGTGGTGGGTGAGCGGGAAGGCGTCGAACACCCTGATCTTTTCGACGGCGTAGCCGTGGCCCAGATACAGGCCGACGTCACGGGCGAAAGAGGCGGGCTCGCAACCGATGTGCACCAACCTCGGCACCTGCGCGGCGGCCAGCAGGTCGATGACCTCGCGGCCCGCGCCCGCACGCGGCGGATCCAGGACCGCCACGTCGGCCGCGGCCCGCCGGGCCGTCAACGCGCGCCGCACCGAATCGGTCACGACCTCCACCTGCGGCAGGTCCGCCAGGGCGATGCGGGCGGCCCGCGTCGCGGCGCGTGACGTGTCGACGGTCAGCACCCGCCCGGACTCCCCCACCGCTTCGCCCAGCGCGGCGGCGAAAACACCGGCGCCGCCGTAGAGATCCCAGACCGTCATCCCGGCCCTTGGCTGCGCCCACTCGGCGACCAGGCCGCTGTACACGCGAACCGCGTCCCGATGCGCCTGCCAGAACGCGGTCACCGGAACCCGCCAGGTGCGCCCACCCACCCGCTGGGCGGCCTCGTAGGCGCCTTCGACGACGGCGGTCGCGGTGCGCCGGCCCTGGCGCAGCGTCCGCACCACGTGGCGCTCGCCGTCGTCGCCCACGGCCACGTGCAGTTGGGCGCCCGGCGGCCAGTCGGGGCCGGCCAAACCGTCGAGCATGCCGTCCGGCAGCTGGGCGCAGCGCAGGTCGGTCACCAGCTCGTCGCTGTGGTAACGGTGAAAACCCGGCCGGCAGTCGGCGCCCACGTCCAGCCGGACGCGGGTGCGCCACCCGGTGGGAGCCGAATCGGCCAGCGGTTCGGCCTCACCGCTCCACTGATGGCCGCCGAGCCGCTGCAGCTGGTTCGCCACGACGTGGGCCTTGAACGCCCGGGCCGCCTCCGGCGCGGCGAACGCCAGGTCGCAGCAGCCGGCGCCGTCCACGCCGGCGATCGGGCACAGCGACTCGGTCCGGTCGTCCGACGGCTCGAGCACCTCGATCGCCTCGGCATGCCAATACGATCCGCGTTCGGCGGTGACGCGCGCCCGTACCCGCTCGCCGGGCAGGGCGTAGCGGACGAACACCACCCGGCCGTCGTGGTGCGCCACGCAGCTGCCACCGTTGGCGGGGTCCCCCGTCACCAGGGTAAGTTCCGGCTGCACGCTCAATCGAAGATTCCCCGACGGGCGTCCCCCGGCGCCGCGTGGTGCTCAAACGTCTTGAGCCGCTCCGACGAATTCAGTTGCCACGGAACTGAAGTCACCATCACATTGGGCATGAACAGCAGCCGGCCCTTGAGCCGCAGCGCGCTCTGGTTGTGCAGCACCTGCTCCCACCAGTGGCCGACCACGTATTCGGGGATGAACACCGTGACCACGGTGCGCGGCGACTCCTTGCTGACCCGTTTGACGTAATCCAGTATGGGCCGGGTGATTTCGCGGTATGGCGAGGCGATGACCTTGAGCGGCACGCTGATATCGCTTTCCTCCCACTTGTGCACCAGCTCGCGGGTCTCCGCGTCGTCGACGCTGACCGTGAGGGCCTCGAGCGCATCCGGGCGGGTAGCACGCGCATACGCCAGCGCGCGCAGGGTCGGCAGGTGCAGCTTGGACACCAGCACCAGCGCGTGGTTGCGGCTCGGCAGGACGACGTCGTGCTGGGCGGCTTCCTGTTGCTCCAATTCACGGCCGACGGTGTTGTAATGGCGGTGAATCATCTTCATGATGATGAAGAGCAGGCTCATCGCGAACAGCGCGATCCAGGCCCCCGCGACGAACTTGGTCACCAGGACGACCAGCAACACCGCGCCGGTGGACAGCAACCCGACCGTGTTGACCACCCGCGAGCGCATCATCTGCCGCCGCACCTTGGGATTGGTCTCGGTACGCAGTAGCCGGGTCCAGTGCCGGACCATGCCGATCTGGCTCAGCGTGAACGAGATGAACACGCCGACAATGTAGAGCTGGATCAGCGCGGTCACCTCGGCGCGAAACGCGATGATCGCCAACAGGGCCGCCCCCGACAGGAACAGGATCCCGTTGGAGAACGCCAGCCGGTCGCCGCGGGTGTGCAGCTGCCGCGGCAGGTAGCTGTGTTGCGCCAGGACCGAACCCAGCACCGGGAACCCGTTGAACGCGGTGTTGGCCGCCAGTACCAGGATCAAGGCGGTCACCGTCGCGATGAGCAGGAACCCGAGGTGGAAACTGCCGAACACCGTCTCCGCCAGCTGAGTCACCAGGGTCTTCTGATAGTAGTTCGGCGGGGCGCCGGACAGTTGGCGGGCCGGGTCGTCGACCAGCTGCACGCCGATCTTCTCGGCCAGCACGATGATGCCCATCAGCAGGGTGACCGCGATCACGCCCAACATCAGCAGCGTCGTTGCGGCGTTACGCGACTTCGGCTTCTCGAACGCCGGCACCCCGTTGCTGATCGCCTCGACCCCGGTCAGCGCGGCGCACCCCGAGGAGAACGACCGCGCCACCAGGAACGCCAGCGCGAAGCCGACGACCTGGCCGTGCTCGGCGTGCATCTGGAACGCCGCGGATTCGGCCCGCAGCGGATTGCCCAGCACGAAGATCCGGAATAGGCCCCAGCCGATCATGATGAAGACCCCGGCGATGAACGCGTAGGTCGGTATCGCGAAGGCCACCCCGGATTCGCGGATGCCGCGCAGGTTCAGCCCCATCACCAGCAGGATCGACACCACACAGAACAACACCTTGTGGTCGGCGACGAGCGGGATGGCCGAGCCGATGTTCGACATCGCCGAGGCCGTCGAAACAGCAACCGTGAGAACGTAATCCACCATCAGAGCGCTGGCGACCACGAGGCCGGCCGTGTCGCCGAGGTTGGTGGTAACAACCTCGAAGTCGCCGCCGCCCGAGGGGTAGGCGTGCACGTTCTGGCGGTAGCTGGCCACCACGACGAGCATGACCGCGGCGACCGCGAGTCCGATCCACGGCGTCAGCGCGTAGGCGGAGACCCCGGCCACCGACAGCATGAGGAAGACCTCTTCCGGGGCGTACGCCACCGACGACAGCGCATCGGAGGCGAACACCGGCAAGGCGATGCGCTTGGGCAGCAGGGTGTGACTCAATCGGTCGCTGCGAAACGGCCGACCGATCAGCAACCGGCGCGCGGCCGTTGAAAATTTCGACACGAGAGCCAAGGGTAAGCCCATCCCGAGTTGCCGGTAGCGTTCCGTGGGCGAGAATGTTGCTGAACGAAATCGGCTGGCCAACCCGGGTTGCCGATCGCGTCACCTAAAGCAGGACCAGCCGAGAGGACCTCAAGTGCGGGTGGTTGTCATGGGCTGCGGCCGGGTGGGATCGTCGCTGGCCGACGGGCTGTCCCGTATCGGCCACGAGGTTGCGGTCATCGACCGCGACAGCTCCGCGTTCAACCGGCTCAGTGCGGAGTTCGCCGGCGAGCGGGTGCTGGGCCAGGGATTCGACCGCGACGTGCTGCTCCGGGCGGGCATCGAGGAAACCGATGCCTTCGCCGCCGTCTCCTCCGGCGACAACTCCAACATCATCTCGGCCCGGCTGGCGCGGGAGACGTTCGGCGTCAAGCGCGTGGTCGCCCGCATCTACGACGCGAAACGCGCCGAGGTGTACGAGCGCCTGGGCATTCCGACGATCGCCACCGTGCCGTGGACCACTGACCGCCTGCTCAACGCCCTGACCCGGGAAAGCGAGACCGCCAAGTGGCGAGACCCGACGGGCACCGTCGCCGTGGCCGAACTCGACCTGCACGAGGACTGGGTCGGGCACCGGGCCACCGACCTCGAACAGGCCACCGGCGCGCGGGTCGCGTTCCTGATCCGGTTCGGCACCGGCGTCCTGCCCGAGCCGAAGACCGTGATCCAGGCCGGCGACCAGGTGTACATCGCCGCGATCTCCGGCCGGGCCGCCGAGGCGGTGGCCATCGCCGCGCTCCCGCCCAATGAGGACCTCGAGACAGGACCGCGCAAATGAGAGTTGCTGTGGCCGGGGCCGGCGCGGTCGGCCGGTCCGTCACCCGCGAGCTCGTCGGCAACGATCACGACGTGACGCTCATCGAGCGCAATCCCGACCACGTCGACGTCGACGCCATCCCGGCCGCGCATTGGCGGCTGGGTGACGCGTGCGAACTGAGCCTGCTGGAGGCGGTTCACCTCGAGGAGTTCGACGTGGTCGTCGCCGCGACCGGCGACGACAAGGCCAATGTGGTGCTCAGCCTGCTGGCCAAGACCGAGTTCGCGGTGCCGCGAGTGGTGGCCCGGGTCAACGATCCCCGCAACGAATGGCTGTTCACGGACGCCTGGGGCGTCGACGTCGCGGTGTCGACGCCGCGCATGCTGGCCTCGCTCATCGAGGAGGCGGTCGCCGTCGGTGATCTGGTGCGGCTCATGGAGTTCCGCCGGGGCCAGGCCAACCTGGTCGAGATCACCCTGCCCGACGACACGCCGTGGGGCGGCAAGCCGGTGCGCCGGCTGCAGCTGCCGCGCGACGCCTCGCTGGTCACGATCCTGCGCGGCCCGCGGGTGATCGTGCCGGAGGCCGACGAGCCACTCGAGGGCGGCGACGAGCTGCTGTTCGTGGCGATCGCCGACGTGGAAGAGGAGCTGCGCGCGCTGCTGTTGCCGGACACCGCGCCCGCCGACGACTAATCGCTGGCGGTGTCCGCCTCGAACCCGGCGCTGTCGGCGCCTGCCATGGCGCGCTGCGCGGCCTTGATCGCCGCGTAGGTGACCAGGGCGGCCATCACCGTGAGCGGCCAGCCCATCGCGATCCGGGCGAACCCGAGCCAACCGGTCTGATCGGCCTCGTACAAGAGCCGCTGGACGATGAACCGGGACGTGAAGACCATCACCCAGCACAGCGATGCGGCGTCGAACGCATAGACGGCGCGCGGGACGGCGCGCCACGCGCGGTCCCGCCCGGTCGCCCAACTCCAGGCGTAGCCGGCCAGCGGCCGGCGGATGACGACCGACGCCGCGAACACCATCGCCCACAGCAGCGACATCCAGATGCCCAGCAGGAAATAGCCCTTGGACGCGCCGACGACGTAGGCGATCAGTGCGCAGACCGCGACGCCGATGAAGCCGGAGAACGCCGGCTGGATAGACCCTCGCCGGATCAACCGCCACAGCAGGATCAGCGTGGCCACGCCCATCGCGGCGCCGATGGCGGGGCCCAGGCCGGACAGGCTCGACGCGGCCACGAACACCACCACCGGCAGCGACGAGTAGATGACACCGCTCACGCCGCCCAGCTGGGCGATGAGGCGGTCCGGGGTGACGCGGTCGGTGGTCCCGGATTCCGGCTGTGGACCTGCCCCCCAATCGTCGGGGGCGATCACCGCTGGATTTCGTAGTGCGGGTTGTAGATGGCTTTGGTGCCGTTCTCCAGCTTGCCCAGCCGGCCGCGGACCCGCAGGGTGCGGCCGGAGTCGATGCCGGGTATGCGGCGCTGCCCCAACCACACGAGGGTGACGGTATCGCTGCCGTCGAACAGTTCGGCGCGGACGCCGCCCGAACAGCCTTTGCCGTTGGTCTCGACGCTGCGCAGCGTGCCGATCATGGTGACCTCCTGGCCACGCTCACAATCGATCACACGCTGCGCGCCGATACTCGCGACCTCGTCGGACAACTCCGCACAGTCGCGTTGCTCCGGATCCTCCGTCAGACGACGGGTCAGCCGGCGCAGATACCCTTGGGCCCCCATGGCCACTCCTGACAATGCTGATAAAGCCGCTGATGTGCGTTGTGCTTCTATCTATGCCAACGGACACCGTAGACCTCTTGGTTCCCCCGCGCCAACCGAACCAAACCTGGTGTCGGAGCGCCCCTCGGGGCGGGGCAGGATCGGGGGGTGAGTGTCGATCTGCGCGGTGTCACGGCCGTCCTGCTCGCCGGAACCGGCAGCGACGATGACTACGTCAACCGGGCGTTCGCGGGGCCGTTGGCCGAGGCCGGGGCGTCCCTGATCGCCCCGCGGCCGCGGCCGGGCCGGTTGATCGGCGGCTACCTGTCGGCGTTGAACGACGCCGCGCGCAGCGGTTCGATCGCCGTCGGGGGGGTTTCGATCGGCGCCGCGGTGGCCGCCGCCTGGGCGCTGGCCCACCCCGATCGCACGGTGGCGGTGCTGGCGGCGCTGCCGGCCTGGACCGGGGCGCCGGGGGCGGCACCGGCCGCGCAGGCGGCGCGGCATTCGGCGGCCCAGCTCCGCGCCGACGGCCTGGCCGCCACGACCGCCGCGATGCGCGCGTCCAGCCCACCGTGGCTGGCCGAGGAGCTGACGCGCTCGTGGCGCGGGCAGTGGCCCAAGCTGCCCGACGCGATGGAGGAGGCCGCCGGGTACGTCGCGCCGAGCCGAGCCGAGCTGGCCGGACTGACCGCGCCCCTGGGCGCGGCCGCCGCCGTCGACGACCCCATCCACCCGCTGCAGGTCGCCGTCGACTGGGTCGGCGCCACCCCGCGCGCGGCCCTGCGCACCCTGACCCTGGAGCAGCTCGGCGCGAACCCGTCAGCCTTGGGCGCGGCCTGCCTGGCCGCGCTCGGTGAGATTTAGCCGCCGGTCGTGGTGCGCAGCTGCTGCATCGCCGACCCCTCGGCGCCGCGGCGCGCGACCGGTTCGTTGGGCGCCTCGACGGGCGTCTCTTGCGCCGCGTCCTGCTGCTGGGCCTGCTGGGCGGCCGCGGCCTGGCGCAGCTGCTCGGCCATCGGTTCGGGCAGCTGCACCGCCAGCGGCGTCCGCACCGGAAGGGGGGTGTCACCGCGCCGGACCACGGTGTCGGCCAATGCCGCCCGCGCCTCCTGCTCCAGCGCCTCCATCGTCTCGTGCGGACCGTTGATGACGCATCGGATCATCCAGCGGTAGCCATCGACCCCGATGAACCGCACCACGCCCGAGGCCGTGCCGACGACCTCGCGGCCCCACGGGCCGTCCTTGATGCTCACCTTGGCCGAGTCCTTGCGCAGCGACTCGGCGAGCTCACCGGCCACCTCGCGCCACAGCCCGGCCGTCTTGGGGGCGGCGTAGGCGGCGATGGTGAACCGCCCGTTGGGCGTCACCACCCACACCGCGCTGGGGACCCCGGTCTCGGTCAGCTCGACCTGCAGCTGGCCGGTCTCCGGCATCGGGATGAGTACCGAGCCCAGGTCGAGCCGGGCCAGTTCGGCGACGGACGGGTCGTCGAAGTCGTCGATGTCGAACGGGCCTTCGATCTCCTCGACCTCGTCGCCGGACTGATTCTCGGCGGCCTGCTCCGCGAGATCGGAGCGCGCCTCGTCGTTGTCGTCCTTACGTCTACCGAATGCCATCACAGACTCGCATGTCCTCCGGAGGAGCCATGGCCGCCATCGCCACGGGAGGTTTCGGCCAGGCCCGCCTCGTCGAACGACGACACCTCGACCAGCTCCACCAGCTCGACCCGCTGCACTAGGAGCTGGGCGATGCGGTCGCCGCGGTGGATGACGATCGGCTCGGCCGGGTCCAGGTTGATCAGCGCCACCTTGATTTCGCCGCGGTAGCCGGCGTCGATGGTCCCGGGGCTGTTGACGATCGAGAGCCCAACGCGCGCAGCCAAACCCGATCGCGGGTGCACCAAACCGACCATCCCGTGCGGGATGGCGACCGCGACGCCCGTTCCCACGAGTGCGCGGTGCCCGGGGGGCAATTCGACGTCCTCAGCGCTGTACAGATCCACGCCGGCATCGCCGTCATGGGCGCGGCCGGGCAGCGGCAGCTCCGGGTCGAGGCGAACGATGGCGAGACTGGTCTGCACGGGGCCACAGACTACCCTTGACCGCGTGTCAGAGACGCGCATCGCGCCGCACATCGTGCGATACCACGAACGGCTGTGGGTGCCGTGGTGGTGGTGGCCACTGGGCTTCGGGCTCGCGGGGCTGGTCGCTTTCGAGGTCACCCTCGGCGTGCCCGCCCTGCCCGACTGGGTCCCGTACGCGACGCTGTTCGCGGTCGCGGCCGGGGCGCTGCTGTGGCTGGGACGGGTCGAGATAAAGGTCACAGCCGGCCCGGACGGTGTCGAACTGTGGGCCGCCGACGCGCACCTGCCCATCACGGTCGTCGCCCGGTCGGCGGAAGTGGCGCCGTCGGCGAAGTCCGCGGCCCTGGGCCGCCAGCTGGACCCGGCCGCCTACGTGCTGCACCGCGCGTGGATCGGCCCCATGGTCCTGCTGGTACTCGACGACCCCGATGATCCGACGCCGTATTGGCTGGTGAGTTGCCGCCGCCCCGAACGGGTGTTGTCGGCATTGCGCAGCTGACGCTCGTCAAGCCGCGCAATCGGTGCAAATCATCACGCCGTTCTTCTCGCTGGCCAGGCGGCTGCGGTGCTGCACCAGGAAGCAACTCGAGCAGGTGAACTCGTCGGCCTGCTTCGGGATGACCCGAACGGACAGCTCTTCCCCCGAAAGGTCGGCCCCCGGCAGCTCGAAAGATTCAGCGGTTTCGTCGACGTCGACGTCGACGACGGCCGAGGCCGCCTCGTTGCGTCGCGCCTTCAGCTCCTCCAGCGAGTCCTCCGAGACGTCGTCGGTCTCAGTGCGGCGTGGAGCGTCATAGTCGGTAGGCATATCTCCTCTTCCCCTGCCCTATCCCCTCGTACCCTCGTAAACCCAAGCAACGCTTTGTACCAGCGTCGAACGCATCCACCAAACGATTCGTGCCCGGATCACCACCGGTTCATGTGTGATTTGCGCCACACTACCCGATCGGCCCCTGAGTTCGGCTTTGAACAGCGCGTTTGGCGCCCAGCTAGAGTGCAGCTGTGGTCGCACAAATCACCGAGGGTACCGCTTTCGACAAGCATGGTCGCCCCTTTCGGCGGCGCAACGCCCGGCCCGCCATCATCGTGCTGATCCTGCTGGTCGTCGCGACGGGTGTGGCATGGACCGCGGCGCTGACCCGGCCGGCCAAGGTCCACGAGGCCGTGGTGTGCAACCCGCCGCCGCAGCCGGCGGGACCCGCGCCGCCGCAGCTGGGCGAGCAGGTGTCACGCACCGCCATGGCCGACGTCGCCCCGGCCAAGCTCGCGGACACCAAGGTGCGCGTCCTGAACGCCAGCGGGCGCGGCGGGCAGGCTGCCGACGTGGCCGGCGCCATGAAGGACCTGGGCTTCGCGCAGCCGACGGCCGCCAACGACCCGATCTACGCCGGCACGAGGCTGGCCTGCCAGGGGCAGATCCGGTTCGGCACGGCCGGCCAGGCCACGGCCGCCGCCGTCTGGCTGGTGGCGCCGTGCACCGAATTGTTCAACGACAACCGCGCCGACGACACCGTCGACTTCGCGGTCGGCACCGAGTTCACCGCACTGGCGCACAACGACGACATCGACGCGGTCCTGGCCACCCTCAAACCCGGCGCCTCCGAACCGTCGGATCCTGCGCTGCTGGCCAGGATTCACTCCAGCAGCTGCTGAGGAGTCAGTCCGGGATCGGGTCCAGCCCCTTGAACCGTTCCAGGATCGCCAACAGCTCGTCGGCGACGCCGGGGGCGGCCGCGACCGTCAACGCGCCCCCCGGGCCGCCCTCGGCCGGCAGCACCACCCGGGCTCCCGCCTCGGCCGCGATCACCGCTCCGGCGGCGCAGTCCCAAACCTGCAGCCCATGCTCGTAGTAGGCGTCCAGGCGTCCCGCGGCGACCATGCACAGATCCAGCGCCGCGGAACCGATCCGGCGCACGTCGCGGACCGCCGGCAGCATCCGCGCCAGCAACGCCGCCTGCGTTTCACGGCGTCCCTTCGAATAACCGAAGCCCGTGCCCAACAACGACATTGACAGCTCGTCGGCGTCGGAGCAGCGCAGCGGCTCCGACCCCCGCTCGTCGGTGACATGCGCGCCCAACCCCTTCGCCGCCGAGTACACGCGGCCGCCGACCACATCGGCGACCGCGCCGGCGACCGGCACGCCGTCGACCTGGACACCGACCGACACCGCGTAGGCCGGGATGCCGTAGACGAAATTCACTGTGCCATCGATGGGGTCGAGCACCCAGGTGACCGCGCCGTCGGACGTCGCCCCACGATCGGCGGGCCCACCGCCCTCCTCCCCGAGGATCGGGTCGCCAGGCCGCAGCGCCGCCAGCCGATCGCGCAGCAGCCATTCGGCCTCGGTGTCCACCACGGTCACCGGGTCGGTCGGGGTGCTCTTCGAGCGGACCGCGTCGCCGGAGGCCGCACCCGCACCGGCACCGAAAACCTCGGCCCGGCGGTGCCGCACGAATTCGGCGGCCTCGGCCGCCAGGGTTTCGGCCACCGAACGCAGGCGGGCCGGCTCGGCAGGTTCCTCAGTCGGGCGCGTCACCCGTCCATCGCATCACAGCGGCAGCCACCGCGCAGACACGCCCAACGGCGCCTTCCGCGACACGGTGGGCGCTAAGGTGGTCGGACAGCCCACGTCTTGCCGAGGGGGTTCGATGACCAGCACCGACACGCCCAGCGCCGACGCGGGCGTTGCCACGCCGCAGCGCCAGGCGTTCGGCATCGACGTCGGCGGCAGCGGCATCAAGGGCGGCATCGTCGACCTGAGCACCGGTCTGCTCGTCGGCGACCGGGTCAAACTGCTGACGCCGCAGCCGGCCACGCCGGCCGCGGTCGCCAAGGCGATCGCCGCCGTCGTCAACGAATTCGGGTGGACCGGTCCCCTCGGGGTGACCTATCCCGGCGTCGTCACCCACGGCGTGGTGCAGACGGCGGCCAACGTCGACAAGTCGTGGATCGGGACGAACGCGCGTGACGTCATCAGCGCCGAGCTGAACGGCCAGCCGGTCACGATCCTCAACGATGCCGACGCGGCCGGGCTCGCCGAGGAGCGCTACGGGGCGGGCGCGAACCAGTCCGGACTCGTCGTGCTCCTAACGTTCGGCACCGGCATCGGCTCCGCTGTGATCCACAACGGCACGCTGATACCCAACACCGAATTCGGCCACATCGAAGTCGGCGGCAAGGAGGCCGAGCAACGGGCCGCGTCGTCGGTCAAGGAGCGCAACGGCTGGAGCTACGAGAAGTGGGCCACGCAGGTGACGCGGGTGCTGGTGGCCATCGAAAACGCCATCTGGCCGGACCTGTTCATCGCCGGCGGGGGCATCAGCCGCAAGGCGGACAAGTGGGTGCCGCTGCTACTGAACCGCACCCCGGTGGTGGCCGCGGCGCTGCAGAACACGGCCGGAATCGTGGGCGCGGCCATGGCCGCGACCGTCGACGTCACGCACTGATTCTCGCCGGTAGGGCGGTACCAGCCCCTGCGGTCGTTACAATGGTCGTCGGCGGTCCCCAGCGCCTAGCCCAGACCAAGAGCGTGCACCATCCACGCTGATACCAAAGCCAAGACCGACATATACACACACTTTCGGTTCTCCATGCCCATACCCACCGAAAGTGCGGCCAAACGAAGGGGTTTAAGTGGCAGCGACGAAGGCAAGCCCGGCAACCGAAGAGCCGGTGAAGCGCAATGCCACCAAGGATCCGTCTAAGAGGTCGGCGGCTTCGCCCGCCAAGGCACCCAACGGCTCCGCCCCAGCGAAACACCCCGCCAAGGCCGCACCCCGGGCCCCCAAGCCCGGGACCGAAGCCGACGGCGACGCCAAGAAGCCGCCGGCAACGGCCAAGGGCCCCGCCGGCAAGCCGGGCCGCGGGACCAAGGCCGCGGACAAGGGCGCCGGGGACGACGCTGAACTGGGGACCGACGGCGCTGTCGAGGAACTCGACGCAGAGCCCGACCTCGAGGGCGACGACATCGAAATCGACGCGACGGACCTCGGCCTGGACGACCTGGACGAGGACGCGGAGTCCGAGGACGTCGAAGTCGACCCGGCCGACGCCGAGGAGGGAACCGCCCCCGCCGCGGCGGCCGGGCCGGCCCCCGCCGACGACGACGACGAGATTGCCGAGCCCACCGAGAAGGACAAGGCCTCCGGCGATTTCGTCTGGGACGAAGACGAATCCGAGGCGCTGCGGCAGGCGCGCAAGGACGCCGAACTCACCGCCTCGGCCGACTCCGTACGCGCCTACCTCAAGCAGATCGGCAAGGTGGCGCTGCTCAACGCCGAAGAAGAAGTCGAGCTCGCCAAGCGGATCGAAGCCGGCCTGTACGCCACGCAGCTGATGTCCGAGATGGCCGAGCGCGGCGACAAGCTGCCGGCCGCCCAGCGCCGCGACATGATGTGGATCTGCCGCGACGGCGACCGCGCCAAGAACCACCTGCTGGAAGCCAACCTGCGGCTGGTCGTCTCGCTCGCCAAGCGGTACACCGGCCGCGGCATGGCCTTCCTCGACCTGATCCAGGAGGGGAACCTGGGCCTGATCCGCGCGGTCGAGAAATTCGACTACACCAAGGGCTACAAGTTCTCCACTTACGCGACCTGGTGGATCCGCCAGGCGATCACCCGTGCGATGGCCGACCAGGCCCGCACCATCCGCATCCCGGTGCACATGGTTGAGGTGATCAACAAGCTGGGCCGCATTCAGCGCGAGCTGCTGCAGGACCTGGGCCGCGAGCCCACGCCCGAAGAGCTGGCCAAGGAAATGGACATCACCCCCGAGAAGGTGCTGGAGATCCAGCAGTACGCCCGCGAGCCGATCTCGCTGGACCAGACGATCGGCGACGAGGGCGATAGCCAGCTCGGGGACTTCATCGAGGACAGCGAGGCCGTGGTGGCCGTCGACGCGGTGTCCTTCACGCTGCTGCAGGACCAGCTGCAGTCGGTGCTCGAGACCCTCTCCGAGCGCGAGGCCGGCGTGGTGCGGCTGCGCTTCGGCCTCACCGACGGACAGCCCCGCACCCTGGACGAGATCGGCCAGGTCTACGGCGTGACCCGCGAGCGGATCCGCCAGATCGAGTCCAAGACGATGTCGAAGCTGCGCCACCCGAGCCGTTCGCAGGTCCTGCGCGACTACCTGGACTAGCGCCCGGCGGCCACCATGGTCGGCGTGGCCGCCTCATCGAGCCGGGGCCGCTGGTGAAGATCGAGGCGGACGCCTACGTCGCCTGACGCAGCGGCGCGAACGTGCCGTCGGCCTGCGGCCGGTACGCGTTGGCCGCGACCACGGCGCGCACCGGCAGCGGCCCGTACAGATGCGGGAACAGCATCGATTCGGGATCCGTCGGAACCCCCGGCTCCCAGCGCACGGGCGAGTTCAGCATTGCCGGGTCCACGTGCAGGAGCAGGAGGTCGACGCGGCCGCGGTACAGGCGGTTGGCGGGCAGGTGGACCTGCTGGGGTGTCGACAGGTGGACGAAGCTGTCGCCGGTCGCCGCGGGGTCGATGGCGCCGCGGTCGCGGGCGCGAGACCAGTCGTCGGCTCCGCACAGGTGGACCAGCAATGTCGGGGGCGGCATCACAGCCGGTGACCCTAGACAACCCGCCGGGGGAGTATCAAACACCTCGTGAGAAACGACACACCCCACAACGGTTGGGGAACAAGGCGAAAACGCCATACGTCTGAGAGAGTGAATCAACGTAAGAACGGAGAAGCCATGAACGCAACTCTGACCAGTCCCGAGCTAACTCGCGCCGACCGCTGCGATCGCTGCGGCGCCGCGGCCCGTGTCCGCGCCAAGCTGCCTTCTGGAGCCGAGCTTCTCTTCTGCCAGCACCACGCCAACGAGCACGAGGCCAAACTGGTCGCGCTTGCCGCCGTCCTGGAGGTCAGCGAAAGCTAGCTCGTTCCGGACTCGCCCGTCGGCAATGTGGGTGACGGGGTCAGTCATCGGTAATGCTGGATACGTATGAGCGATCAGGTCGCGAGGCCGTCCCGCCATCACGTCTGGCGAATCAGTTTGAGGACTCTGGCAAAGAGCTGGGACGACTCGATTTTTTCGGAGTCAGCGCAGGCCGGTTTCTGGTCTGCGCTGTCTTTGCCTCCGCTTCTGCTGGGGATGCTGGGCAGCCTCGCCTACGTGGCCCCGCTGTTCGGGCCGGACATGCTGCCCAGCATCCAGCACCAGCTGATCTCAACGGCGCACAGCGTGTTCTCCAGCAGCGTGGTCACCGAGATCATCGAGCCGACGGTGCGCGACATCGCCAGCCACGCCCGCGGCGAGGTGGTGTCGCTGGGATTCCTGATCTCCCTGTGGGCCGGGTCGTCGGCCATTTCGGCGTTCGTCGACTCCGTCGTCGAGGCTCATGATCAAACCCCGCTACGCCATCCGGTACGGCAGCGCCTGTTCGCGCTGTTCCTCTATGTGGTGATGCTGGTGCTGGTCGTCACGACGGCCCCGCTGGTGGTCACTGGCCCCCGCAAGGTGGGCGAGCACATCCCCGTCGAGCTGGCCAACGTGCTGCGCTACGGCTACTACCCCGCCCTCATCTTCGGGCTGACGGTCGGGGTGATGGTCTTGTACCGGGTGTCGCTGCCGGAACCGTTGCCATCGCATCGCCTCATTTTCGGGGCCGTCCTCGCGGCGGCGGTGTTCGTGATCGCCACCCTCGGACTGCGCTTCTACCTGCGGTGGATCACCAGCACCGGTTACACCTACGGCGCGTTGTCCACGCCGATCGCTTTCCTGCTCTTCGCGTTCTTCGGCGGGTTCGCCATCATGCTGGGCGCCGAACTCAACGCGGCGATACAGGAGGAATTCCCCGCACCCCGGACGCACGCCCACCGCCTACGCAAGTGGCTGGCGGCGCGGATGCCGCCCGGCCGCCGGGCGGAGGATCCCCCGCCCGAGCGCGTAATCCCGGAGTGCAGCGTGGCGACCGCCGAGCCGCCAGCCTGATCAGCCCTTCTTGAGGCTTTCGTAGATCCTCTTGCAGTCCGGGCACACCGGCGATCCCGGCTTGGCCGCCTTGGTCACCGGGAAGACCTCACCGCAGAGCGCGACGACGTGGGTGCCCATCACCGCGCTCTCGGCGATCTTGTCCTTCTTGACGTAATGGAAGAACTTCGGGGTGTCGCTGCCCGTCCCGTTATCGACGCGTTCGTCGGTATCGGTGCGTTCGAGCGTCTGGGTGTCCATGCCTGACATTGTGCCCCGAAATTCGCTACAGCCGGAATCGATCCGGTGTGGAAGAGTGGAGTCATGAAGCGCGACTCCGACCTGGGGTTCGACGATGATGGCAGACCGGTGCTCATCACCGCCGCCGCGGTGTCCTACGAGGAGCAGCACCGCGCCCGAGTACGTAAATATCTGACTTTGATGGCGTTCCGCATCCCGGCGCTCATCCTGGCCGCCGTGGCGTACGGGACGTGGCACAACGGGCTGATCTCGCTGGCGATCATCGCGGCGTCGGTGCCACTGCCGTGGATGGCCGTGCTGATCGCCAATGACCGGCCACCCCGCCGCTCCGACGAGCCGCGGCGGTTCGAGGATGTGCCGCGCCACACCCCGCTTTTCCCGACGGCCGAACGGTTGGCGCTCGAAAATCCCCGGTACGAACCGCAGGCCGCACCCCGGCGCTCGGACGACCGGGGCTGACTGGGCGGCGGCCGACGTTCCGCTGAGCACTCGCCGGCCGCACTTCTCAGGACTTTCTCAGGTCGCCGGCACATCTCTGCACGTCAAGGCGTGTGAGATCAGAAATTGGTGGGAACTCTCAGGCCGGATCTGTCGTTATACCCAATGACAGTTACAAGCCGATCGGGAGGTCGCTATGGCGAACGCCACCACAAGTAGGTTTGACGGCGATCTGGATGCTCAAAGCCCCGCAGCGGATTTAGTGCGCGTATATCTCAACGGAATCGGTAAGACGGCGTTGCTCAACGCGGCAGGCGAGGTCGAATTGGCCAAGCGCATCGAGGCGGGGCTCTACGCCGAGCACCTGCTCGAAACCCGTAAGCGCCTGGGCGAGAACCGCAAACGCGAGCTGGAGGCCGTCGTGCGCGACGGCGAGGCGGCGCGCCGTCACCTGCTGGAGGCGAACCTGCGCCTGGTGGTGTCGCTGGCGAAGCGCTACACCGGTCGCGGCATGCCGCTGCTGGACCTGATCCAGGAGGGCAACCTCGGTCTCATCCGCGCGATGGAGAAGTTCGACTACACAAAGGGATTCAAGTTCTCCACGTACGCCACGTGGTGGATCCGGCAGGCCATCACCCGCGGC
Source organism: Mycobacterium sp. 050134 (assembly GCF_036409085.1). Lineage (NCBI taxonomy): Bacteria > Bacillati > Actinomycetota > Actinomycetes > Mycobacteriales > Mycobacteriaceae > Mycobacterium > Mycobacterium sp. 050134. Next base: position 48,507 of record NZ_JAZGLV010000005.1, read on the forward strand.
ATGGCCGACCAGAGCCGCACGATCCGGCTGCCCGTTCACTTGGTCGAGCAGGTCAATAAGCTTGCGCGGATCAAGCGGGAGATGCACCAGAACCTGGGGCGCGAGGCGACCGACGAGGAACTGGCCGCCGAATCGGGGATCCCGGTCGAGAAGATCAACGACCTGCTCGAGCACAGCCGCGACCCGGTAAGCCTGGACATGCCCGTCGGCTCCGAGGAAGAGGCCCCGCTGGGTGACTTCATCGAGGACGCCGAGGCGATGTCCGCGGAGAACGCGGTGATCGCCGAGCTGTTGCACACCGACATCCGCAGTGTGCTGGCCACGCTCGACGAGCGTGAGCACCAGGTGATCCGGCTGCGTTTCGGTCTCGACGACGGGCAGCCGCGCACGCTCGACCAGATCGGCAAGCTGTTCGGCCTGTCCCGCGAGCGGGTGCGCCAGATCGAGCGCGACGTGATGTCTAAGCTGCGCAACGGCGAGCGCGCCGACCGGCTGCGTTCGTACGCGAGCTAGGCCCCCGGCCCGAACCAGGAAAGACGACAGTATGCCCGCCGCTCCAGCGGCGGGCATACTGCGCGCCAAGGAGGCGTTGCATCCGTTCGCGCAGCTGGCCAAGTAGACTCAGCGTCAATGGAGGGTGCGGGATGAACGAGCTGGTTGATACCACCGAGATGTACCTGCGGACCATTTACGACCTCGAGGAAGAGGGCGTGACGCCGCTGCGTGCCCGGATCGCCGAACGCCTCGACCAGAGCGGTCCGACCGTGAGTCAAACCGTGTCCCGGATGGAGCGCGACGGCCTGCTACGCGTGGCCGGCGACCGCCACCTGGAGCTCACCGACAAGGGCCGGGCGCTGGCCGTCGCCGTCATGCGCAAGCATCGCCTGGCCGAAAGACTGCTCGTCGACGTCATCGGTCTGCCGTGGGAGGAAGTGCACGCCGAGGCCTGCCGGTGGGAGCACGTGATGAGTGAGGATGTGGAACGACGGCTGGTGAAGGTCCTCGACAACCCCACCACGTCGCCGTTCGGCAATCCGATCCCGGGCCTCCTGGACCTCGGGGTGGGACCCAAATCCGGCTCCGACGACGACAACCTGGTCCGGTTGACGGAGCTGCCCGCCGGCTCGCCGGTCGCGGTGGTCGTGCGTCAACTCACCGAGCACGTGCAGGGTGATATCGACCTGATCACCCGGCTCAAGGACGCGGGCGTCGTGCCCAACGCGCGGGTGAGCGTGGAGACCAGCCCCACCGGTGGCGGCGTGACCATCGTGATCCCGGGTCACGAGAACGTCACCCTGCCCCACGAGATGGCGCACGCCGTCAAAGTCGAGAAGGTCTGACCGGGGCCCACGTTGGGCCTCCCCTACCCCGCCCGGCGGCCGAACGCCCGCCGCGGCGGCAGCCGCACCCCGACACGCTTCGCCAGCCGGTAGCCCGTGGCCGCCAGCTCCCGGATGCGCTCGGGCCGCAGCCCCGACTGCAAGGCCGTGTCCAGCATGCCCGCCATGCGGTGGCCCGGCTCGCACCGCAGCGCGGCGTCCAGCGACACCCCGGCGAGCGGGCCGTCCCCGCGGGCGTACGCGCTGAAAGCCAGCAACGCCAGCGCCTCGACCCGCCAGGGCGGCGGCAGCAGGCGCGCCAGCAGCGCCCACAGTGATTCCGCTTCGCCCGCCGAATCGCCGACGGCCAGCGCGTAGAGGATGTCGCGTACCACCCCGTCGCGCAGCGCACAGCCCAGCTCGGCGATGTCGGCATCGGGCAGCGACTCGCCAGCCGCCGCCCGGGATGCCGCTGCCATCGCGGTCTCGACGTCGCGCCTGCGGCTCCGGTCCGGATCGGCGTGCTGCGCGACCCGGCGCCTGGCCGCCTCTTCTTCCAGGGCGGCGGCCAGATCCGCGCTGCGAGCGGGGTCCTCGACCGCGATCACGGCCTGGAGTTCGGCGCGCCGTGAGTAGAGCCGCCTGCCGTCCAGTACCGCCGCCGCGGCCAGCGGCGACGACGACGGATCGTCGATCACACCGCCCGAACCGCAATTGTCCACACAGTGCCAGCGCCCACCCCGGGCTACCCGGTCCACCACGTGCGCGGCCCATAACTGAATGTCGTGCTGCGACAACTCCTCGGCCAGTTCGTCGCACAGCTGCCGGTATTCCTCGTTGCAGCCGGGGCAGTGCGCGCCGTCCGCGTCGACGATCACCACGATCGCAGCGTCCGGCTCGGCGGCGGCGGCCATCTCGGCCAGATCAACGATCCGGGAGGGCAGTTCGTCGCCGAGGTCGACCCGCAGCACCGACCCGAGCTCTCCGTCCCCGAGGGACACCAGGATCAATGAATTCTCCGGCACGAAGCCGAGAACGGCGGGTAGCGCAGCGATCAATGCTGCAGGGCGGCCCAGTTGGAAGTCAGGTCGATGCGTCGTCATGGGCACAACGCTGACGATGCCGACCGTCAGGCGGTGCTCACCCGAGCCGGTCGGGTCGCCGCCCTGTGCATGAACCCAGCACTGTGAGTTCAGCTGCTTTACTGTTTAGCGCATGGAGTCGGCGCAAGAGTACGACATGGTGGTCATCGGTTCCGGGCCCGGCGGCCAGAAGGCCGCCATTGCCTCGGCCAAGCTGGGGAAGTCCGTCGCGATCATCGAACGAGGCCGGATGCTCGGCGGCGTTTGCGTCAACACCGGCACCATCCCGTCAAAGACGTTGCGCGAGGCGGTCGTTTACCTGACCGGGATGAACCAGCGCGAGCTGTACGGCGCAAGCTACCGGGTGAAGGAGCGGATCACGCCGGCCGACCTGTTGGCCCGCACCCAGCATGTGATCGGCAAGGAAATCGACGTGGTGCGCAGCCAGCTGATGCGCAACCGCATCGACCTGCTGGTCGGTCACGGCCGCTTCCTGGACCCGCACACCATCCTCGTCGAGGACCCGTCCCGCCGCGAAAAGGTAACCGTCAGCGGCGAGTACATCGTCATCGCCACCGGGACGCGCCCCGCCCGGCCCTCCGGAGTCGAGTTCGACGAGGAGCGGGTGCTGGACTCCGACGGCATCCTCGATCTCAAGTCGCTCCCGGCGTCGATGGTGGTGGTGGGCGCCGGGGTCATCGGGATCGAATACGCCTCAATGTTCGCCGCGCTGGGCACCAAGGTGACCGTCGTGGAGAAGCGGAACGACATGCTCGACTTCTGCGACCCGGAAGTCGTCGAGGCGCTCAAGTTCCACCTGCGCGACCTGGCCGTCACCTTCCGCTTCGGCGAGGAGGTGACCGCGGTCGACGTCGGCTCCGCCGGCACCGTCACCACCCTGGCCAGCGGCAAACAGATTCCCGCCGAGACGGTGATGTATTCGGCTGGGCGCCAAGGACAGACCGACCACCTCGACCTGCACAACGCCGAGCTCGAGTGCGACAACCGCGGCCGGATCTTCGTCGACGACACGTTCCAGACCAAGGTGCCCCACATCTACGCAGTCGGCGATGTGATCGGCTTCCCCGCGCTGGCCTCGACCTCGATGGAACAGGGCCGGATCGCCGCGTACCACGCGTTCGGGGAACCGACCGACGGCATCACCGAGCTGCAGCCGATCGGCATCTACTCGATCCCGGAGGTGTCCTATGTCGGTGCGACCGAGGTCGAGCTGACCAGGGATGCGATCCCCTACGAGGTCGGGGTGGCCCGCTACCGTGAGCTCGCCCGCGGCCAGATCGCCGGCGACTCCTACGGCATGCTCAAGCTGCTGGTGTCCACCGAGGACCTGCGGCTGCTCGGCGTCCACATCTTCGGCACCAGCGCCACCGAGATGGTGCACATCGGCCAGGCGGTGATGGGCTGCGGCGGCACCGTCGAGTACCTGGTCGACGCGGTGTTCAACTACCCGACGTTCTCCGAGGCCTACAAGGTGGCGGCGCTCGACGTGATGAACAAGATCCGCGCACTCAACCAGTTTCGCCGCTAGCAGGCGTCCGGGACGTCGCTCGGCACCGCGTCGCCGGGCCCCCCGGCGTTCGCCCGGGCCAGCAGCTGAGCGACGTGTTCGTCGAACGGCGCAGAGTACGACACGCTCGGCGCGCAGCCGCCGCGCTCGAAACCGCCGATCAGCCCCGTGAGCGTGGTGCCGCTGACCCACGGCGCGCCGCTGGTGCCGTCCACCAGCCCCTCGCAGGCCAACGAGGGAAACCCGCTGTCATTGATCGACGTGCTGGCCTGACACCCGATCGGCGAGCCACCCACTCCGGCCGGGTATCCCAGCACCGTGACGTGGCTGCCGGCTGGCGGCGTGGACCCCAGCGTCAGGGCCAGGCCGACCCGCGATTCGACCGACCCGGCGGCGTCGTTGCTCACCCGCGCGATCGCGTAGTCCGCGTGCGGATCCTTACTGGCCGACCAGCGAGGGTCGAGGTAGACGGCGTCGGCTTTCCACACGTCGGCCGGGGCGGGCGGGGCATCACCCGCCAACCCCGGGACGAAGGTGATCTGGGAGGCGCCGGCCAGGCAGTGCGCCGCGGTGATCATCAGGTTTCCGCCCGTCGAATGCACCACCGAGCCCGTGCACACGTGCACGGAGCCGCCGTCGATGAAGATCGCGCCTACGCGCCTGTCGGGGTCCACCGGGCCGGCCGCGGCCTTCTGCTGGGGCTGGGCCAGCCGCTGCACGGGCCCGCTGGACCGCGGAACGGACACGATCGGGCCGGCCACATGGTCGCCCGGCCGGACGCACGACGTCATCAGCGTCGCCACGCCGACCACCGGGCACAGCAAGAGCATCGGAGCGCGCATTTGGGTCCCATCATGCCTGACCGGGGCGCGCCCGGCGCACCGCGCCGCGGCGTCGGCGGCCTGGATTTGGTATGAATGCCGGCGCATTCGCACGATTGAGTCCGACTCGAAGTTCGTGGTTGTTCCTGGCGCCCGCCGATTTAGTGGACACTTGGTAGGGCACCCTGGATAGACCCCCGAAAGGAGGCAATCCCCCATGGCCCACCATCAAGACCCGGATGACGCCTACTACCAGCCCGGGCAGCACGGTATGTACGACCTGGAGTTTCCGGCGCCCCAGCTGTCGGCCGCGGACGGCCGCGGCCCGGTGTTGGTGCACGCCTTGCAAGGCTTTTCCGACGCCGGCCACGCGATCCGGCTGGCCGCCGCCCACCTGAAGGCCGCGCTGGACGCCGAACTCGTCGCCTCCTTCGCCATCGACGAGTTGCTGGACTACCGCTCTCGGCGACCGGTCATGACGTTCAACAGCGACCATTTCAGCCACTACGACGACCCGGAGCTGAACCTGTACGCGCTTCGCGACAGCGTCGGCACCCCGTTTCTGTTATTGGCCGGCATGGAGCCGGACCTGAAGTGGGAGCGCTTCATCACCGCCGTTCGCCTGCTCGCCGAGCGGCTCGGAGTGCGTCAAACCATTGGCCTGGGCACCGTCCCGATGGCGGTCCCCCACACGCGTCCGATCACGATGACGGCGCACTCCAACAACCCCGAGCTGATCGCCGACTTCACGCCGTGGATCTCCGAGATCCAGGTGCCCGGAAGCGCATCCAACCTGCTCGAATTCCGGATGGCCCAGCACGGACACGAGGTCGTCGGGTTTACGGTCCACGTCCCCCACTACCTGACCCAGACCGACTACCCCGCCGCCGCCCACGCGTTACTCGAGCAGGTGGCGAAGACCGGATCGCTGGAGCTGCCCCTAGCGGCCCTATCGGAGGCGGCCACCGCGATCCGCGGCCGCATCGACGAACAGGTCCAGGCGAGCGCAGAAGTCGCCCAAGTGGTGGCCGCACTCGAGCGACAGTACGATGCCTTCATCGACGCTCAGGAGAACAGATCTTTGCTAACACGCGACGAAGATCTGCCTAGCGGCGACGAGCTTGGTGCGGAGTTCGAGCGATTCTTGGCCCAGCAGGCGGAGAAGAAGTTCGACGACGAGGACCAGGCATAAATTGGCGCAGGAGCTTTGCCAGATCGTTGTTAGATTTAATGCCATGGCCATGGCCCGGCCCCACACCCGACTAACTAGACCCGACTAAAAAGGTGCGCAAGATGACCGAGCGGAAGAGCAAAGCCAACCTCCGCCCGGTGCGCGAGGTGACCGCGCCCTCGCTGGAGTTCCGAACCATCCACGGTTACAAGCGGGCCTACCGGATCGCCGGCTCCGGCCCCGCGATCTTGATGATCCACGGCATCGGGGACAACTCGACCACGTGGAACGCCGTGCAGGCCAAGCTCGCTCAGCGCTTCACCGTCATCGCCCCGGACCTCCTGGGCCACGGGCGGTCGGACAAGCCCCGCGCCGACTATTCGATCGCCGCCTACGCGAACGGGATGCGGGACCTGCTCAGCGTCCTGGACATCGAGCGCGCGACCATCATCGGCCATTCCCTCGGCGGCGGCGTGGCGATGCAATTCGCCTACCAGTTCCCGCACCTCGTCGAGCGGCTGATTCTGGTCGGCGCCGGCGGCGTCACCAAGGACGTGAACTTCGTGCTGCGCTGCGCTTCGCTGCCGATGGGCAGCGAGGCCCTCGCGCTGTTGCGCCTGCCCCTGGTGCTACCGGCTGTTCAGGCCTTCGGGCGGGTGCTGGGCACCATGTTGGGCAGCTCCGGGCTGGGCCGCGACCTGCCCAACATGCTCCGCATCCTCGACGACCTGCCCGAACCGACGGCCTCGGCGGCCTTCAGCCGGACGTTACGGGCAGTGGTGGACTGGCGCGGGCAAATCGTCACGATGCTGGACCGCTGCTACCTGACCGAGGCCATCCCGGTGCAGATCGTCTGGGGCGCCAAAGACTCGGTGGTCCCGGTCCAGCACGCCTGGATGGCGCACGCCGCGATGCCGGGCTCCCGGCTCGAAATCTTCGAGGGCTCCGGCCATTTCCCGTTCCACGACGATCCCGCCCGATTCATCGACGTCGTGCAGCGTTTCATCGACACCACCCAGCCCGCCGAATACAACCAGGGCGCCCTGCGCGAACTGCTGCGCACCGGGGGCGGCGAGCAGACCGTAACCGGACCGGCCCCCACCCGCGTCGCCGTCCTGAACGCCATGGGGTCCGACGAGCGCAGCGCCACCTGAGGTTCGGCACCGGAGCCGCCAGTCGATCGGCGGTCAGTCCCGTCGGTGCAGCACCGCGGCGAGGTGGTCCTGCAACGGTTTGCCGACGGCTGCCATCCGGACGGTATACGACAGCTCGTCGCCGTCGACGCGGAAGGAACGGCTCAGCGCGGTCACCTCTTTGGCGGTGGGAGTCAGCCCGATCGAGGTGGTCGACAGCTCCATGTCGACGCGGCCGCCGGTGGCGGAACACGTGCCGACCTCGATCTCGGTGATGCCGCTCGGGTGGGCCAGGACCAGTTCGACGTGGCCGGGCCGCGGTACGCGGAGGTACCCGGTCTCGGCGTGCAATGGCTTGCCGTCGCCCGGCGCCCGGGTCTTTTGTCCGTACGCCAGGAACGGCTTCCCGACGTGGGAGAACGCGACTTCCTCGAGATAGTCGAACGGCTGGATCGTCGGATACTTGCCTGTCCCCCGACCGGTCCAGGTGCCCAGCAGGGGCGCCAGCGGCACGAGGTCCGGATGCAAGTCCATGGGCATGCAGAAAACCCTAGCCGTGACGGTGTCGGGCCCGGTCAGCTCGGGGTGGCTACCTTGCGGTGCGCGCGGAGCGCCTCGATCTCGCGCTCGAAGTCTTCGGCGGACGAGAAGGAGCGGTATACCGACGCGAACCGCAGGTACGCCACCTCGTCCAGATCGCGCAGCGGCCCGAGGATCGCCAGGCCGACCTCGTGGCTGGGGATCTCCGGCGACCCGGCGGCACGCACGGTGTCCTCGACCTGCTGGGCCAGCAGGTTCAGGGCGTCGTCGTCGACCTGCCGGCCTTGGCACGCCCGTCGCACGCCTCTGATGACCTTCTCCCTGCTGAAGGGCTCGGTGACTCCGCTGCGCTTGACTACGGCCAGCACGGCGGTCTCAACGGTGGTGAAACGGCGCCCGCACTCGGGGCACGACCGGCGGCGCCGGATGGCCTGGCCCTCATCGGTTTCGCGCGAGTCGATGACCCGGGAATCGGGGTGGCGGCAGAAGGGACAGTGCATCACCGCTCCTTCGCCGCGCTGTCAACCGGATATCGCAGTTCCCGAGCGTACCCGCGCCCGGCCATGGACGGCCATGCATGGCCAACGCAACCGCACACCGGGTGCACCCGCCAGGACGAGGACCGAGGCGCGTTGGCGCGAGCCGGTTTTCACCGCGCGGGCGCGATGCCGTCAACCGACCGGCGCGATCAGGGTCTGGCCCGCGACCAGCGTCGGCGAGCCCAAATCATTGAGTTCCCGGATGCGCTGCACCACCTGGCGTGCCGGCGCGTCCGGCGCCACCCGGTGAGCGAGGTCCTCGAGCGACTCCCCGCCCTCGACCCGCACGACGGCGAGCCGGTCGGGTACGGGGGCCGCCGCGGCCGGGGAGCTGCCGTTCAGGGCCTCCCCCACGTTGGCGACCAAACCCAGCCACAGCGTGATCAGCCCGGCCACCACCGCCAGCCCGACGGTGGTCGCCAGCGTGACGGGCCGCCTGCGGTGCGGCGCGGCCGATACCCGAACACCCGTGCCGTAGTAGCGCGGCGCCGCGGCGGCGGGCCTCGATGGGCCGGGCCGGCGGGAGTGAGCCAACCCCTCCCGGCCGTAACGCGCGCCCTCCACCGGCCCGTTGACCGGGCGCCGCATGCTGCTGGTGCGCGGCGAGAGTGTGTGGGTGATGGTCATCTCAGGTCCTCCGGTCAACTAATTCTCGCTCGTGTGTTCGACACTATATCGCTCGTGTGTTCGATAGCCGAACATGTGAGCGAAGTGTGTCGGACGAGCAGAACGCTAGATCACTCCACCGACAAGTTCGTCGGTCACTATCACTGGCATGGAGTTGAAGTACCCGGTATGCCGAAGAGTTACACCGTTGTGATTCCGGTGCGTGCGGGTCGTTTTTTGCGGAGGGATCGGCCACGACACGCCAGTCGAACACATGTTTGATTCTTCGTGGCCGGGCGGTTAACCTCAGTCCCATGAGCGACAGCAACGACACCTCGTCCGCGGCGGGCGGCCGTGCGCCGTCTCACGATTCCTCGCTGACCGAACGTCAGCGCACCATTCTGAATGTCATTCGCGCGTCGGTGACCAGCCGCGGCTACCCGCCGAGCATCCGGGAGATCGGCGACGCGGTCGGCCTCACTTCCACCTCGTCGGTGGCCCACCAGCTGCGGACGCTGGAGCGGAAGGGCTATTTACGCCGCGACCCGAACCGGCCGCGGGCCGTCGACGTCCGCGGCGCCGACGACGAGGTGGCGGCGCCGGCCACCGAGGTCGCCGGTTCGGACGCACTGCCGGAACCGACGTTCGTCCCCGTCCTCGGGCGCATCGCGGCGGGTGGCCCGATTCTCGCCGAGGAGGCCGTCGAAGACGTCTTCCCGCTGCCGCGTGAGTTGGTTGGCGAGGGCACGCTGTTCCTACTCAGGGTGGTCGGCGACTCGATGGTGGAGGCCGCGATCTGCGACGGCGACTGGGTGGTCGTGCGACAGCAGAACGTCGCCGACAACGGCGATATCGTCGCGGCCATGCTCGACGGCGAGGCCACCGTGAAGACGTTCAGGCGCGCGGGCGGCCAGGTGTGGCTGATGCCGCACAATCCGGCGTTCGATCCGATTCCGGGCAACGACGCGACCGTGCTCGGCAAGGTCGTGACGGTCATTCGCAAGATCTGACGCCGGGGCCGCTGCCCAGCGCACCATCCGTCAGTCGGCCTTAATGAACCCGTTGGCCCGCGCGACGTCCTCGTTGGCCAACCAAATCTCGGCGAGGGTGTCGTGGTAGAGGGCGCTACCGGGCGTGTAGTACAGCCCGACGCTGGCGTTGGCCTTGATCGGATACCCGTCCGGCGGCTGGTAGGGGTCGTCCAACGGCAGATGGATCGCCGGCCGACCGGCTGGGGCCAGATTGGCGCCGACGGGCCAGGCGGCCACGCCGTCGGCGTCGTCGGGCTCGATGGCGGCGTGCCGTCCGGTGGTCGGCTCGCCGCCCGCCCCGGCGGAAAGGTTTATTGCGTCTTCCGGGGTGACGTCACCGAACATCCCGGCGACGGACGCGGCCGCCTCGGGCGCGGCCGCCTCGGGCGTCACTACCTCGGCGTCGGCGTGTATGCCGGCGGCGTCCGGGTACACCCAGTCGCCCGCCTCGTCCACCCCAGCCGCGTGATCGTCCGGCGCGGTCTCCAGGGCGACGCCGGCGTATACGGCGGGCGGGTAGCCGCCCTCGGCGGTGTCGGCCTCGACGTGGTCCCGGTCGTCGACCTGGAGGTAGCCGGCCTCGGGGTAGGCCTGGGCCAGGTCGGCGTCCGAGACGATCGGGATGGAGTCGGTGTCGGGTTCCTCGGCGCCCGCGCCGAATCCGTCCCCGAAGCGGTCATATCCCGCCGCGTCCGGGACGGCACCCGCGACCGCGACGGCACCGCCGCGGCGCCAGCTGACTCGTGACGCGGGCCCCGCCGGTTCGTGCATTTCCGCCGGGTGAACGTCGACGGGCGGGTAGTGCTCGCCGGAGACGTCGGCGTCCTCGTACCCCCAGTGCTGGTCGGGGGCGGTGTCATAGCCCACGTCCTCGGGCCGCTGCTCGTAGGGCGCGACGCCCTGGGCGGCGCGGCGACGGCGCCACCCGAACGCGACGAGCCCCGACAACACGATCAGCACCAGCACCGGGACCGCCGCCAGCAGCCACCACCAATGCCAGGTGAACTTCTTGGCGTGGGCCGGCGGGGCGGCCGCCCCACTCGGCTGGTTCTGCCCGGGCACCTGCAGACCGGTCAGCAGCGGCGCCAGGTTGGCCGGATCGGTGCTGAAGGTGTTTTTCGACCGGTTCCACGAGATCTTGCCGCCGGCGAACTGCTGCGAGATCACGTCGCCGTCGAGCGACTGGTCGCCGACCGGCGCGCCCAGTTTGCCGGCCGCGCCGCGCAGCTTGTCCCACGCGACCTTCATCGCCCCGCGGACGACGAACGCACCGTGGTCGGAGGTCCAGAAGATCACCGGCTTGTCAGCCGCCGAAAACGTGCAGACGCGACTGGCGGGTCCGATGCCGCCGTCGGACTCGTTGCCCACCGGGAAACCCAGGTCGCTGCCTACCGGCCCGCCCAGGGACTCGTACTTGGCCAGGATGTCGCTCTCGACGGCGTTGGCGCCGGTCGCTGGACTGAAGAACACCTTGCCGCCGGCGAAGTTCTGAGCGATTCCGTCGCCCCCGATGGGGTAATGCCCGCCCTGCTTCGCGCCCAGCGGACCGGTGGTTCCGCCCGCCGCGCGCCAAGCCATGTTGATGGCCGCCGTCGGATCGATCGGGACCTGCAGGCCTTTGAGCTGGTCACCCAGGCTCGCCGGCTCTGTGGTGAACTGCTTGGTCTGCCGGTTCCACGAGACCTGCCCGCCGCTGAACTTCTGCGAGGTGACCTCGCCGCCATAGGTCTCGTCGCCGACCGGAGCGCCGAGCACCCCACCGGAGCTGCCGAGCTTGTCCCAGGCGGCGTTCATCGCGCCGCGCACAACGAAGGCGCCGTGGTCGGAGGTCCAGAAGATCACCGGCTTGTCGCTCGCCGAAAAGGTCGCGACCCGGCTGTCCGGGCCCGCGAGGCCAGGCACTTCGTTGATGGTCGGGAACCCCAGATCGCTGCCGGCCGGGCCGCCGAGCGACTCGTACTTGTCCAGGATCGGCCCGAAGACGAACTTCGCGCCGGTGTCTGTGGTGTAGAACATCTTGCCGCCGTCGAAGTCCAGCGCGAAGCCGTCTGCGACCGGGTAGACGTCGCCCTTCCGCGCGCCGAGCGGTGAGGTGTCGCCGCCGGCCTTCTCCCAGGCGGCCATGATGGCGGCCTCGGCGTCACCGATCGGCGATGCCAGAGCCACGGGCGCCAGCAATCCGGCGGCGAGCGCCGTGGTCACCAAACCGACCAGCGCGCTCCCGACCAGCCTGCGCATGTGCCCTCTATGCCCTTTCACCAAGCCTCCCAGCCGACGGATGCGGCCTTCCGATGCGGCCGTGCCCGTTCCGTGCAGACCCGGCGAGCGGGTCGTCTCCCCCAACGGAAATCGATCCCTACACGACCCGCATCGCCGCCGGGCTCGCATAACTTTGCCTTTGACGACGAGAAATGCGAAGTCAAATGACAAATAGTACAAAAACGGATACCGCGCCGATGTCGAAATGATGCACGGTCGCGCCCGAATCGCGGCCGACCGTGTGCGCGCCGATTCGATTCGGTTATCGCGCCGGCAGCCGACAACGGCGGTTTCCGCCTCACCGCCGGGCCGCCGGCAGACCAGTGGGCGGTGCGAATGTTCGCGCGACAATGCTCGAGCACGCGATCGGCGTGCGCAAACCACATGCGCAGACGGTACGTGAATACTCTTACCGGGCAGGCGACAACCCGGCCCAAGGGTGTTGAATGCGGCGCAAAGCTCGCCGGATCAGACGCCCAGACTGCGGCCGATGATCTCCTTCATGATCTCGGTCGTGCCGCCATAGATGGTCTGCACACGCGCATCCAGATACGCCCTAGCAACAGGGTATTCGCGCATGTAGCCGTATCCGCCGTGCAGCTGCAGACACCGGTCGATCAGGTACACCTGCTTTTCGGTGCTGTACCACTTGGCCATCGCGGCCTGCTCGGCCGTCAGCTTCTCGTCCAAGTGCAACCGGATGAATTCGTCGACCATCATGCGGACCACGGTGGCCTCGGTCGCCAACTCGGCGAGCACGAAGCGACTGTTCTGAAAACTCCCGATCGGCTTGCGAAACGCCTTGCGTTCCTTGGCGTATTGCAAGGTCGCCTCGAGCACGTGCTCCATGGCCGCGGCCGCCATGATGGCGATCGAGATGCGCTCCTGCGGCAGGTTCTGCATGAGGTAGATGAACCCCATGCCCTCCTGGCCGAGCAGGTTCTCGGCCGGAACCTTGACATCGGTGAACGAGAGTTCGGCCGTGTCCTGGGCATCGAGGCCGATCTTGTCCAGATGGCGCCCGCGTTCAAAGCCTTCCATGCCGCGCTCGACCGCGAGCAGCGAAAACCCTTGCGCCCCTTTGTCCGGATCGGTCTGCGCGACGACGATCACGAGGTCGGCGTTGATCCCATTGGTAATGAACGTCTTTGCTCCGTTGAGCACGTAATGGTCACCCTGCTTGACCGCGCGCGTCTTGATGCCCTGCAGGTCGCTACCGGTTCCAGGCTCGGTCATGGCAATCGCGGTGATCAGCTCGCCGGTGCAGAACTTGGGCAGCCAGCGCTGCTTCTGCTCCTCGGTGGCCAGGGCCAGCAGGTAGGGCGCCACGATGTCATTGTGCAAGCTGAAACCGATTCCGCTGTAACGCCCGGCGGTGGTTTCCTCGGTGATGATCGCGTTGTACCGGAAGTCGGGGTTGCCCCCGCCGCCGTATTCATCCGGCACCGCCATGCCGAGGAAGCCCTGCTTACCGGCCTCGAGCCACACGCCGCGGTCGACAATCTTCGCCTTCTCCCATTCGTCGTGGTACGGCGCGACGTGGCGATCGAGGAACGCCCGGTACGACTCACGGAAGAGTTCGTGCTCGGGCTCGAAAAGAGTGCGCTGGTACTTGACGGCACTGCTCATGGCTGACCTCCGGCGGAAGTGGACTCTGCGGCCCAACATATACCAACCGGGCGGTTGGTCGGCGGGCAGCGGGCCCGCGCGCGTCAGTGTGCGGAGAACTGCTGCAAGTTCACGGCCAGCGCCACCGGAACCAGCGCCTTGATCCGCGTGCCGGCGGCGCTGTGCTCCTCCTGCTGCACGCGCCCGTCGGCGTGCAGGCGTGCCACCAAGTCCCCCCGGTCGTACGGAATCATGACGTCCACGGCGGCGTCGCCGGGGACCACGAGCTCGGACATCCGCCGGCGCAGCATCTCGATCCCGTCGCCGGTGCGCGCGGAGACGAACACCGCGTCCGGCAGCGCGTGCCGAAGCTTGGCCAGCGCCAGATCACTCGCGGCATCGACCTTGTTGACCACGAGCAGTTCGGGCGGCGGGTCCCCCTTGTGGTCCGCGATGACGTCGGAGATCACCTGGCGCACCGCGTTGATCTGGGCCAGCGGGTTCGTGTCCGACCCGTCGACCACGTGCACCAGCAGATCGGCGTCGACGACCTCCTCCAGCGTGGAGCGGAACGCCTCGACCAGCTGAGTCGGCAGGTGGCGGACGAAACCGACGGTGTCGGTGAGCACGCAGGGCCGGCCGTCACAGAATTCCGCGCGCCGGGTCGTGGGTTCCAGGGTGGCGAACAGGGCATCCTGGACCAGCACCCCGGCGCCCGTCAGCGCGTTGAGCAGGCTGGACTTGCCGGCGTTGGTGTAACCGACGATCGCGACCGACGGCGCGTCGCTGTTCAGCCGACGGCTGCGCTGGGTGTCGCGGACCTGCTTCATATCCCTGATGTCGCGGCGCAGCTTGGACATCCGCTCGCGGATGCGGCGGCGGTCCGTCTCGATCTTCGTCTCACCGGGACCGCGCAGGCCCACTCCCCCGCCGCTGCCACCGGCGCGACCGCCGGCCTGCCGTGACATGGACTCACCCCAACCGCGCAGCCGCGGCAGCATGTACTCCATCTGCGCCAGCGATACCTGCGCCTTGCCCTCGCGGCTGGTGGCGTGCTGGGCGAAGATGTCGAGGATCAGCGCGGTGCGGTCGATGACCTTGACCTTGACCGCCTTTTCCAGCGCGGTGAGCTGCGCCGGCGAGAGCTCACCGTCGCAGATCACGGTGTCGGCGCCGGTGGCCAGCACCACTTCGCGCAGCTCCTGGGCTTTGCCGGAACCGATGTAGGTCGAAGGGTCCGGCTTGTCGCGGCGCTGGATCAACGCGTCGAGCACCTGGGACCCGGCGGTCTCGGCCAGGGCCGCCAGCTCGGCCATGCTGGCCTCGCTGTCGGAGGCGGTGCCGTCGGTCCACACGCCCACCAGGACGACGCGCTCCAGCCGCAGCTGGCGGTACTCGACCTCGGATACGTCGGTGAGCTCGGTCGACAGGCCGGCGACACGGCGCAGGGCCGACCGATCCTCGAGGGCGAGTTCGCCGGTGCTCGGCTCGGGTTGATTAGAGAATTCAGGATTTGTCATAGGCAATACACGATGATGCACGCCAACTCGGTGACGTGCACCTGAATTAACGTTGTTGGGCCCGCCACCATTCCCCGCTGAGCTCCCCGTGCGCCACCAGTACCGACGGTCCCCGCAGGTAGCTGGTCGCCTCGGTAACCGTGACGACGACGTCGCCGCCGGGCACCCGCACGGCCAGCGTCCCGGTGTCCGCGCCGGCGGCGGCCAGCGCCGCCACCGCCGCCGCGACCGTCCCGGTGCCGCAGGACCGGGTTTCCCCGACGCCGCGCTCGTGGACCCGCATCCGGACCACCCCGTCGGTCGGAGCCGTGACCACCTCGACGTTGACGCCATCCGGGAACTGAGCGCGGTCGAAGCGCACGGGCGCCGCCACATCCAGAGCCGCCAACTCGTCGGCGGTCAGGCCGGGGTCGACGCAGGCCAGGTGCGGATTACCGACGTCCACGCCGAAACCGGCGAACCGGCGGCCGCCCACGATCGCGTCGAATGCCGGCCCCCCGCTGCCCAGCATGTTGGCCTTGCCCATGTCGACGGTGACGTCGGCGTTCGTCGCATCGGCCCGGTGCACGGTGACGGGCCGGGGTCCGGCCAGGGAACCGACCACGAACTCGTCCCGGCCCTCCAGGCCGCTGGCGCGTAGGTAGTGCGCGAACACCCGAACGCCGTTGCCACACATCTGGGCCGTCGACCCGTCGGCGTTGCGGTAATCCATGTACCAGTCACCCGCGCCCAGCCCCTCGGGCAGGCGGTCCAGCACGCCGGCGGCCCGGGCGGCCCCGGCGGTGGTGACCCGCAGTACCCCGTCGGCCCCCAGGCCGCGGCGCCGGTCGCACAGCGCGGCCACCCGGCCGGCGTCGAGCGTCAGCGCAGCGTCGATGTCGGGCAGCAGGACGAAGTCGTTCTCCGTACCGTGGCCCTTGGCGAACAACACCTGCTCAGAATACGTGCCGCCAGACCCGGACCGCGTCGTCGGCGAGGCCCGCGGGATCGGCCGCGTCCAGCCAGTGCACGCGATGGTCACGGCGAAACCACGAGCGCTGCCGCCGCACGTAGCGTCGCGTGCCCACGTAGGTCAGTTCCCGGGCCTCGCGCATCTGCTCGGTCGTACCCCCGGCGTCGAGCGCCGCGATGACCTGGGCATAGCCCAGGGCGCGCGAGGCGGTGACACCGCCGCGCAGGCCCCCGCGGAGCAGCGCGGCCACCTCGTCGACCAGGCCCTGGTCGAACATGGCGTCGGTGCGGCGGGCTAGCCGTTCGTCCAGAACCGTTGTCTCGGTGTCCAGTCCGACGATGACCGTGTCCCAGCGCGGGGCGCCGATGCGCGGCGCCGACGCCGCGAACGGCCGCCCGGTGAGCTCGACGACCTCGAGCGCCCGTACGGTGCGCCGGGCGTCGGTGGGCAGGATCGCCGCGGCCGCCGCGGGATCGCGGCGGGCGAGCTCGGCGTGCAACTGACCGACACCCACCTCGGCGAGCCGTTCCTCCCAGCGCGCCCGCACGGCGGGGTCGGTGGCGGGAAACGCCCAGTCGTCGAGCAACGATTGGACGTAGAGCATCGAACCGCCGACCACCACCGGGACCGCGCCCCGGGCGGCGATCGCCTCGACGTCCGCGGCCGCGGCCTGCTGATACCGGGCGACGGTGGCGGTCTCGGTGACGGTCAGGACGTCGAGCTGGTGATGCGGGATGCCGCGCCGCTGTCCGACCGGCAGCTTCGCGGTGCCGATGTCCATGCCGCGGTAGAGCTGCATCGCGTCGGCGTTGACGACCTCGCCGCCGAGGCGCTCGGCGACGTCGAGGGCGAGCTGCGACTTGCCGGTGCCCGTGGGGCCGATGATCGCCAGCGGCCTCATGGCAGCCAGGCGCCGGCGAAGTAGCCCACGCCGTAGGGCGCCCCCCGGTAGAACTCCTTGGCCGAGCGCGGCCCCGGCTCGGCCAGCCCGGCCAGCACCTGGAACGCGACCCGGCCGCAGATCTCGCGCGGTAAACGGGCCAGGGCCGCGACGTCGCCGGCGGCCAGCGCGTCGTCCAAGGCGAGCTGCGCGGCGGCGTCGCCGGGCCGGTGTCCGCCGGGCGCGGACGGTGTGAGGGTGTTCGCGCCGTCGGCCACGACCAGCACGCCGACCGGATCGGACGTCTCGCCGAGTTCGGCGCGCAACCGCCTGCCGCGGGCCAGGGCGGTGTCGACGTCGTGGTCGCCGCGGTAGACGCGGACCTGCGCGGTGGCGTCCGGGCGGGTTTGGCCGCGCGTCCACGCGGCGAGCAGTGCGCACACCGGGAAGGCGGCCGGGCGATCGGCGCTCGGGGACAGCCGAACCGCCACGTCGACGCCAAATCCAGCGAAGGTGCCGACGGACTCGGGATCCAGCACGGCGTCGGCCTCGCCCGTGCCGATGGCCACCCAGCGGGACGGCAGGAAGGCGGCCGAGCCCGCCACCGCGGCGGTCAGATCGGCCAGCTCTTCGGCGGCCACCCCCGCCAGCTCGGGGACGAGAACCGGCGCCGAGGGAATGATCGCAATGGCGCTCAGCACGCCACCAAACTAATGCCTCCCGGCCGACGCCGGCCCTAGCTGGTCCGGGCGCCCTTCGTCGCGGCCGGGGCGTCAGCCGCGAAGCCGTCGGCCGGGTCGTCGCCGGGCAGACTCTCGTGCGAGCCGGTGAGCGCCGGCTCGTGGGCCTCGGCCGCCATCGAGGCGGCCTCGCCGTGCGCCAGGGCGACGGTCGCAACGATGACCACCCCGACCGCGACGAGTCCGACGATCGCCGCGGGGCCCCGGGCCCCAAGCGTCTCGCCGAGGACGGTTACCCCCAGCACGCCGGCCACCACGGGCTTGGCGACGGTCATCGTGGGTAGCGACGCGGTGAGCGCGCCCGCCCGGAACGCCGACTGCTGGAAGATCATCCCGCAGAGCGCGATGAACAGCCACGGGTAGAACTCGGGGGCCCGCAGGACGGCCGCCGGGCCTTCCTCGGCCACCTCAACAACGCCCTTGGTCACCACGGCGAACAGCGCCAGGGAGGAACCCGCGACCAGGGCGAGTAGGATCGCCGCGACCGGGCGGCCGCGCCAGACGCGCGCCCCGAGCACGCACAGCACCAGCGTCGGGCCCATGACCACGGCCACGACGAGCCAGGTGGACAGCGGCGCCCGCTGGTGGCCGGATGCCGGGTCGCCGACGATGATGACCACCGCCAGCGCGCCAGCGAGCACTAGCGCCCAGAGCCACTCCCAGCGGGTCACGCGGTGTTTGCTCAGCCGCGCGTAGATGGGCAGGGCGAACAGCAGCGCCGCGACCTGCAGCGCCGTCACCAGCACCACAGACCCCCACGCCAGGGCCGCGGCCTGCAGGCTGTAGTTCACCACCGCCGCCATTCCGCCCAGCCACCACCGCTTGTCGTGCAGCGACATGCGGAACAGCTCGAGGTGGCCCACTTCCTGGTCGGTGATCTCCTGGGCGGAGCGCTGCCGGATCACGTCGCCCACCGCGGAGGCCAGCGCCGCGAACAACGCGATCAGCGCCGCGACGTCGACTTTCGTCATGGGAACCCCCTCATCAGCGTTCGGACCAGCGTTCCCGGCAAAGATCGTGCGTACACGTGATGTTCGCTACCAGTTCACGAACACTGTAGTGCTGCGGAGCGACGGTCTCGACCCGGCGGAATTGGCGCCGGATCTTTCATCGTGACTCCCGGAGCTATGCCGCGGCTGTGTGCGCCTTTGTACAGTCTGCCGCCCTGCCGCGCCAGTCACGCTCGCGGCGACCACACGGTCCGGTTTCGATTCCGTCACGATCGCGTCGCCGGGCCCACGACGGAGGTGGCGGCGCGCCGCCGCGTGGGCTGCTTCAATATTTGGGGATACGGTTACGGGGCGACGGTGGCGGCGCCACCGGCCGCACGGGTGCCGCTTTGCGCGGCAGGTGCGCGGGCATTGACCGCGCGAAAGGTGGTGACGTTTCCATGACGGCTGAGGAGCCGCGCAGCGACGAGCCGACGGGCACCGTTGGCGGCCCCCCGGTACCACGCCCGGGGCCACGTCCCGGACCGCGTCCGGCGAGCCCGGGCCCGCGACCGAATGTCCACGCCGCGGTCCAGCCGGTGGTGATGGCCCCGCGCAGCGACCCGCACAAGTTCGGGCGGGTCGACGACGACGGCACGGTCTGGCTGATCACCGCCGCCGGTGAGCGTGTGGTCGGTTCGTGGCAGGCCGGCAACCCGGAGGCGGCGTTCGCCCACTTCGGCAGGCGGTTTGACGACCTGGCCACCGAGGTCACCCTCCTCGAGGAGCGCCTGGCGTCCGGAAGCGGCGACGCCCGCAAGATCAAGACCAACGCCAAGGCGCTGGCCGAGACCGTTCCGGCGGCGTCGGTCCTGGGCGATGTCGACGCGCTCGCCGCCCGGCTGACCGCACTGATCGAGCACGCCGAGGCGACCGTCGCAGCGGAGCGGTCGCGGCGCGACGAGCATCGGGCCGCCCAGACCGCCCACAAGGAGGCGCTGGCCGCCGAGGCCGAGGACCTGGCCGCCAACTCGACTCAGTGGAAGATCGCCGGCGATCGGATGCGCGCCATCCTCGACGAGTGGAAGGGCATCAGCGGGCTGGACAGGAAGGTCGACGACGCGCTCTGGAAGCGGTACTCCGCGGCGCGCGACGCCTTCAATCGGCGCCGGGGGTCGCACTTCGCCGAGCTCGACCGGGAACGGTCCGGCATCCGGCAGGCCAAGGAGCGGCTCTGCGAGCGGGCCGAAGAGTTGTCCGGTTCGACCGATTGGGCCGCCACCAGCGCCGAGTTCCGCAAGTTGCTGACCGATTGGAAAGCGGCGGGGC
Organism: Mycobacterium sp. 050134; assembly: GCF_036409085.1. Taxonomy (NCBI): domain Bacteria; kingdom Bacillati; phylum Actinomycetota; class Actinomycetes; order Mycobacteriales; family Mycobacteriaceae; genus Mycobacterium; species Mycobacterium sp. 050134. The sequence goes on from NZ_JAZGLV010000005.1 coordinate 68,494, forward strand.
GTGCGAGCCGGGAGCTCGACGACGCGCTGTGGCGCCGCTTCAAGGCGGCCCAGGACGTCTTCTTCGCGGCGCGCAACGCGGTGACCGCTGAGAAGGACGCGGAGCTGCAGGCCAACGCCACCGCGAAAGAAGCGCTGCTGGCGGAGGCGGAGCGGCTGGACACCAGTAACCACGACGCCGCCCGGGCGGCCCTGCGTTCGATCGCGGACAAATGGGACGCGATCGGCAAGGTGCCGCGGGACCGCTCCGCCGAGCTGGAGCGGCGGCTGCGCGCGGTGGAGAAGAAGGTCCGCGACGCCGGTGACGCCGGCTGGGCCGACCCGCAGGCGCAGGCCAGGGCCGAGCAGTTCCGCGTCCGCGCCGAGCAGTACGAACAGCAGGCGCAGAAGGCTGCGGCGGCGGGACGCACCAAGGAGGCCGAGCAGGCCAAGGCGAATGCCGAACAGTGGCGGCAGTGGGCCGACGCGGCCGCCGAGGCGCTGACCCGCCGGAGCTAGGTTTCGGGCGGCGCGTCGGGCTTGGCCGGGTCGCCGAGCGTGTCCAGCAGCGTCTTCGACTGGTGCTCCGCGGCGAGGCGGCGCCGCTGCTCCTCGGCCGCCAGCTGCACGATGGTGCGCGACCACACCACCCGGGCCCATTGAAACGTCAGGGTGAGCACGGTGATCCACGCGACGATCAGCCCGATGCCGGGGCCCGGATGCCCGGCCGCCACGGTCTGGCGCGACCAGACGGCCAGGAGGCCGGCCGCCCCGGCGACCGCCGAACCCGCCAGCGCGATCCAGGCCAGCGCCCAGCGCCGCGTCGTCAGCGCCAGCATCGAGAAGCCGACGCCGAACACCAGCGCCAGCCAGGCGAACACGCGATGCGGCAGGGCCACCCCGGCGGCGCCGGCGCCGTGGCTGCTGAACAGCACGTCCCAGCCACGTACGTCGCCGGTGTGCGGCAGGATGAAGGATCCCAGCAACGCGAACACCAGGATCGCTACCACGAAACCCCTTGGCCCGGGGTCGATCTCGCTGGCCACCCGCCGTTCGGCCGCCTCGATCTCGGTCCGCAGGGCGTCTAAGTCGGCGTGTTCTTTCGTCATCGCGCACATCCCAGGGGTTCGATGGGTTCGGTGGGTGCCGCGGGGCCGACGGACGGCATGCCCAGGCCGACGGCCTTCGGGCGCAGGCCCGCGGCAAACGCGTCGCCGGCCCGCGTGCCGCGGTGGGTGAGGACGCCGGCGTCCGCGATGAGGTGGTGGGGCGCGGCGTCGGTGATCGCGACCGTGACGACGTCGCCCGGCCGCACCGGCCGGTCGCCGGATTGATCCGAGGCGAAGTGCACCAGCCGCCCGTCGCGCGCGCGCCCGGTCATGCGGGCGGTGCGGCTGTCCTTGCGTCCCTCACCGGCGGCGACCAGCAACTCGACGGTCTGACCGACCAACGCCCGGTTGCCCTCCAGCGAGATCTGCTCCTGCAGCTCGATGAGCCGCTCATAGCGCTCCTGCACAACGGCTTTGGGAAGCTGCCCGTCGAGTTCGGCGGCGGGCGTGCCCGGCCGCTTGGAGTACTGGAAGGTGAACGCCGCGGCGAACCGCGCCCGCCGCACGACATCCAGCGTGGCCGCGAAGTCCTCCTCGGTCTCGCCCGGGAAGCCGACGATCAGGTCGGTCGTGATCGCCGCGTGCGGCATGGCCGAGCGGACCCGGTCGATGATGCCGAGGTAGCGGTCGGCGCGGTAAGACCGGCGCATGGCCCGCAGCACGCGGTCGGACCCGGATTGCAGCGGCATGTGCAGGGCGGGGCAGACGTTGGGTGTCTCGGCCATCGCCTCGATGACGTCGTCGGTGAACTCGGCGGGATGCGGCGACGTGAACCGCACCCGTTCGAGCCCGTCGATGCACCCGCAGGCCCGCAGCAGCTTGGCGAACGCGCCGCGGTCCCGGGGTTGCGCGGGGTCGGCGAACGACACCCCGTAGGCGTTCACGTTCTGGCCCAGCAGGGTGACCTCGAGCACGCCGTCGTCGACCAGCGACCGCACCTCGGCGAGGACGTCCGCCGGGTTGCGATCGACCTCCTTGCCCCGCAGCGACGGGACGATGCAGAAAGTGCAGGTGTTGTTACACCCGACCGAGATGGAAACCCATGCCGCGTAAGCGGATTCACGCGCGCTAGGCAGCGCCGACGGAAACTCCTGCAACGCCTCGGCGATCTCGACCTGGGCGACCCTGTTGTGCCGGGCCCGGTCCAGCAGCGCCGGCAGCGACCCGAGGTTGTGGGTACCGAACACGACGTCCACCCACGGCGCCTTGCGCAGCAAAGCCTCCCGGTCCTTCTGGGCCAGGCAACCGCCGACCGCGATCTGCATGTCGGGATTGCCGCGTTTGCGTGGGGCGAGGTGGCTGAGGTTGCCGTACAGCTTGTTGTCGGCGTTCTCCCGCACCGCGCAGGTGTTGAAGACCACCACGTCCGCGTCGGCACCGTCGGCGGCCCGCCGGTAGCCGGCCGCCTCCAGCAGCCCCGCCAACCGCTCCGAATCGTGGACATTCATCTGGCAGCCGTACGTGCGGACCTGATACGTCCGCGCCGAAACCACCATCGAAGTCACGGAGCCATGGTACGGCGACCCGACGGCACGCGAGAAAGCGCACGTCACCAGCTAGACGCGCCGACGCTCCCGTTCGGCGGCCAGCTCGGCGAGGACGACCTCGCACGCGAGGTTCTGGCTGTACCCGCGCCGCGACAGCATCGCCACCAGCCGGCGGGTCACCCGCGCCTCTTCTTTACCGTCTTCTTTGCCGTCGCCATCCAGCGTCTCCCGCCGCAGCTTGGACCGCACCAGCTGCTCGGCGCGATCGCGTTCGGCCCCGGCGTCGAGCCCGGCCAACGCGGCGGTGATGACCTCTTTGTCGACACCCTTGGTGTGCAATTCGGCGGCCAGCGCCCGCCTGCTCTTGGCCCGGCGGGTCTGCACCCACTGCTCGGCGAAGTCGCTGTCGTCGATCAGGCCGACGGCGGCGAGCCGGTCGAGCACGGAAGCGCTGACGTCGTCGGGGTAGCCGCGTTTGGCCAACTGACCGGACAACTCGGCACGGGTGCGCGCTCTCGCGGTGAGCAGGCGCAGGCACAGCGCCCGAGCCTGCTCCTCGCGGGAGAGCTCAGAAGTCGACGGGGGCGGGCAGGATGTCGTCATCGGTCACGACCGCGCCAATGCCGAGCTTTTCCTTGATCTTCTTCTCGATCTCGTTGGCCACGTCGGCGTTCTCCATCAGGAAAGTGCGGGCGTTCTCCTTGCCCTGGCCGAGCTGCTCGCCCTCGTAGGTGAACCAGGAACCCGACTTGCGGATGAAGCCCTGGTCCACCCCCATGTCGATCAGCGAACCCTCCCTGCTGATCCCCCTGCCGTAGAGGATGTCGAACTCGGCCTGCTTGAAGGGCGGGGACACCTTGTTCTTGACGACCTTGACCCGGGTGCGGTTGCCGACCGCGTTGGTGCCGTCCTTGAGCGTCTCGATCCGGCGCACGTCCATGCGCACCGACGCGTAGAACTTCAAGGCCTTTCCACCCGTGGTGGTCTCGGGGCTGCCGAACATCACCCCGATCTTCTCCCGGAGCTGGTTGATGAAGATCGCCGTGGTGCCCGAATTGTTCAGCGCGCCAGTCATCTTCCGCAGCGCCTGACTCATCAGCCGGGCCTGCAGCCCGACGTGGCTGTCCCCCATCTCGCCTTCCAGTTCGGCACGCGGCACCAGGGCCGCCACCGAGTCGATGACCAGGATGTCCAGCGCGCCGGAACGGATCAGCATGTCGGCGATCTCCAGGGCCTGCTCACCCGTGTCGGGCTGGCTGACCAGCAGGGAATCGGTGTCCACCCCGAGTTTCTTGGCGTAGTCCGGGTCCAGGGCGTGCTCGGCGTCGATGAACGCCGCCACGCCGCCGGCGGCCTGGGCGTTGGCCACCGCGTGCAGCGCGACGGTGGTCTTACCCGAGGACTCCGGACCGTAGATCTCCACGACCCGCCCGCGGGGCAGGCCGCCGATGCCCAAGGCCACATCCAATGCGATGGATCCGGTCGGGATGACCGAGATCGGCTGACGCATCTCGTCGCCGAGACGCATCACCGAACCTTTGCCGTAGCTCTTCTCGATCTGGGCCATCGCCAGCTCGAGGGCCTTCTCGCGGTCGGGGGCTTGCGCCATGGTGCCTCTCCTATAGTCGGTGTGTTCTCATGACCGGTATCGGTCGGTTGGCCGTGACACTAGAGAAGGCCACCGACAAGTCGACTTCTCGAACACCCACCACAGTAGCCGAACACCTGTTCGATTCAAGCCTGACACGCCGGCTACCGAACGAAAAACGACCATGAACATCTCCGCGGAACTGGCCGAGATCTCCTCCTATGGAGGGTTTTTCGCGCTGGTCGTGGGCGGCGACGACGCCGGATGGCGCCCGGTGACCCGGTGCTATGCCGACGGTTTCACGGATCTGGTGCAGACCACCGCCGACCGTTACGGCACCGCGGAGCCGCGGGTCGCGGCCTCGCTGGTCCAGCTGGGCCACGCCGCGCGGCTGTGGTCACCGGTGCTGGCGTGCGCGGTCTGCCACGGCGTCCTGCCCGACCTGACACGGCTGCAGCGGGCCGCCGACGGCACGGGGCTGCGGCTGCCCGAGCCCGTCGGCCGGCCCGCCGCGCCGTCGGCGCAATTGTTGTACCGCGTCGTCGTCCGCGACCACCTGGAACCGCTCGCGGCCGGGCTCCGGGTCCGGCTCGCGCCCGGCCTGCTGTACGGCAACATCGCATCCGCGCTGGTGGGGACGTCGCGGCTGCTCCTCGCGGCCCGGCCCGACCTGCGCGGGCCGATCACCGAGATCACCGGCGCCCTGCTGCGCATCGGCAAGCTGGCCGGAACGGGGACGATCACGGGTCCGAACCTGGCCTTCCGGCGTACCAGCTGCTGCCTGTTCTACCGCGTGCCAGGTGGCTCGACGTGCGGGGACTGCCCTCTGTAGCCCGCCCGCGCGGCCTGGGTCCGCGCGCAGCTCACCACTGATCGCGGGGCACGTCGAAGTCGACGCACAGGGCCCGCCAGACGTCGCGGGGCTCGACGCCGTCCTCGATCGCCTGGGCGGCGGTCCGGCCGTCGAGGCCGGTCAGCACGTGATCCACCAGCACCGATGCGCCGTAGGCGGCGCCGAATCGCAGGACGACCCGCTCGTTGAACTCCGTCAGCCGCACGTCAGCCAAGATACCCAGCGGATCACTGCGCCAAAGCAAGCGCTTCGCGGCACACCCGGACCGGATCGGCGACGCCCGCGACGCTGGCGCCGGCGGCGCGCGCCGCCTCCCGGTACCCGGGCGTCGAGAGCACCTCACCCACCGCGGCCACCAGCGCGTCGGCGGTCAGCGGCCGGATCAGGCGCGCGCTGCCCTGCCGCACCACCCGGTTGGCCATCTCCCACTGGTCACCGCCACCGGGCACCACCACCAGCGGAACCCCCGCCAGCAGCGTCTTGGCCACCATCCCGTGGCCACCGCCGCAGATCACCAGGTCGGCGTGGGTCAACAGGTCGGCCTGGCGTCCCAGCCCCACGACCGCCCACGGGGGCACGGCGAGGTCCGGCCCGCCGAGGCGCGACACCACCAGGCGCGCACCCGCCGGCAGCGTCTCCCCCGGGATCAGGCACCCAAGCGCGACCTCTGCCAGCCCCTCGGTACCGGTGGTTGCGGTCGAGGGCGCGACGACCACCACCGGTCCGGGACCCGCCGGGACCTCGAGCACGCGGTCCGTGGGCTCGAAATGCAACGGCCCCACCACCACGGCCTCAGCGGGCCAGTCCGGTCGCGGGACCTCCAGAGCCGGCAGGGTCGCGATGAGCCGCCGCAGCGGCCCGGGGTCGTCGGCGGGCAGCCCGATCTCGGTCCGGACCACCGCACGCTGGCGCAGGCCGGCCCGCCAGGACCGCGCGGTGAGCGCCCGCATGACAGAGTCGCGCAGCCGGCCGCGCAGGCCGGTACCGGGCGCCAGACCGCTGCCTATCGGCGGCAACCCCTTCGACGGCAGGTACAGCGGGTGCGGATCGAGCTCGATCCACGGGATCCCGAGCAGCTCGGCCGCCATTCCGCCGCCGGCGGTGATGACGTCGGACACCACCAGGTCGGGCTCCAGGTCGCGCAGCGCCGGGACGTTCAGCACGGCCATCCGCGCCGCGCGCCGGTGGATGCGCGCGCCGGCGTCGAGGTCGTCGTCGGTGGCGGCGAGGCCGTCGAGCTCCACGGCGTCGATGCCCGCGGCGCGCGCGGTCTCAAGCCACTCCGCACCGGTGAACAGCGTGGGCTCGTCGCCCGCCGCGGCGAACCGTTGGCACAGCGCGATCGCGGGGAACGAGTGGCCGGGATCCGGCCCGGCGACCACTGCGACGCGCATCGGCCCTACACTGCCACAGCCCTGCCTACCGGGCCTCCCAGCGCGCTGCCTACGCTGGCAGCCATGACCGAGGTGACTGGGACGGCGGTGACGAACACGCGCGTCGTCGAAGGCTTTCTGAACGCCCTGCAGGACGCGGATTACGACGCCGCCGACGCCGCACTGGACGACAACCTCGTCTACGAGAACGTCGGCCTGCCGACGATCCACGGGCGCGCCAGAGCCATGAAGCTGTTCCGACAGATGGACGGGCGCGCCGCCTTCGAGGTGAAGATCCACCGGGCCGCCGCCGACGGCGCCGCGGTGCTCACCGAACGGACGGACGCGCTGATCTTCGGACCGCTGCGGATTCAGTTCTGGGTGTGCGGCGTGTTCGAGGTGCACGACGGGCGAATCACGCTGTGGCGCGATTACTTCGACTTCTTCGACATGCTGAAGGCGACCGCGCGGGGCTTCGCCGGTCTGGTGGTGCCGTCGCTCAGGGCGTCGTTCTAGGCGCCGGCGCTCTTCAGGCGCCCTGCGGCAACCCGCCGAGTTCGTCGAACGCCTGCGCCCACCCGAGCAGCCGATCCGTCGCACCCGCCAGCTCGGCGCGGTAGTGCTGCTGCGGCGCGGCCGGGCCGCCGCCGTTGGCCGAGGACACCAGATGCGCTGCCGCGGTGACCATCTCGTTGTATTGACGCACCCCGGAGCTCAATTGGGCGGTGAACGCGTTGATGGTGGGCACCAGGTAGGCGCGCGCCGAGTCGGAGTCCTGCACCGCCCGTTCCATCGACACCACCTCGGCGGCGGTGGCCGCCATCGCCGCCGACGTCCGGGTGGCCGCCGCGCTCAGGTCGCGGATCTCATCCGCCGGCAGCATCGAGCCCCGCTCCAGCACGCCCAGCAGCGAGACAAAGCCCCGCTCGGACGCGCCCAGCGCGTACATCGCGGGCCGCGCCGCCGACCCGGGCGGAGGCAGCCGGCGGGTGGTTGTGGCCCGCGGGACCGGCAGGGGCTCGGAGCGCAGCCAGCGGTAGCGGATCAGCAGCAGCGTCGCCGGGACGGCCATCACGACGGCGACGGCGCCGGTGATCTCCAGCAGCAGCGCGAACCAGCCCCAAGCAGCCAGCAGGATCGTCACCGCCGCCCAGAACACGCACCCGACGGCGAAGACCAGCCCCCACCGCAGCGCCCGGCGGCGACGGCGGAGCAGCCGCGCCCGCGGGTCGGTCGCCGCGTTCAGCTTCTGGGCGGCCAGGGTGAAAACGTCGGCCGCGCTGTCCAAGCTCCAGCGCACTAGGGAGCGCCAGGGCCCACGCTGCGCCGAGTTGACCGCCATGAGAAACAGTCTGCCGTACTACTGCCCAAACGGCTTCTCGTTGACCGCTCCGCCGGCGGGCTCGGCGGGCGCCGGGGCGGGCGGCGCGGCGGCCGAGCCGCCGGCCGGCAGCGCCTCACCGCGCATCGAGGCGCGGATCTGCTCGAGACGGGAATGGCCGGCCATCTGGACGCTGGCCTGCTGCACCTCCAGCATGCGGCCCTGCACCGACCCCTGGGCCAGCTCCGCCGCGCCCACGGCGTTGGCGTAGCGCCGCTCGATCTTGTCGCGGACCTCGTCGAGGCTCGGGGTGTTCCCCGGAGCGGCGATCTCGCTCATCGACCGCAGCGACGCGCTGACCTGCTCCTGCATCTTCGCCTGCTCGAGCTGGCTGAGCAGCTTGGTCCGCTCGGCGATCTTCTGCTGCAGCACCATCGCGTTCTGCTCGACCGCCCGCTTGGCCTGGGCGGCGGCCTGCAACGCCTGGTCGTGCAGCGTCTTGAGGTCTTCCACGCCCTGCTCCGCCGTCACCAGCTGGGCGGCGAACGCTTCGGCGGCGTTGTTGTACTCGGTGGCCTTGGCGGCGTCCCCGGCGGAGGTGGCCTGGTCGGCGAGCGTCAGCGCCTGCCGCACGTTGACCTGCAGCTTCTCGATGTCGGCCAGCTGGCGGTTGAGACGCATCTCGAGTTGCCGCTGGTTGCCGATCACCTGCGCCGCCTGCTGGGTGAGGGCCTGGTGGGTGCGCTGGGCCTCCTCGATGGCCTGCTGGATCTGGACCTTGGGGTCGGCGTACTCGTCAATCCTGGAATTGAACAGCGCCATCAGGTACTTCCACGCCTTGACGAACGGATTGGCCATGGGTCAGGTCCACCTTCGCTTGTCTGTAGGGCCGGTACGCCCGGGTGTTGCGCCGGTTCTGTCGCTCAATTTATCGGGTCGGCGACCATCGCCCCACCCCTTGCCCGGGATCGTGTCGCGCGCTCAGGCCACCGCGAGCGGCGCGACCGGCGGGATGACCACCTTGGTGCTGACGTCGATGCTCGCACCGCGGGCGCCGCCGGACTGCGCGCTGAACGCGGCGCGTTCCTCGTCGGCCATCCGCTCGCCCGCGTGGGTGAGGACCGACGACAGCGGGACCTCCAGCGCATCGCAGATCGCGTTGAGCAACTCGCTCGAGGGCTCCTTGCGACCGCGCTCCACCTCCGACAGATAGCCGAGACTCACCCGCGCCGAATCGGACACCTCACGCAGCGTTCGGCCTTGCGACATCCGCGCCCGGCGCAGCACGTCACCGATCACCTCGCGCACCAATGGCGGCATCCTGCTCTCCTTCGTCCTATCAGCCCTGCTCAGCACGGGGAATCAGCAGGCGCTAATACGTTGAACGCCGACGGCCGTGGGGTTGGTTCCCGTTCCGCGCCGGCACTTAGTTCGAAATTTGCCGGACGGCTCAGCCGCCCGTCGGCGGCCGGACCTGCCGGACACTCCTGAACGTCTGGGCCACGTAGTCGATGCCGGTGACGACCGTCAGGAGGATCGCGGCCGCCATCACCACCGACGCCACCACCCGAACCGGCCCGGACAGCGGCAGGATGAACAAGCCGATCGCAAGGGACTGCACCACCGTCTTGAGCTTGCCGCCCCAGCTGGCGGGAATCACCCCGCGGCGGATGACGGCAAGACGCAGCAGCGTCACCCCGACCTCGCGGCTCATGATCAGCACCGTGATCCACCAGGGCAGTTCACCGAGCATCGAGAGCCCGACCAGGGCCGACCCGATCAGGGTCTTGTCCGCGATGGGATCGACGAAGGCGCCGAATTCGGTGGCCATGCCGTAGTTGCGGGCCAGCAACCCGTCCAGCCGGTCGGTGATGGCGGCCACCGCGAAGATCAGGAACGCCAGGATGCGGAAGGCGATCTGGTGGCCGTCCGCGGCGAACAGCGCGAGCAGGAAGATCGGAACGAGCACCAGGCGCAACAGAGTCAGGACGTTGGCAAGGTTGGCGATGCGGGCGTGGCCTGGTGTTTCCGGCTGCCCCGACACCGCAACAGAATAACGGGTGACCAGCGTGACCGTCCCCGATGCCGATACTGTTATCCGTGACCGAAAGCCCTGGGGATCATCGGCCGGTCGTCCGGCGCGCGAGAGCGTCCGACGTGCCGGCGATCAAGCACCTCGTCGACACGTACGCGGGGAAGATCCTGCTGGAGAAGAACCTCGTGACGCTGTACGAGGCCGTGCAGGAATTCTGGGTGGCCGAGAGTGACGGCAAGGTGGTCGGCTGCGGGGCGCTGCACGTGTTGTGGTCCGACCTCGGCGAGATTCGCACGGTGGCCGTCGACCCGGCGATGACGGGCCGAGGTGTCGGCCACGCGATCGTCAGCCGGCTCCTCGAGGTCGCCCGCGAGCTGCAGCTGGAGCGGTTGTTCGTGCTGACCTTCGAGACCGAGTTCTTCGGCAAACACGGGTTCACCGAGATCGAGGGCACCCCCGTCACCGCCGAGGTGTTCGAGGAGATGTGCCGGTCCTACGACATCGGCGTCGCCGAGTTCCTCGACCTCAGCTACGTCAAGCCGAACATCCTCGGCAACTCCCGGATGCTGCTGGTGCTCTAAGCGCGAGCAGACGCAAAAGCCGGCGACACGCCGGGCAAATATGGAGTTTTGCGTCTGCTCGGCGCTACTCGGAGTCGCTCCCGACGGCGTCGCTGCCGCCGCGGATCAGCGCCAGCGTGCCCGCCAGCTCGTCGGGCTTGACCAGCACCTCGCGCGCCTTCGAGCCCTCGCTGGGCCCGACGATGCCGCGGGTCTCCATGAGGTCCATCAGCCGGCCGGCCTTGGCGAAGCCGACGCGCAGCTTGCGCTGCAGCATCGAGGTGGAGCCGAACTGGCTCGACACCACCAGCTCGACGGCCTGCAGGAAGACGTCCATGTCGTCGCCGATGTCGGGGTCGACGTCGGCGCGTTCGCCGGTGGGCTTGGCGGTGGTGACGCCATCGGTGTACTCGGGCTCGGCCTGGTCCTTGCACGCGGCGACGACGGCCTGGATCTCCTCGTCGGTGATGTAGGCGCCCTGCAGCCGGATCGGCTTGCCCGCGCCCATCGGGAGGAACAGGCCGTCGCCCATCCCGATCAGCTTCTCCGCGCCCGCCTGATCGAGGATCACGCGGCTGTCGGTGAGCGACGACGTCGCGAACGCCAGCCGGGACGGCACGTTGGTCTTGATCAGCCCGGTGACGACGTCCACCGAGGGCCGCTGGGTGGCCAGCACCAGGTGGATGCCGGCCGCGCGGGCCTTCTGGGTGATCCGCACGATGGCGTCCTCGACGTCGCGCGGGGCGGTCATCATGAGGTCGGCCAGCTCGTCGACGATCGCCACGACGTAGGGGTACGGCCGGTATTCGCGCTGGCTGCCCAGCGGCGCGGTGATGGCACCCGAACGCACCTTCTCGTTGAAGTCGTCGATGTGGCGCACCCGCGACGCCTGCATGTCCTGGTAGCGCTGCTCCATCTCCTCGACCAGCCACGCCAGCGCGGCCGCCGCCTTCTTCGGCTGGGTGATGATGGGCGTGATCAGGTGCGGAATGCCTTCGTAGGGTGTGAGTTCCACCATCTTCGGGTCGATCAGGATCATCCTGACCTCCTCCGGGGTGGCCCGGGTCAGCAGCGACACCAGCATGGAGTTGACGAAGCTGGACTTGCCGGATCCGGTGGAGCCGGCAACCAGCAGGTGCGGCATCTTGGCCAGATTCGCCGAGATGAAGTCCCCTTCAATGTTTTTACCCAGCCCGATCACCAGCGGGTGGTGGTCGCGGCGGGTCGACGGGGCGGTGAGCACGTCGGCCAGCCGCACCGTTTCCCGATCGGTGTTGGGTACCTCGATGCCGACGGCGGACTTGCCGGGGATCGGGGCCAGCATCCGGACGCTCTCGGTGGCCACCGCGTAGGCGATGTTCTTCTGCAGGGCGGTGATCTTCTCGACCTTGACGCCGGGGCCCAGCTCGACCTCGTACCGGGTGACGGTGGGGCCGCGGGTGCAGCCGGTGACGGCGGCGTCGACCTTGAACTGGGTGAGCACCTCGCTGATGGCGTCGGACATGACGGTGTTGGCGGCGCTGCGCTTCTTGGGCGGGTCGCCGGCGACCAGGAGGTTCAGCGACGGCAGGGTGTACGGGCCCTCGACGACGCGGTCGAGCGGCGGTGTCTCCTTGGCCTCCTCCTTCCGCGACGCGCGACGGCGCTTGGCAGGAGGCTCGGGGACGGTGGGGAGGTCGTCGACCAGCGCCTCGTCGAGCGGGTCGGGCCCGGCCGACGGCCAGGCCGCCGGCGGGTCGTCGACGGGCGCGTCGTAGTACCCGTCGGAAAAGTCCTGCCCCGCCTCGGAGGCCACGACCTCCTCGGTGTCCGCCTCGTCGCCCTCGAAGTAGTCGTCGTAGCCGTCTTCGTCGTCCCTGCGGAACGGCCGGGTTTCGAACATGGCGCGCACCGCGTCGGGCACCTCGCGGATCGTGGTCCCGGTGAGGAGCAGCAGCCCGAACATGAAGCCGATGAACAGTAGGGGCGCGGCGATCCAGGGTGTCAGCCCGTCGGACAGCGGACCGCCGATGGCGAAGCCGATGAACCCGGCGGCGCGGCGCCGGGCCTCCGGGTCCTCCGGCGATCCGGACCACAGGTGACGCAGCCCCAGGGCCGAGCACGCGATCAGGCTGGCGCCCAGGATCAGCCGCGGCCGCGCCTCGGGATTGGGTTCGGTCCGCATCAGTGCGACCGCGACGGCGGCGGTGGCCAGCGGGAGCACCAGCACGCCCGCGCCGATGAATGTCCGCAGCACGGTGTCGACCCAGGCGCCGATCGGCCGGGCGGCCTGGAACCACGAGCTTGCGGCGACGATCACCGACACCCCGAGCAGCGCCAGCGCGATCCCGTCCCGGCGATGTCCGGGCTCGATGTCGTGGGCCCGCCCGATCGACCGGGCGGCGCCGCCCGTGCCCTTGGCCGCCATCAGCCAGGTGGCGCGCAGGGCGCGCCCGCAGGTCACTCCGGTGGCGACCAGAAGCGACCGGTTGCGGCGCTTGGCGGGTCGGCCCGGCTTCCTGCGGGGCGGCGCCGGCCGCGCGCCGCGGGACCCGCCGCGCGGGGCGGCCTTGGAAGTGGCCTTTGACCTGCTCGTTCGGGTCGCGGAGCGGGCGGCGGTCTTGTTAGCCATGTCGGCAAGGGTAGTCGCATCGACATCATCAGCACCACACGCCACACTGGTAACCGTTGCCTCAACGTGACCCACGTCACCGGGCGGTCGAAACGCCGTGAGTAGGGTGGCACCCGGTGCGAGAAGTGCTGCCGTCACCCACCCCCGGAGCCACCAGGAGGCCCTAGCATGCCCGTCGTCGTCGTCGCCACCCTGACCGTCAAGCCCGAATCGGTCGACACCGTCCGCGACATCCTCACCCGCGCGGTGGAAGAGGTGCACGACGAGCCCGGGTGCCAGCTGTATTCGCTGCACCAGACGGGCGACACCTTTGTGTTCGTGGAACAGTGGGCCGACCCCGAAGCGCTCAAGACGCACAGTGGCGCGCCCGCGGTCACCAAGATGTTCACCGCGGCCGGCGAGCACCTCGCAGGGGCGCCCGACATCAAGATGCTGGAGCCCATCCCGGCGGGCGACCCGGACAAGGGACAGCTGCGGCGCTGATGGGTCGGCCGGCGGAAGGCCCGCTCAGCGGCCGGGTCGCCTTCATCACTGGGGCGGCGCGCGGCCAGGGCCGCGCACACGCCGTGCGGTTGGCCGCCGACGGGGCCGACATCATCGCGATCGACCTCTGCGACCGGATCGCCAGCGTGCCCTACCCGCCGGCCACGCCCGAGGACCTGGCGGCCACGGTCAAGCTGGTCGAGGACACCGGCGCGCGGATCGTCGCCGCGCGCGCCGACGTCCGCGATGCCGCCTCGCTGGCGTCCGCGCTGCGGGCGGGCCTCGACCAGTTCGGCCGCCTGGACATCGTCGTCGCCAACGCCGGCATTGCCCCCATGCAGTCGGGATCCGAGGGCTGGCGCGACGTCATCGACGTGAACCTCAGCGGCGTCCATTACACCGTGGAGGCCGCCATCCCGACCCTGGTCTCGCAGGGCACTGGCGGGTCGATCGTGCTCACCAGTTCGGCGGCGGGGCTGTCCGGCATCGGCAGCGCCGATGCCGGCTCCATCGGCTACGTCGCCGCGAAGCACGGCGTGGTCGGGCTGATGCGGGTCTACGCCAATCTGCTTGCCCAGCACAATATTCGGGTCAATTCGATACATCCGTCGGGTGTCGACACGCCGATGATCAACAACGAGTTCACCCGCCAGTGGCTCGCCGGGCTGATCGCCGAGTCCGAGTCGCCGCCGGACATGGGCAACGCGTTGCCGGTGCAGGTGCTTACACCCGAAGACATCGCGAACGCGGTCGCGTGGCTGGTGTCCGACCAGGCCCGCTACATCACCGGCGTCGCCTTGCCGGTGGACGCGGGCTTCCTGAACAAGAAGTAGCCCATGGCGCGAAATTCAGTGGCGCAGAAGGCTTTCGGTCCGATGGTGCTGACGGCCGTCGAACAGAACGAGCCGCCGGACCGGCGGCTGCTCGATGACGACCTCGCCGAGTTGTTCCTGCCCGCCCCGCTGCGATGGCTGGTCACGGCGACCCGCTCGACGCCCCTACGCCGGCTGATGATTCGCGGATCGGAGTGGTCCGGTCGCGGGCTGTGGGCGAACATGGCCTGCCGCAAGCGATTCATTGGCGACAAGCTGGCCGGGGCGCTCGAGGACATCGACGCGGTGGTGATCCTCGGCGCCGGCCTGGACACCCGCCCCTACCTGCTGACGCGCCAGGTCCGTATGCCGGTCTTCGAGGTGGACCTGCCGGTCAACATCGCCAGGAAGGTGCAGACCGTCCGACGGGTGCTGGGGGGCCCGCCCCTGTCGGTGCGGCTGGTGGCGCTCGATCTCGAGCGCGACGACGTGCTGACCTCGCTGGCCGAGCACGGTTATCACACCGACTACCGCGCCTTCTTCATCTGTGAGGGCGTCACCCAGTACCTGACCGAGGCGACCGTCCGCCGGACCCTGGAGGGGCTGCGCGCGACCGCTCCGGGCAGCCAGCTGGTATTCACCTACGTGCGCCGGGATTTCATCGACGGGACCAACCTGTACGGCACCCGCACGCTGTATCGGAGCGTTCGCCAGCTGTGGCGTTTCGGGTTGCAGCCCGACGAGGTCGCCGACTTCATCGCCCCCTACGGCTGGCGGTTGGTCGAGCAGGCCGGGCCCGACGACCTCGTTCGGCGCTATGTCGCCCCGACCGGCCGCGAGCTCAAGGCCTCCCAACTGGAATGGTCGGCATACGCCGAGAAAGTCTAGCCAGCGTCACGCGTGGCCCAGCCACCACGACCACGACCACGACCACGACCACGACCACGACACATAAAGTATTGCGACGACACGCCGAAAAGCGACGCAGCCGCTTATGTTTCGCGGGCCCTTAATACTCCGCCGCGCTCACGATCGCCTCAGACCTCAATGCGGCGACCCGCTTCGCCCAGCTCCGCCGCGCTCACGATCGCCTCAGACCTCAATGACGGTCGGCACGATCATCGGCTGGCGGCGATAGGTTTCGCCCACCCACTTGCCGACCGTGCGGCGCACCGCCTGCGCGATGCGCGTCGGCTCGGTGACCTGTTCCGCGGCAAGCACTTCCAGCTCAGCCTCGACCTTGCGCATGGCGGGCTCGAGTGCCTTGGGGTCCTCGGAGAACCCGCGGGAATGCAGCTGCGGCGCCGCGACCGGGCGTCCGGTGCCGCGAGCGACCACCACGGTGACCGCCACGAAGCCCGACGACAGGATGAGCCGCTCCCCCAGCGTGATGTCGCCGACGTCACCGGTGATCAGTCCGTCGACGAACATCTTGCCGACCGGCACCGCGCCCGCGATCGAGACGCGGCCGGCGAGCAGATCGACGCTGACGCCGTTCTCGGCCAGCACGATCGACTCCTCGGGCACGCCGGCGCGCGCCGCCAGCTGGGCGTTGGCCCGCAGCATCCGCCAGGTGCCGTGCACCGGCATCACGTTCCGCGGCCGCACCCCGTTGTAGAGGAACAGCAGCTCGCCGGCGTAGGCGTGCCCCGAAACGTGCACCCGCACCTGCTGATTGGTGACCACACGGGCGCCGATCTTGGCCAGCGAGTCGATGACCCCGTACACGGCCTCCTCGTTGCCGGGGATCAGGGAGGACGACAGGATGATGAGATCGTTCGACGTCAGGGTGATGCTGCGATGCTCGCCGCGCGACATCCGCGACAACGCCGACATAGGCTCACCCTGGGTGCCCGTCGTGATCAGGACGACCCGCTCGGGTGCCATCATCTCGGCCGCCCCGATGTCGATCAGGTCCGCGTCGTCCACGCGCAGAAAACCCAGGTCCCGGGCGATGGCCATGTTGCGCACCATCGATCGCCCGACGAATGACACCCGCCGGCCCAGCGCGACCGCGGCGTCGATGATCTGCTGTACCCGGTCGACATTGGAGGCGAAGCACGCGACGATGACGCGGCCGTCGGCGCCCCGGATCAGCCGATGCAGGCTGGGGCCGACTTCGCTCTCCGAGGGCCCGACACCGGGGACCTCGGCGTTGGTGGAGTCGCACAGGAACAGGTCCACGCCGGCATCGCCGAGCCGCGACATGCCGGGCAGGTCCGTGGGGCGACCGTCGAGCGGCAGCTGGTCGAGCTTGATGTCGCCGGTATGCAGGACGGTTCCCGCGCCGGTGTGGACCGCGATGGCCAGCGCGTCGGGGATCGAATGGTTGACGGCGAAGTATTGGCACTGAAAGACGCCGTGGGTGGTCCGCTGCCCCTCCGCGACCTCGACGAAGGCCGGCTTGATGCGGTACTCGCGGCACTTGGCCGCCACCAGCGCCAGGGTGAACTTCGAGCCGACGACGGGGATGTCCGGCCGCAGCCGCAGGAGGAACGGGATGGCCCCGATGTGGTCTTCGTGGGCGTGGGTCAGCACCAGCGCCTCGACATCGTCGAGCCGGTCCTCGACGTGGCGCAGGTCCGGCAGGATCAGGTCGACGCCGGGCTCGTCGTGGGTGGGGAACATGACCCCACAGTCGATGATCAACAGCCGGCCGAGATGCTCGAAAACCGTCATGTTGCGGCCGATCTCGCTGATGCCGCCCAGGGCGGTGACACGCAGTCCGCCGGGAGCCAGCGGGCCCGGTGGAGCGAGGTCTACGTCCATCGGTCGACCACGCTGTGCCTCACGCCCTGCTCACCTCAGAGCCGAGGCCGCGCGCATATCGGCAGCAAGCTCGTCGATCTGCGCCGGGGTGGCGGGCATTTGGGGCAGCCTGGGGTCACCCACGTCGACGCCTTGCAGCCGCAGGCCGGCCTTCGACATGGTCACCCCGCCCAGGCGGCCCATCGCGTTGCACAGCGGCGCGAGGTTGACGTTGATCTTGCGCGCGGTGGCGATGTCACCGGAGCCGAACGCCGACAACAGGTCCCGGAGCTGACCGACCGCCACATGCGAGATGACGCTGATGAATCCGGTGGCGCCCATCACCAGCCAGGGCAGGTTCAGTGCGTCATCGCCGGAGTAGTAGGCCAGTCCCGTCTCCGCCATCAGCTGCCCGCCGGCGTGCAGGTCGCCCTTCGCGTCCTTGATTCCCACGATGTTCGGGTGGTCGGCCAGGGCGCGGATGGTCTCGGGGAGGATCGGCACCACAGACCGCGGCGGAATGTCGTAGAGCAGCACCGGCAGCTCGGTCGCGTCCGCGACGGCGCTGAAGTGCGCGAACAGCCCGGACTGCGGCGGCCGCGAGTAGTACGGCGTGACCACCAGGAGTCCGTGGGCGCCCTCGGCGGCGGCGGCCCTGGCCAGCCGGATGCTGTGAGCGGTGTCGTAGGTGCCGGCGCCGGCGATGATGCGGGCCCGATCGCCCACGGCCTCGAGCACGACGCGCAGCAGCTCGCGCTTCTCGTCGTCGGTGGTGGTCGGTGACTCCCCGGTGGTCCCGGATAGCACCAGGCCGTCGCAGCCGGCGTCGACCAGGTGGGTCGCCAGCCGCGCCGCGGCGGCGGTGTCCAGGGAGCCATCGGCGCTGAACGGTGTCACCATCGCGGTCAGCAGGGTGCCCAACCGTGCGGGGACATCGAATCCGACCGTGCTCACACTGTTCAGGTTACCTGGCCCCGGCAACCGGTTTGGCATCCGCACGAGCGCGCGTCATGCCGGCGCGCGTGGCGGCCGTAGCACCGGCGAGGGGCGAGCCGCCGCGCGACGCCCGGGCGCCCCGATCAGGCCTCGGTGGCCAGCGGGCTCGTGGCGACCTCGGTGCCGTCGGCCAGGGTGACGATTTCGAAGTCCGCGAACACCGCGGGCGCCACCGCCGCGAGCTGGCGCAGGCATTCGATGGCGAGACGGCGGATCTCGACGTCCGCGTGCTCGCTGGCACGCATCGCGATGAAGTGCCGCCAGGCGCGATAGTTGCCGGTCACGACGATGCGGGTTTCGGTGGCGTTGGGCAGGACGGCGCGGGCGGCCTGACGCGCCTGCTTGCGCCGCAGCACGGCGTTGGGTTGGTCGGCGAACTTCGCCTCCAGCCTGGCCAGCAGCTCGGCGTAGGTGGCGCGGCTGGCGTCGGCGGCGTCGGCGAGGATCCGCCGCAGCTCCGCGTCGTCGTCCATGCCCGGCGGCACGACGATCTGCGAACTCCCCTCCGGCACGTAGCGCTGCGAGAGCTGTGAGTAGGAGAAATGCCGATGCCGGATGAGCTCGTGGGTGCAGGACCGCGAGATGCCGGTGATGTAGAACGAGGCGCTCGCGTGTTCGAGTACCGAAAAGTGCCCGACGTCGATGATGTGCTTGATGTAGCTGGCGTTAGTCGCGGTGCGGGGATTGGGCTTCGACCAGCTCTGGTAGCAGGCGCGGCCGGCGAACTCGACCAACGCCGAGCCCCCGTCGGCGTCGGTGGTCCAGGGCACCTCGGGCGGCGCCAGGAACTCGGTCTTGGCGATCAGTTGCACGCGTAGCGGCGCGGTCTCGGCCACGGCGCTCACCCTAAAGCGTGCCGGAGGCCTCCGCGTCGGTGACCCGAACTTCACCGGAGAACAGCAGCGGGACCAGGGTGTCGCGGAGCGTGGCCAGCCGCACGCATTCTTCGCGGTGAGCGTGGCACAGCGCGCCGAGCGCACCGATGCTCCGCGACGCCTCGCCCGACAGCCGGCGCACGTCGCGCACCGGGGTCGCCATCAGGTCGGCCAGCCGGACGCGCTGGTGGCTGCCCGACGTCCCGGCGACCCGCCGCCGCAGCCCCGCGGAGACCTCGGGCTGCCGCACCGCCGACCACAACGCCGACGTGTCCACCCCGGTGGGGGTCAGCACCACGAACTCCGTGCTGGCCAGCGCCATCCCGGTGGGCAGCCGCACCACGTTCCAGATCCGCGGAATTCGCGGATTCAGCTTCGCAACCAGGACGCACGGCCCGGTCAGCAGGAACTTGCCGCTGCGCACCGTGGCGCCGGCCACCACCCGCGGCGTCGCGCCGTCGTCGAACGCCGGCAGGCTGAAGTGCGCGACGACCTCGCCGAACCCGCCGGGTTCCACTAAAGCCGTGGACGTACTCGCCAGGGCGGACAGCGGCACGCACTCCGGCACCGTTTCTGCGGTCGCGACCATCAACGCCTCGGCGGCGGCGATCACACGTTCGTCGGCGGCGATCTTGTCGTCGAGGGCGCCGAGCAGTTCGGCGATCCGGCGCCGTTCGCGCGCCGGGACGCCGGGTGCCGCGACGCCGCGCAGGGTGGCCTGGTTGAGCAGCGGCTGCCCCGAGCCCGATCGCACCTCGCCCAAGCGGCACGCACGCAGCGCGTAATACCAATACCGCGTCTCGCGCGGGTCGGTCGCCCGGCACACCAGCGCGTTGTCGGTGACCCACACGTCGGATTCGCAGTAGTGCACGCTGCCGCAATAGGTTCCGACGCGGCCGAGCACGATGAGCGGCCCGCTCGCGTTGCGCTGCGCGGCATACCCGATCGGCCCGTTGGCCCCGTAGACGCGAAAGGGCCCGGTCGACTCCTTGCGCGGCAGGGCTCTCCCGCTGCTGAAGTGGAGGTGGTCGCCGAGCGTGGTCGTCACCGCAGACCCTCCAGGTGGTCGCGCACCACCTTCTCCAGCCGCGCCGATTCGTCGAGCGCCGCCAGCAGGTCACCGGTGAGCCGCGCGATCCTGGCCCCGGCCGGCTCACCGTGGGCCTCGATCGTGGGCGCGCCTACGTACCAGCCCGGCGTCAGCAGATAGCCGGACGCCCTGATCTCGTCCACCGACACCGACCGGCAAAAACCCGGGACATCCTCGTAGCCAATCCCTTTGGCGGCGGCAGACGCCGATCCGCGCCACGCGTGGTAAGTGTCGCCGACTCGGGCGACGTCGTCGCCGCCCAGCGCGCGCTCGGCGCGGTCGACGAGGTGGCCGAGCTCGCGCCCGTCGACGAAGAGCACCTGCCCCGATCGGTCGCCCTTGGCCATGGCGAAGAACCACAGACACACCGGGATGGAGGTGCTGCGGAACAGCTGCCCGGGCAGCGCCACCATGCACGACACCAGGTCCGCTTCGACGATGCGCGCCCGAATGTCGCCCTCCCCGGCCCAGTTCGACGACATCGACCCGTTGGCCATCACCACGCCGGCCTCACCGCCCGGGGCCAATTTCGACAGGATGTGCTGAATCCACGCGTAATTGGCGTTGCGGGCGGGCGGAACACCGAAGCGCCAGCGCGGGTCTCGTTCGTCGCGGGCCCAGTCCCTGATGTTGAACGGCGGATTGGCCATGACGTAGTCCATCTGCGTGCCGGCGTGCTGGTCGTCGGCGAAGGTGTCGGCCCAGCGGTCCCCCAACCCGGCGTTGTCGATGCCGTGCACGGCGAGGTTCATCTTGGCCATCCGCCACGTCTGCTCGACGCTCTCCTGCCCGTACAGCCCGACGGCCGACCGTGCGCCACGCTGCTGGCTGATGAAGTTCTCGGTCTGGACGAACATCCCGCCCGATCCGCAGCACGGGTCGTACACCCGGCCGCGCGCCGGCTCGAGGACTTCGACGATCATCCGCACGACCCCCAGCGGGGTGAAGAATTCACCCCCCCGCCTGCCTTCGGCGCGCGCGAAGTTGCCCAGGAAGTATTCGTAAACCTCGCCCATCAGGTCCCCCGCCGCGCGGGCGCCCCGCCCGCCCAGTCGCGCGTCGTCGAGCAGCCGCACTAGCTCCCCGAGCCGCCCCGGATCGAGACCCGCATAGGACCGCGGCATCATGTCCGACAGCGATGGGTTCGAGGCCATCAGCGCGTCCATCGCCTCGTCGGCGAACCTCCCGACGTCGCGCGAACCGGCCCTGTCCGCCAACGACTTCCAGTGCACGTCGGAGGCGTACTTGAGGAACACCAGCCCGAGGATGACGTCCTTGTACTGGCCGGCCGGCAACGACCCCCGCAGCTTGTTGGCCGCCTTCCACAGCGTGTCCTCGAGTTCGTTGCCGGCGGACATCAGCCGGCCCGCCGCGCGGCCGCGCGGAGCTCCCCGGCCAGGTCACCGCGGTCGGAGACATCGAAGCCGCCGAGGCCCAGCCACGCCGCCATGGACTCGAGTTCGCCGGCCAGCGCCGCGGCGACCCGCCCCGGCGGGGCGTCGGGTTCGCCGAAGGCGCCCACCACCTGCAGGACGTTGGCGGCCCGGTCGGCCTTGAGGTCGACTCGCGCCACCAGGTGGCCGTCGAGCAGCAGCGGCCACACGTAGTACCCGTAGCGGCGCTGGTGCGCCGGGGTGTAGATCTCGATGCGGTAGTGGAAGCCGAACAGCCGCTCGACCCGGGGACGGAAGAAGATCAGCGGATCGAACGGGCACAGCAGCGCGGTGCCACGGTCGGCGCGCGGCACCGTCCGCCCCGCCCGCAGGTACGCCGGCGCGGACCAGCCGTCGACGTCGACCCGCTCGATCGCGCCGGCGGCCAGCAGATCGGCGATGGCCGGCTTGGTCTGTTGCGCCGACAGCCGGAAGTAGTCGCGGATGTCGGCCTCGGTGCCCACGCCCAGCGCGGTGGCGGCACGCAGCGTGAGGGCGCGCACGGCCTCGTCGTTGTCGACCTGCCGGGCCAGCACCTCGGCCGGCAGCACCCGTTCCACCAGGTCGTAGTGGCGCGCGAAGCCCACCCGGGTGGCCGTGGTCAGCACCCCCGCGGCGAACAGCGCCTCGGCGACCCACTTGGTGTCGCTCCGGTTCCACCACGCGCCCTTCTTCCGCCGCGGCTCGGCCGCCAGGTGCGCCTCGATCTGGCCCGCGGTGCTGGGCCCGAGTTCGGCGACGGCGGCGACGACGTCGTCGACCAGCCGCGGGTTGGCCTTGACGATGTGGGTGCCCCACCGGCCGTGCCGGTACTGGCGCATGCGCCACCGCAACAGCGGCCAGTCGTCGACGGCGACCAGGGCGGCCTCGTGGGCCCAGTATTCGGCCAGCAGCCGCGCCGAGCGCGGGCCCCACGCGGCGCGGTCGACCACGTCGCGGTCGTACGGGCCGAGCCGGCTGAACACCGGCGCGTAGTGGGCGCGGACCGCTACCGAAACCGAATCCAGTTGCAGCACCTGAATTCTCGAGATCAGCCGGCGCAGGTGCGCGCGGGTGATCGCGCCACCGGGCCGCGGTTCGGTAAAACCTTGCGCCGCAACGGCTATCCGCCGGGCCTGCGCGGCGGTCAGCCTGAGATTACGGGCCGGCACGGACCGACAATACCGGTCGCCGGTCGGGAGCGACCGCTCACCCCGCGCTGACTTTGCGCTCCAGCGGCACGACACCGTTCGCTTCGCGGCCCGCATCGGGCGCGTTCTTTCGTTGTTGGTATGCCGATTCCAGGGCGGCCGGAACCGGTTCCAGGTCGCGGTAGACGCCCATCAGTTGCTCGAGCACCTTGATTCGTTGCTGGGCTGCCTCATCGACCGCACGCCGGGCCTCGTCCCGGTAGTGATCGGCTTCTTGCCTGGCGTCGGCGAGGAGCTGATCGCGCTCCCGCTGGGCTTCCTGCCGCGCCTCCTTGATCGAGGACTGGGTTTCGGCGCGCAGACCGGCCAGCTCGTCGTCCTGGTTCTTCTTGGTTTCCTCGTACTCGGCCTTCAGCGCCTTCAGTTGCTCGGCCATGTCGGCCAGCAGCTCCCTGGACTTTCGTTGCTCGGCCTCGGCGTCGACCTCGGCCGCCGCGACCAGCGCATCCGCCTCGGCCCGAGCCTCGGCCTGCATCTCGGCCACCTCGTCGACCGCGCGGCGAAGCATCTTGGCCATCCGTTGCTGCATCGCGTGGGGCGTGGGCGAGGTATCGGTGAGGACGGCGACCTCCTTGCGCAGCGCCGCCACCTCGTCGCCGGAGTCCTTGAGCCGGGCGCGCAGGCTCTCGACGTCGTCGAGCAGCAGCTTCTGTTTGGTGGTCAGCACCTCGATGTGCGACTCCACCGCGGCCGGGTCGTAGCCCAAGAACTTGCGCGAGAACGTCTTTGCGGGTTCGGTGATCACTGCCATATGCCCCCCTCCTAGAAATTCGCTATACAACCGACGAGACCGACCCCCGGGTCCGAGTATGTCAGCACCCGCCGTCGGCCCGCAGGGCAGCGCTCAGCGCCGACGATAGCTGTGAAAGCGGTAGCGCAGCCCCGTGCGGCTGACCTGCCACTCCCCCGTCTCACCCGCCCACGCCTCGTCGAGCACCGGGGCCAGCGCATCGTCGTCGTCGCGCGTCAGCTCGATGTCGATCTCGGTCACCTCGCAGCGGCTGGCGTGCGGAAGCGCCAGCAGGTAGATCTGTTGACCGCCGATCACCCACGCCTCCGGGTCGGTCAGCGCACGCTCAAGTGAGGGCAGCACCTCGGCCCCGTCGGCGCTGAAGTCGGCCTGCCGGGACAGCACCAAGTTCCTGCGGCCCGGCAGCGGGCGGACGTTGGCCGGCAACGACTCCCACGTGCGCCGGCCCATGACCACCGTGTGACCCATGGTGACCTGCTTGAAGCGGGCCAAGTCCTCGGGCACGTGCCACGGGATGTCCCCCCCGCGGCCGATGACACCGGACGTCGACTGAGCCCAAACCAGGCCCACGTCCGTCGCCCGCGTCATACAGCGACGGGGGCTTTGATCGCCGGGTGCGGGTCGTAGTTCTTGACGACGACGTCGTCATAAGTGTAGTCGAAGATCGAATCGCGTTGGGCCAGAACGAGTTCGGGATACGGCCTGGGCTCGCGGGTGAGTTGCAGCCGCACCTGTTCGACGTGGTTGTCGTAGATGTGACAGTCGCCGCCGGTCCAGACGAACTCGCCGACATCGAGGCCGGCCTGCGCGGCCATCATGTGGGTGAGCAGCGCGTAGCTGGCGATGTTGAAGGGGACGCCGAGGAACAGGTCGGCGCTGCGCTGGTAGAGCTGGCAGCTCAGCCGGCCGCCGGCCACGTAGAACTGGAAGAACGCGTGGCACGGCGGGAGCGCCATCCGCGGAATGTCACCGACGTTCCATGCCGACACGATGATGCGCCGCGAGTCGGGGTCGGTGCGCAACAAGTGCAGCGCGGCGCTGATCTGGTCGATGTGCTCGCCCGACGGCGTGGGCCAGGAGCGCCATTGCACGCCGTAGACGGGTCCGAGATCTCCTGCGGGGCTTGCCCATTCGTCCCAGATGGTGACGCCGTGTTCCCGCAGCCAGCCGACGTTGGAATCCCCGCGCAGGAACCACAGCAGTTCGTACACGACGGACTTGAAGTGCACCTTCTTGCTGGTGATCAGCGGGAAGCCGGCCGACAGGTCGTAGCGCAATTGCTGGCCGAACAGGCTGCGGGTTCCCGTGCCGGTGCGGTCGGATTTCGCCGTGCCTCGCTCGAGCACCATGCGCAGCAGGTCCTCGTAGGGCGCGGGAACCGGCGGGGTGATCGGCACCCGGCCAGCTTAGCCCGCGTCGATCGCAAGCGCGGCGAAGCCGGGCGCGGCGGGTCGACGCCACCGGCTCCCGTCGATCGCAAGCGCGGCGAAGCCGGGCGCGGCGGGTCGACGCCACCGGCTCCCGTCGATCGCAAGCGCGGCGAAGCCGGGCCCGGCGGGTCGACGCGGCGCGCCAATGTTACGAGTAGAACGGAGTCCATGCCGAAGATCACCGACACGATCACCACCGCCGACGGCCGCTGTCCCGTCCGGCTGTTCACCCCCGACGGCACCGGCCCCTGGCCGGGAGTCGTCATGTACTGCGACGCCGGCGGCGTCCGTGACACTTTCGACGAGATGGCCGCCAAGCTGGCGAGTTTCGGTTACGCCGTGCTGCTTCCCGACGTGTACTACCGCAGCGGCGACTGGGCCCCCTTCGACATGGCGACCGTCTTCGGCGACGCGCCGGAGCGCAAGCGGCTGTTCGGGATGGTCGGCGACGTCACGCCGGACAGGATGGCCACCGACGCCGGCGCCTTCTTCGACTACCTGGCCGGGCGTCCCGAGGTTTCGGGACACCGATTCGGCGTCTGCGGCTATTGCATGGGCGGCCGGACGTCGCTGGTGGTGGCGGGGCGTTTGCCGGACCAGGTGGCCGCGGCGGCGTCCTTCCACGGCGGTGGCCTGGTGAGCGACACCGAAGACAGCCCGCACCTGCTGGCCGACCGGATCAGCGCGACGGTGTACGTGGGCGGCGCCCAGAACGACGCGTCGTTCACCGCCGACCACGCCGAGCGGCTGGACAAGGCGCTGACGGCGGCCGGGGTGACGCACACCATCGAGTGGTATTCGGCGGGCCACGGGTTTGCCGTCCCAGACAACGGCCCCTACGACGCCGACGCGGCGGAGCGGCATTGGCAGGCGATGACGGAGGTCTTCGCGGCGGCGCTACCGCGCTGACGGCGGCGGCTGCTGGCCGCCGGCCTCGTCCAGCAGCAGCCGGGCCGCCACGGCCGCCCCGTCGGTGCTGATCGCGCCCGCAAGGGCCGCCGCCCGCGCCCGCGTGCCGGAATGCAGCGCCACCTCGAGTGCGGCCGACAGCGTCTGGACGGTCGCGGTGCGCCCGTCGTACCAGGTGCCGATGCCGAGCTCGGTCACCCGGCCGGCCCAGTACAGCTGGTCCGCCCCCTGCGGGATCACCACCTGGGGCGCGCCCGCCAGCGCCGCCGTCGTCGTGGTGCCCGCCCCGCCGTGATGCACGACGGCGGCTACCCTGGCGAACAGCGCCTGCTGGTTGACCTCGCCGACGGCGAAGCAGTCGCCGCGGTCGTCGATCGGGCCCAGGCCGGCCCACCCGTGTGCGACGAGGACGCGCCGCCCCCGCGCGCGGACCGCCTCGACGGCCAGCCTGCCGATGTCCCCGGCGCCGCGCAGCGTCATGCTGCCGAAGCCGACGTAGACCGGCGGTGTCCCGGCGTCCAGGAACGCGAGCAGATCGTCCGGGAGCAGTCGTTCGTCCGGGGCGAGCCACGCGCCGGTCTGGACGACGTCGAGCTCCGACGGCCGGTGCCACGGGGCCAGGGTCGGGTCGGCCGCGAGCCAGGGTCGATCGGTGAACGCGTAGTCACGGACGTTGTTCACCGGCGGCAGGTGCGACGCCGCGCGGTGGCGGTTGAGCGTCGCGGCGAACAGCGCATTCACGTTGCGCGCGTCGGACTCCCACAGCGTGCGATTGTCGGCGAACGGCCAACCCGGATGCGTGGGCGGCGGGTGGTGGGGTGATGGCAGGAAGGTCGGATGGTAGCTGGCGTACGCGTAGCGGACGCCCAGCTGCTGGGCCACCGACCGCACCCCGGCCGCGACCCACACCAGGCCGGTCGCCACGAGGGCGTCACATCCGCGCGCCGCGGCGGCGACGGTCTCGAATTGCGCGGCCACCACATCGTCCACGTGCCCGCGCAGCTCGGCCTCCGTCGGCGGCGGCCCGGACACCACCGAGCGCACCGGCTCCCCGGTGGGCACCAGCGGCACGCCCACACCGGCCAGCCTGTCCGCGAACTCCTCGTCGGGAGGCGCGCACACGCAGGCCTCGGCGCCGAGGTCGCGCAGTGCCAGCGCGAGCCCGAGCAAAGGTTCCACGCCGCCGCGCGAGTCGTACGTCGACAACACCACGCGCATGCCCGACACGCCCGGCTAGTCGGCCGGAAGTTCGACCAGCTCAGCCAGCCTGGCGCGGTGCCGGTAGGCGGTACCGAGGGCGAGCTGGTCGCTCTTGGCCCGCTTGAGGTACAGGTGCGCCGGATATTCCCACGTCATGCCGATGCCGCCGTGCAGCTGCACGCATTCCTCGGCGGCGTGCACGGCGACGCCGCTGCAGTAGGCCTGGGCGACGGCCGCGGCGACGGCCGCGTCGTCCCCGCGTGCGCACGCGTCCGCCGCGTACCGGGCGGCCGCGGTGGCCGCGCCCACCTCGAACCACAGGTCGGCCAGCCGGTGCTTGATCGCCTGGTACGAGCCGATCAGGCGGCCGAACTGCTTGCGCTGCTTGACGTACGACAACGTCGTATCGAGGCACCATCGCGCCACGCCGAGCTGCTCCGACGCAAGCAGGGCCGCACCCGTCTCCAGCGCGGCGGCGATCGGCCCCTCGGCCGGTCCCACCCGCGTTGACGTCACTCCCGAAAACCGCACGTCCGCAAGGGGTCTCGTCATGTCCAGGGCGACCACCGGCATCACCTGCACACCAACCGCGGCGCGGGCGACGGTGTGCAATTCGAGACCGTCGGGCCCGGTGACGGGCACGACCAGCACGTCGGCTTCGAGCGCGCCGGCGACGCTGGTGACCGATCCGGTCAGGCCGTCCGCACCGGCGCTCACCGCCGGCACGGGGGCGTCGGGAGCGGTGGACAGCGGCACCGCCAGCGCGGCGGTCAGCTCCCCGCGCGCCAGCGCGGGCACGGTCTCGGTGTCACCCGCGTGCAGCAGCGCCACCGTGGCCAGGACCGCGCTGGACAGGTAGGGCACGGGCGCGACGGCCCTGCCGATCTCCTCCATCACGACCGCAGCCTCGCGCGCGCCGGCACCGGCGCCGCCGAGCTCCTCGGGAACCAACAGCCCCGCCACGCCGAGCTCCGCGGCGAGCGTTCGCCAGACGGCCGAAAAGTCCTGCGGCTCCGGGTCGTAGGCGCGCAGCACCGACTCCGGCGGGCAGCGGTCGGCGAACAGCTGAGAAACGCTGTCCCGCAGCGCTTCCTCGGTGTCGGAGTACAGCAGGTCGCCAACGGTCATCGGTTCAGGTCCTTCCAGGCGACGTCCTTGTCGACGCGGTGTTCGCCCGGCAGGCCGAGGATCCGCTCGGAGATGGTGTTGCGCAGGATCTCCGAGGTTCCGCCCTCGATCGAGTTGCCGCGCGCCCGCAGATACCGGTAGCCGGGCTCGCGCCCGATCAGGTCGACGACCTCGGTCCTGCGCATCGTCCAGTCGTCGTAGCGCAGCCCGGACTCGGCGTGCAGCTCGATGTCGAAGCCCGAAACCGCCTGCGCCAGCCGGGCGAACGCGACCTTCATGCCGGCGCCCTCGGGGCCCGGCTGCCCGACGCTGGCCTGCTGCGCCAGCCGCTCACCGGCCAGCCGGAGCACCTCTGCGTCCACCCACAGGCGCATCAACTCGTCATGCATGGCGGGATCGCGGAGTTGCGGGTCGTCCCGCCACGCTTCGGCGACCTTGCCGATTATGCCGCCTTCGCGCGGGGCGCCCGTCCGGGCGCCGATCGCGACGCGCTCGTTGTTGAGCGTGGTGGTCGCGACGCGCCAGCCGCCGCCCTCGGGCCCCAGCCGGTTCGCGTCGGGCACGCGGACGTCGGTGAGGAACACCTCGTTGAACTCCGCCTCGCCGGTGATCTGGCGCAGCGGCCGGACGTCGACACCGGGCTGCGTCATGTCGCAGAGGAAGTACGTCAGGCCGGCGTGTTTGGGCACCGCCGGGTCGGTCCGGGCGACCAGGATGGCCATCTGCGCGTGCTGCGCCATCGACGTCCATACCTTCTGGCCGTTGACGATCCACTCGTCACCGTCGCGGACCGCCCGGGTGGCCACCCCGGCGAGGTCGGACCCCGCACCCGGCTCGCTGAACAACTGACAGTAAACGTGTTCGCCGGTGAACAGCGGGCGCAGAAACCTTCGCTTCTGCTCGTCGGTGCCGAAGGCGGCGATGGTCGGCGCCGCCATGCCCATCCCGATGAAGTTCTTCACGGTGCCGCCCACCGGCGCGCCCGCGGCGGCCAGTTGCGCGTCGACGCCCTCCTGGGCGGCACGCGGCAGGCCGAGCCCGCCGAAGCCGGCAGGTAGGTGCACCCAGGCGAGTCCCGCATCGTATTGCGCGCCCAGGAAATCCCGCGGATCGGTGGTCGCGGGGTCGTGCTCGTCGAGCAGCGCCTTGACCCGGGCGTCCAGGTCGGCCGTGTTCACTGCGCGCCGTCCGCCCGAGCCTGGAAACCCTGCGCCGGGCCCAGCAGGAGACCGCCGTCGATGACCATCGTCTCGCCGGTGATCCAGCTCGCCGCGTCGGAAACCAGGAAGGCGACCGCGTTGGCCACGTCGATGGGCTCGCCGATGCGGCCGAGGGCGATCGTCGAGGCCAGCGGATCCTCGTGGTCCTTCCACAGCGCCTCGGCCAGCTTGGTGCGCACGACGCCGGGGGCGATCGCGTTGACCCGGACCTTCGGCGAAAGTTCCAGCGCCAGTTGCTTGGTCACGTGGATCAGTGCGGCCTTGGTGGCGTTGTACATCCCCATGGCCGGCGACTGGTGCATGCCACCGATCGAAGCGGTGTTGACCACCGACCCGCCGTGCTGGCCCATCCAGGACTTGACGACGAGCGACGTCCACAGGAGCGGGGCCCACAGGTTGACGTCGAAGATCTTGGTGAAGCGGGCGTGGTCCTGGTCGATCAGCGGGCCGTAGGCCGGGTTGGTGCCCGCATTGTTGACCAGGATGTCGACGCGGCCAAACCGCTCGAGGGTGAGGTCCACGCAGCGCCGGGCGGCGTCCTCGTCGACCGCGTGCGCGCCGACTCCCACCGCCTTCTCGCCCACCTGCGCCGCCGCTTCGTCGGCCGCCTCCTGCTTGCGTGCGGTGAGCACCACGTCGGCGCCGCTGGCGGCCAGCTGCTGGGCGATCGCCAGCCCGATTCCGCGGGAGGCGCCGGTGATGATCGCGGTGCGGCCGGTGAGGTCCAGAGGGTTCATCGTCGTGCGCCTTCCGTTGCTTTCGGTGGCCGCGATGCGGAGATGTTTACTCGTGCGTACACGTGGTATGCGACCGTCATGTCAGTGAAATTAACCCTCATCAAAAGGCTGGTGGTGGGCGGGGCGGCCGCGGCGGCGCTAACGCTCGCGCCGATGGCCGTGACCGGTTCCGTCGCCTTCACCGGCGCCCCGACCGCGGCGCCGACGCACGTGGTCTTCAAGGACGATCCCGGCGGCGGGGGCTGCGACCCCAACGGCAACTGCGGCTCGGGAGGCCAGAACCAGGGGCCCGGCGGCGGTCCCGGCGGCCAGGGCTGCATCCCGGGCGTCGGCTGCGGCTCCGGCGGGCAGAACGCCGGCCCCGGCGGCATTCCCGGCGGCCAGGGCTGCCTGCCCGGCGTCGGCTGCGGCTCCGGCCACGCCTGACTAGTTCGGCCCGCCGACTCCGGGCAGCCTGGCGATCCACGTCCGGGAGTCGGCCGGGTCGATCACGTCGTCGAGTTCGAACGTGGTGGCCGAGCGCAGCGCCTTGCCGTGGTCGTAGGCCGCCGCGACGAGTTTGTCGAACAGGTCCTGCCGTTCGGACGGGTCGGCCACGGCGGCCAGCTCCTTGCTGAATCCAAGCCGCACGGCGCCTTCCAGGCCCATGCCGCCGATCTCTCCCGTCGGCCAGGCGACCGTGAACTGCGGCGCGCGGAAGGACCCGCCGGCCATCGCCATCGCCCCGAGGCCGTAGCCCTTGCGCAGGATGATCATGCCCAGCGGGACGGTCAGCTGGGCGCCCAGGACGAACAGCCGGCCGAACCGCCGAACCGCCGCGTCCTTTTCCGCGTCCGGCCCGACCATGAACCCTGGGGTATCGCACAGCGAGATCACGGGCAGCCGAAACGACTCGCACAGGGCGAGGAAGTCGCCGGCCTTGTCGGCGGCCTCGGCGTCGATCGCGCCGCCCAGGTGGTGGGTGCTGTTGGCAATCAGCCCGTACGCGCGGCCCTCCACGCGCACCAGCGCCGTGACGATGCCGACGCCGTAATCGGGCCGCAGTTCCAGGGCCGACCCCACGTCGACGATCGACTCGATCGCCCGGTGCACGTCGTACGCGCGTAACCTGTTCTGCGGCACCACGTGTCGGGCAATTCGCGGGTCGGGCGCCGCCCAGTGGTCGAGCGCGCCCTGGAAATACGAGAGATAGCGCTTGGCCAGCGAGACGGCGTGCGCCTCGTCGCGGGCAACCAGGCTCACCACGCCGTTGCGGCGCTGGACGTCGATGGGCCCGATGGCCTCCGGCGGGTATTTCCCGAGGCCGCCGCCCTCGATCATCGCCGGTCCACCCATGCCGATGTTGGCGTCCGGCGTCGCGATGATGACGTCGCACACCCCGGCCAGCGCGGCGTTGCCGGCGAAACACCGGCCCGAGACCACCGCCACGAGGGGGACCTCGCCGCGCAGGCCGGCCAGCATGCGGAAGGTCGGCACGTCGAGCCCGGCCGCCCCGCCGACGTCGGTGTCCCCGGGCCGGCCGCCCCCACCCTCGGCGAACAGCACCACCGGCACGCGCTTTCGGGCCGCCAGATCGAAGACCCGGTCGGTCTTGGCATGGTTGCGCATGCCCTGGGTTCCGGCCAGCACGGTGTAGTCGTAGGACACCACGACCGTCTCGGCGGCGGCACGCCCGAACCGCTCGGCGCCGATGGTGGCCAGGCCCGCGACCAGGCCGTCGGCCGGAGTGTTGGCGATCAGGTCGTCTTCGGAGCGGCGGCTGCGTTGCGCGGCGATGGCCAGCGCGCCGTACTCGACGAGGCTGCCAGCGTCGATCAGGTCGGCGATGTTCTCCCGGGCGGTGCGCCGGCCCTGCCCGTGCCGCTTCGTCACGGCGGCGCCACGGCCCTCGTCGAGGGTGCGCAGGTGGCGCTCCCGCACTTCGTCGAGGTCGGCGCGGGGCCGGTCGAGATCCGTCGCGGCGGAGTGCGGTCCGCCGTCGGCGTCGGCGCCGGTGCGGGCGAAGACCAGCAGCGGGTCGCCCGTGCCGACGACCTGGCCCACCGCAACCAGGCGGCGGACCGTCCGCAGCGCGTCCGGCGCCGCCAGCACGTGCTGCATCTTCATCGCCTCGAGGACCACGAGTGGGGCGCCGGCGCCGAACTCGGTTCCCTCGGCCGCCACCTCGACCACGGTGCCGGCCAGGTGCGCGCGCAGCGCTTCCTCGCCCGGATACAGCTCGACCGCCGCCACATGCGTCTCCCGCTGGTGGGACAACGCCGTCCCGGCCAGCTCGGCGATCTGCCCGTCCAGGAAGTCGGTCGTGACCCAGCCCGACTCGACCTCGCCGGCGCTCAGCAACTCTCGCAGGAACGCGATGTTGGTGCCGACCCCTTCGATGCCGAACTCACGCAGGGCGGTCCGCGCCTTGCGCAGCGCCGCAGGGAACGACCCGCCGCGCACATGGGTGATCACCTTGGCCAGCAGCGAGTCGTACAGCGGGTTGGGGGCCAGGCCCGTTCGGCCGTAGGTGTCCACCCGCACGCCGGGGCCGGTCGGCGGCGAGAACACCGTCAGGGTGCCCGCGGCGGGCGCGACGGTCCCGTCGGCGCCGAGGGTCTCGGCGTTGACCCGGGCCTGAATCGCGATGCCCCGGTGCGCCGCCGGCTCGCCGATGACCTCGGTTCCGTCGGACGCGGTTCCCGCTGGCAGGCCGAGCTGGTAGTAGGACGCGCCCCGGGCGATGGCCAGTTGAACGGCCACCAGGTCTGTGCCGGTGGTCTCCTCGGTGACGGTGTGCTCGACCTGGATCCGCGGATTGACCTCGAGGAAGACGAATTTCTCTCCGGACACCAGGAATTCGACGGTGGCCAGACCGCGCAGGCCGACGCGGGCGCACAGCCGTGCGGCGGCCTGGTGCAGCTCTCGGCGCAATTTGTCCGAAAGCCCTTGCGCGGGAGCGATCTCGACGAGCTTCTGGTATCGCCGCTGGATGCTGCAGTCGCGGTCGCCCAGGGCCAGCGCGTGCGTCTGGTGTCCCGCCGGGGCGGCGACCACCTGCACTTCGATGTGCCGCGCGGCGTCGAGGACAGCCTCGGCGAACAGCGCCGGGTCGCCGAAGCCGAGCTGGGCCTCTGCGGCGCACTGCCGGTATGCCGTGTCGATCTGCTCCGCGCTCACCACCTTCCGCATGCCGCGGCCACCGCCGCCGGCGAGCGCCTTGATCATGATGGGCCCGCTCTGGGCGGCGAGGAACGCCTCGACGTCGGCGGCCGAGCTCGGGCCTTCGGTCGCGGGCAGCACCGGGAGGCCGGCGGCGACCGCCGCGGCGCGGGCCGCGGACTTGTTGCCGAGCATGTCGAGCACGTCGGCGTTCGGCCCCACGAAGGTGCGACCGGCGGCGAAGCACGCGCGGGCGAACGCGGCGTCCTCGCTGAGGAATCCGTAGCCGGGGTGGATGAGTTCAGCGCCGGACTTTTCGGCCGCCGCCAACAGCGCCGCCGGGTCGAGGTAGGCCCTGGGGCCGGCGGCGGGCAGACCGATGGCCTCGTCGGCCACGTGCACGTGGGGGCTATCGGCGTCGTCCTCGGCGTAGACGGCGACGGTCGGCAAGCCCAATTCTGTTGCGGTGCGGATGATTCGGAGCGCGATCTCGCCGCGGTTGGCGATCAGCAGGGTCGAGCTCATGGGAGCGGGTCGCCCCACTGCACCTGGTCGCGGAGCCTGCCCTTGAGCAGCTTGCCGCCAGCGTTGCGGGGCAGCGCGGCGTCGACCACCGTGACGTACTGCGGAACCTTAAAGTCGGCGAGCCGCTCGCGGCAGTGGTCGAGCACGGCGGTCACGTCGACTTCGTCGGCGCCGCCAAACAATACGGCACCGACCTTCTCACCCATGACCTCGTCCGGAACCGCCAGCACGCAGGCGTCGGCGACGTGGGGCGCCGCGAGCAGCACGGCTTCCACCTCGACGCTCGAGACATTTTCACCGCCCCGGTTGATGATGTCCTTGAGCCGATCGATGATGTGGACCCGGCCGGCGCCGTCCACCCGCACTACATCGCCGGTGTGCAGCCAGCCGTCCACGATGGTGGCTGCGGTCGCCTCGGGGCGGTTCCAGTAACCGGCGGTGACGTTCGCGCCGCGCACCACGAGTTCCCCCTCGGTGCGGTCGTCGCCGAACGGGATCAGTCCGAGGTCCACCGATGGGACGGCGAATCCGACCGAGTCGGCGTGTCCGAGCGCATCGCGGTCGGGCAGCACCGTCATCAGCGAGGCGGTCTCGGTCATGCCGTAGCCGTTGAAGACGGTGGCATGCGGGAAAGCCTCCTTGACCGAGCGCACCAGCGACGGGGCGATCGGCGCCCCGCCGTAGCCGACCCAGCGCACCCCGGACACGTCGGCGTCCCGGAAGCCCTTGTGCCGCAGCAGTAGCGAATAGACCGCGGGAACGGTCACCACGTTGGAGACCCGTTCCTGCGGGATGGCGGCGATCAGCTCGTCGAGGTTGAGCTGGGGCATGATCACCGACGCTCCCCCGACGCGGGCCGCCACCAAAAGCTGTGTATTGCAGCCCGTGACGTGGAACAGCGGCACCGAGATCAGGGTGCGCATTCCCTCGCCCAGGTCGCGGGGCACTCCCAGGCAGCGCACCGAATTCTCGGTGTTGGTGACGAACGCCTCGTGGGTCGTCGGCACCCCCTTCGGGTGGCCGGTGGTGCCCGACGTGTAGAACAGCGCGGCCACGTCGGCGCGGCCGAGGCCCTCGGCGACGTACGGCGCTCCGTCGGGCAGCGGCGTGCCGGCGGCCAGGTCCACGTGCGCACCGGAGTCGTCGAGCACGAACTCGACCTCGGGCCGCGCGGACCGCGTGTTCACCGCCACCGCGACGCTTCCGGCCATCACGATGCCCCAGAAGGCCAGCACCCAGTCGATCCCCGCCGGGTACCGCACCGCGACCCGGTCCCCCGGTTTGACACCGCCGGCGCGCAGCCCGCCGGCGACCCGGGCGGCGCGGTCCCACAGCTGGCGGTAGCTCAATCGGCCGGTGCCCAACTCGACCACCGCCTCGGCCTCCGGCCGCCGCGCGACCTGCTCGGCGAGCATGTCCAGCAACGTGTCCGGCAGTGTGTCGTAGCGCGGAACACCGGCGGCGTTACGCGAGACGCCCGTCGTGGCAAAGGGGTTGTCGCCGCGCGGGATTTCGATCACGGGAGGCACGCCCGGTCCTCCTGTCCTAGGCGGTCGAGGATTCCGCCATCATGCCCGAGGGGGGCTTCGCCGTCGACGGCGACTCCTCGAGTGGCTCGCGGCCGCTCTCAGTGCGGCCGTGTGGCGACCGCGGCGAGGCCGTCGGCGATTCCCCGGTCGACGCCCTGCCGTGCCGGGGTGCCGCCCGCGGCGGCGGTCCGGCAGTTGCAGCCGAGTGTGCCGAACGCGCTCGGGTCGGCAGCGGCCGGAGCGGCTCCGCCGATGAGCAGGCTTACGGCGATGGCCGCGCCAAGGGCTATCTTGGTCATCGGTTTGTCGTCTCCATGGATCCAGGCTCGCGCCGGAGACATGCCGCGTCGTCGACGCTGACATCCGTCTTGCAGCCCCGCCACCCTCACCGCGGGGATACCGGCTAGCTGCAATTACTCTGGTCACTGCCGGTAGGTCGCGCGAAAGGAATCCTCGTCGAGGTGCAGCCAGGGCACGCGGACATGCGCGTCGTCGTCGCCGACGACGACGTCCTCCTGCGCGAGGGGCTGGCCAGCCTCCTGAACCGTTCGGGTTACCGGGTGGTGGGCCAGGCCGGTGACGCCGCCGCCCTCCTCGAGGTGGTCCGCACCGAGAGGCCCACGCTGGCGATCGTCGATATCCGGATGCCGCCGACGCACACCACCGACGGGCTCGACGCGGCGATGACCATCCGCGACGAGATGCCGGAGGTCGGGCTGGTCATCTTGTCGGCGCACGTCGACGTCGAGCACGCGATGCAACTGTTGGCCAACGACCGCGGCGTCGGCTACCTGCTGAAGACGCGGGTCACTGACGTCGACGAATTCCTCGAGACACTTGGCCGCATCGCCGACGGCGGCTACGTGCTTGACCCGGCCCTGGTGCAGGAGTTGGTGGGCGCGCGCACGCGCAGCGACCCGCTCGCGTTGCTCAGCGCTCGGGAGAAGGAAGTGCTCGCCCTGATGGCGGAGGGCCGCTCGAACGCGGGGATCGCCCGGCGCCTATGGGTGACGGAGGGCACCGTCGAGAAACACGTCCGCAGCATCATGACGAAGTTCGACCTGCGCGAAACCCCCGATGATCACCGCCGCGTGCGCGCGGTGATCACCTTTCTCGAGGCTCGCTGACGGGTGACCGCAGCCAAGCAGTGGACGATCTCTCGCCTGGGACCGAGGTTGCTGCCGCCGGTGCCATCGCCCATACCGCTGGGGCTTGCCGTGGCCGCCGGCTGCATCGCGGCAGAAACCGTTGTGATGCTGGCGCTCAAGACCTTTGCCCCGGGCAACGCGTTCGGCGTCATCTATCTGATCGGGGTCCTGATCGTCGCCACCGGTTGGGGTGCCGGGCTCGGGGCCGCCACCGCGGTGGTCAGCGCCCTGGCCTACGACTACTTCCGCGGCTGGCCCGATTCCCCCGGCTCATTCACCGAACTGCAGGACTGGGTGGTCATTGCCGTGTTCCTGGTGGTGGCCCTGGTCGCACACGCCTTGGCGCGCCTGGCGCGAACGCGCGCCGCCGACGCGGAAGCGCGCACGCGGGAGGCCGAGGCGAGCCGCGAGGAGCTCACCGTCCTGGCCGAACAGCAAGCCGCGCTACGCCGGGTCGCGACCCTCGTCGCGCGCGGGGTTCCGGCGTCTGACGTCTTCCCAGCGGTCGCACACGAGCTGGCGACGTGTCTCGGCGTGGCCAACGCGTCGCTCTGGCGCTACGAGGCCGACGAAACGGCGACGCTCGTCGCCGCCGTGGACGATCCCAGGCAGTCGGCTCGCATGCCTGTCGGGAGCCGGTGGCCGTTGGACGGTGACAACATTGTCGCCATGGTGGCCGCCACCGGTCGACCGGTCCGGTTGGACACCCATGACGCCGCGGCCGGGACCGCGGCGTCGCTGATCCGGCGCCTCGGGCTGACCGCCGGCGCCGGCGCCCCGATCGTCGTCGAGGGCCGGCTGTGGGGCGTCGCGGTCGCAGGGTCGGGTCCGAGCCGGCCGCTGCCGCCCGACGCCGAGCAGCGGGTCGGTGAATTCACCGAGCTTGTCGCCACCGCCATCGCCAACGCCGAAGCCCACGCCGCGCTCACCGCGTCGCGCGCGCGCATCGTCGCGGCCGCCGACGACGCCCGGCGCCGACTGGAGCGCGACCTGCATGACGGCGCACAACAGCGCCTCATCGCACTTGCGCTGCAGCTGCGTTCCGTCGAGGCCGGGGTGCCGGCGGAACTCCGGTCGCTGCGAGAACAGATCTCGGACGCGGTGGCCGGTCTGACGTCGGCGTCCGGCGATCTCCAAGAGCTCGCCCGCGGCATTCATCCGGCGATCCTGTCCAAAGGCGGCCTGGGGCCCGCGCTCAACGCGCTCGCCCGGCGCTGCACCATTCCGGTTACGCTTCGCCTGCAGCTGGATGGGCCGATCCCGGAGCCGGTCGGCGTTGCCGCCTATTACGTTGTCGCCGAGGCGATGACGAACGCGACACGGCACGCCCGCGCCTCGGGTCTGGACATCGACGCGGTCGTGGGCCCGGACCTGCTGCTGTCGATTCGCGACGACGGCGTCGGCGGGGCGGACATCGGGAACGGATCCGGCCTCATCGGCCTGATCGACCGTGTCGAAGCGCTCGGCGGACGCATGCGGATCGCCAGCCCGCCGGGCGGCGGCACCACGCTCGAGGTCGAGATTCCGGTCTCCGCCTGAATCGTCGTTGCGTGAGCGTCACTGCATGAGCGTCGCTGCCAGCGTTCCGCCCAGCTCGTAGGCCCGTTCACGCGCCTCCGCGTCGACGGCGCCGGTGATCTCCAGCGCGTCGGCGGCCTGGCTCAGCGAGAGCCCGCTCGCAAGCCTGCCGACCGCGGCCGCCGCGCCGACCGTGTCGTTGTTGCCATGCACCCACACGCCGTAGGGGCGGCCCGACACATGGTCGAGGCTCGGGTAGTAGACGGTGTCGAAGAAGTGCTTGAGCGCCCCGGACATGTAGCCGAAGTTCGCCGTGGTGCCGAACAGATAGCCGTCGGCGTCGAGCATGTCCGGCAGCGTCGCGGCCAGCGCCGGACGCGAAATCACCTCCACGCCATCGATTTCCGGATCGTTGGCCCCGGCGAGCACCGCCTCGAGGAGCTCGCGGGTCGACGGTGACGGCGTGTGGTGGACAACCAGCAGTGTCTTGCTCACTTGCCGGCCTGGATCTGAACGGCCGTCTTCATGGCCTCCCGCGCGCGGCGCCGGTCCCCCGCGTAGTCGTAGGCGCGGGCCAGCCGGTACCAGCGTCGCCAGTCGTCGGGTTGGGTCTCCACCTCCACGCGCACCGAAGCGAACAGCGCGTCGGCCGCGTCGCGCTCGATGCGGCCCGACGCGCGCCTCGGCAGTGCACTGGTGTCGAGCTCCAGGCCGTCCTCGGCGATGAGCTGGGCCAGCCTTTGATGCGCGAATCCCGCTCGCAGGGTGGCGACCATCGCCCACGCCCCGATGACGGGCATGATCAGCACGGCCCCACCGAGCCCCACGGCGGCGGGCCGGCCGGAACCGATCATTCCAAAAGCCATGCGCCCCAACAGCACGAAGTAGACCACCATCGCCACGCACAGGAAGCCGATCAGCAGCTGGGTGCGCAGGGCTCGGTTCATTGCAGGTCGAGCAGCGGCTCGAGGCCCACCGTGAGGCCAGGGCGTTCCTTGATGCGCCGCACGGCCAGCAACACGCCCGGCACGAACGAGGTGCGGTCCAGGCTGTCGTGGCGGATGGTCAGCGTCTCCCCCTCGGTGCCGAACAGGATCTCCTGGTGGGCGACCAGTCCGGCCAGGCGCACCGAATGCACCGGAACGCCGTCGACGTCGGCCCCACGCGCGCCGGGAAGGCCGGTGCTGGTGGCGTCGGGGTTGGGCGGCATGCCCTTTCGGGCCTCGGCGATGAGTTTCGCGGTGCGGGCGGCGGTGCCCGACGGCGCGTCGGCCTTGTGCGGGTGGTGCAACTCGATCACCTCGACCGATTCGAAGAAGCGCGCCGCCTGCTTGGCGAACTGCATCGAGAGCACCGCGCCGATCGCGAAGTTCGGCGCGATCAGGACGGCGGTGCCCGGTGAGTCCGTCAGCCACGATTCCACGCGTTGGAGGCGCTCCGCGGTGAAGCCGGTCGTGCCGACCACGGCGTGAATCCCGTTGCTGATCAGAAACTCCAGGTTGTCCATCACCACGTCGGGATGGGTGAAGTCGATGACCGCCTCGGTGTTGCCGTCGGTCAGCAGGCTCAGCGGGTCCCCCGCGTCCACCTCCGCGGACAACTCCAGGTCCCCGGCATCCCGCACCGCGGCGACCATCGTCGCGCCCACTTTCCCCTTGGCTCCCAGCACGCCTACTCGCATGACGCCCACCCTAGACCGGGGGCTTTCGGGCCGGTCACCTCCGGTGCGCACCGTCGTCGGACGGCGGTCGGCACCAGTCACCTCCAACGAGTTTTGAAGCTGTTTCCCAGTCGGACACGTTAACGTAACCCCAATTGGGGCCCGGCTGAACCTTTGCTGCGGCATTCATCCGGTCGCCGAACTTCCCTGTCGGGCGTTTGGGCACAGGAGAATGCGCCGTGGGACGCTACGGACGAGCCATCACCCTTGGCGCGGTCGGCGCCCAACTCTTGCTGGCGGGGCGATGCCGCTCTGTTGCGGGTCGGCCAGAAGCTTTGCCAGCAGGTGTCTTACTACGGCGCCACTCCCGACCAGCTCGAGTCGCTGGCGCTCCAACGGTCGGACACCCGCTTGGGTGCGCGCGGGCTCACTGCCCAGCAGGCCGACGACCTCGTCGGCTACGCCATCGCCGATCTGTGTCCGAGCCAATAGGTAATCTGCGACACCGCTCACCATCGCCACCGACTCGCCCGTCGCGCCCACCGCGAGATCGCCACTACACTGAGGCCGGTTGACGACCGCGGAGACCGACCGTGATGGGGCCTATCGAGGGGGACGACGGCGATGGATGCCTGATTCGGTGGTTCCCGGAGCGAAGCAGGTACCGTCGGAAGGCGACGACCGCGCGATCGCCGACGCGCTCGGCCTAGCGCCGACGCCGTATTACCAACCGATCGTCTCGTTACCCGACGGGGCGCTCGTCGGGTTCGAGGCCTTGACCCGATGGCCGACCCTCGGCAACCCCGACCCGGACCTGGTGTTCGACGCCGCGACCAAGGCGCCCGCAACCCTCGAGGAACTCGACGAGCGGTGCATCGCCGCCACGCTCGATACCTTCTTGCAGTCGAACTTCGGCTCGGGGGCAATGTTGTTCGTCAACACCCATCCGTCCTGTGACCTCCCGGGCGAGGCCGTCGACGCACGGTCCGAAGAGCTCAGGGCTCGCCGCATATTCTTGGTCTTCGAGCTGACCGAGCGCCAGCTGCTCAGCCGTCCGCGCACCCTGATCAGGAAGGTCAATGCCATCCGCCGGCGCGGCTGGGTGGTCGCCTTCGACGACGTCGGCGTGAACTCGGCCTCCCTGCCGCTACTAGACGTGCTGCGACCGGAGATCGTCAAGCTCGACATGAACCTCGTCCGGTCCACCTCGCGGACGCACGCGTCCCAGGTGATGTCGGCGGTGCTGACCTACCGGGAACGTTCGAATGCCGTCATTCTCGCCGAGGGCGTCGAGACGAGCGACCAGGGCAAGCGGGCACTGGCCTGGGGCGCGACGCTTGGCCAGGGGCACCGCTTCGGCCATCCCGGGCCGCTGACGACGAAGCGGGCGATCAGATGGAGCGACTTCAAATTAACCGCTCCGCAACGGTTTTCGATTCCGACCGAGAGGTCTCCGTTCGACACGCTGGTCTCCGCGGGAGCCGAACCCCGCGAGGCGCTGGTGTCCACCATCCAGGCCCTCACCCGGCATATCTCGGTGGTCGCCACGCGACCCGAGAACCCGTCCATCGTCCTCGTAGTGCTGCCCGACGACGAACGGTTGCGGTTGAGTGACACCGGGCTTCGACGCGTCGCGAGGGCGGCGCCCGGGGTGCCCTTTTACGCCATCTTCGGCCACCAGCTTCCCGAAGCGCTCGCCGACTCGGGGGTTCGCGGGGTTGCGGTGGCGCCGTCGGACCCGCTGGCCAAGGAGATGCTGATCCTGGCGCTCGGCCCGCACGCCGCCGCTGCCGTCGTCGTCCACGGGTTCGAGCGCGATCGGGTGGTCGATGCCGAGTCCGGACTCCGGTACGCGGTCACCTACGACCGCCAGTACGTGACCGTCATCGCCTCCCACCTGTTGGCCCGCATCACGTGAAAGGCTAACGTTCCCAGCGCATCTGAGAGCGTTCGATGCGTTGTCCACAGTCTGACTTCTATCCACAGGCGACGATTTTCCCGTCGCCGGCGTCGCGTGGGCGCCATATGATTCGCATATGCGTTCGATTCAGGTGCCGCCGGAGGTGGCCGCGGCATTCGACGCGCTGGACGCCGCCGAGGCGCTGATCCGCGGGCTGAACGTCGGCGCGCTGGACCCGGTGGTTCGCCTGCACGCGCTGGAACGCGGGGAAGCCTCGCGCCGTCGGCAACTGGCCTGGAGCTACGACGTGATCGCCGGGCTCGCCACCGAGGATCCCTCAGCCGTCGGCGGCCCGGTTCACAAGGTCGTCGCCGACTGGCTGCGGATCAGTAATGCCGAGGCCGCACGCCGGCTGCGGGACGTCAGGCAGCTGTCGACGCGGTTGACCCTGACCGGCGAGGAACTGCCGCCGGAGTTGCCGGCGACCGCGCAGGCCTGGCGCGACGGCCTGCTCGACGGGCAACACCTCCGGGTCATCCAGACGTTCGTCCGCGACCTCCCGAACGACCTGCCGGCCGCCACGGTGGCGCGCGCCGAGCGATTCCTGGCACGGCAGGCGACCAAGCTGCGTCCCGATCAGCTGGAAAAGGCGGCACACCGGTGCGCCTTGGAGCTCAACCCGGACGGCAAGTTCTCCGACGCCGACCGCGCGCGTCAGCGCGGCTTCACCTGGTGCGGTCAGCGAGCCGATGGCATGAGCATCGGGAAACTGGTGGCCTCACCGGAGCTGCGGGCCAACATCGATGCCTGGCTTGCCCGGTTCGCGGCCCCCGGGATGTGCAACCCTGAGGACGAAACCCCCTGCACCCAGGGAGTACCCAGCGACGAACACGCCAGCAGAGACACTCGAAGCCACGCCCAGCGCCAGCACGATGCGCTCAACGCCCTCGTTCGCGGTCAACTGGGCGATCCAAAGCTCGGCCAGCACAACGGTTTACCCGTTACCGTCATCGTCTCGACCACGCTGCAGGAGTTGACATCGGGCGCGGGGCGGGCCGTGACGGGCGGCGGAACCGTGCTGCCGATGCGCGATCTGATCCGGATGGCCAGTCACGCCTACCATTATTTGGTCGTGTTCGACGAGCACTCGGATCGCCCGCTGTATCTCGGCCGGACGAGACGCGTCGCCTCACCCGACCAGCGCGTCGTCCTCTATGCGAAGGACCGCGGCTGCACCCACCCGGGCTGTGACGTGCCAGGCTACTGGTGCGAAGTCCACCATGTAGCCGGGTGGGCCGCCGGCGGATCGACCGACGCCGACAACCTCACGTTCACGTGCGCGCCGCTTCACAAACTCGTCGAAGAGGGCTGGCGGACAAGGAAATTGCCCAACGGCCACACCGAGTGGATTCCGCCGCCGCACTTGGACCTCGGCGCACGCACCAATGACTATCACCATCCGGAACGCCTCTTCGTCGAGGACGACGAAGCGCCCTGACGCGGGCTCAGATCTTGAACCGCCCCGCGAACCCGCGTAGCGGCAGGTCGGCGCTGGTGATGAGTCCCGGACGCGCGGCCACCACCGACTTGATGGACGCGAGCGCGGGCATGCCGGTCACGGTCATGCCGATCGAGGCGAAGTTGTCCGGGTTGGAAAGGTCCACGCCGGGCTTCGGGAAGATCATGTGCTTGTTGTACACGCAGGGGTCGCCCTTGATTTGAGTGATGTAGCAGCCCTTGATGTTCCAGCTCGGGTCGGTGTGCGGGGTCATCTGCCACTCCAGATGCGTCTCGACACGAGGCACCCCGTCGACCATGCCCTGGTACTTGATGTAGTTGCCACCCAACGACCCCTTCGGCAGCACGTACCAGCCAAGGTCGACGTCCTTGGTGCAGGCGCCAAGCTCGTAGCCGAACTTCACCTCGTCCAGCGGCAGGTCGAAGCAGTCGGCCATCATCAGCACGCTGTCGGCGAAAACGCGGGTGTACTTCTCCAGCTTGGACGGGATCTCGGGATCGTCGACCGGCTGGCCGTAGCCCACCTCAATCCAGGTGTCCTTGGAGTGGTGGCAGGACACGTCGACGGACTCGATCGTGATGACGTTCTCGATTTCGGCGACGTCGGCCGAGCAGACCACGCCGAGGATCTGGTTCACGCCCGGGTTCATCCCGGTGCCGTAGAACGTCGCGCCGCCCTTTTCGCAGGCCTCCCGCAGCAGCTGGCTCACGGGCTTGCCCGACGGGTGCGGATGGTTGGTGTCGCGGTGCCACCCGGTGATCCAGTCGGCGGTGGTCACGACATTGATCCCGGCCTCGAGCACCCTGACGTACAGGTCCTCGTCGGGGAACACGCCGTGGAAGGTCAGCACATCGGGCTTGGCCGCGATGATCTCGTCGATGCTGCCCGTGGCGCGGACGCCGTTCGGTTCGATGCCCGCGAGTTCACCGGCATCGCGCCCCACCTTGTCCGGCGAATAGCAGTGCACGCCGACAAGTTCGAGGTCGGGCCGGTCGGCGATTCGCTTGATCATCTCCTTGCCGACGTTGCCGGTGGCGACCTGGAACACGCGGATCGGTCGAGCGGGTGCAGTCAATTCCGGTCAGCCTCTCTGGGATAGAACTGGTTGGCCCACTTGCGAATTGCCGTGAAGCCCTCGTACTCGTCGGCGGCCAGCGCGGGCGGGTCCGAGTAGCGCTGGTGTCGCCAGATCTCGATGTCCTGCTCGAACTGCCGGATCACCTCGCGGCCGAACTCGTCGGCCTTGCGCTCGGCGCGCGCCGCGTCCTTGCCGGCCACCCGCCCGATGTACACCATGAACCGGACGTCGGAGGTGGAATCGTCCACCGGCGTGAC
Organism: Mycobacterium sp. 050134; assembly: GCF_036409085.1. Lineage (NCBI taxonomy): Bacteria > Bacillati > Actinomycetota > Actinomycetes > Mycobacteriales > Mycobacteriaceae > Mycobacterium > Mycobacterium sp. 050134. Next base: position 112,686 of record NZ_JAZGLV010000005.1, read on the forward strand.
CGCCGAGATCGTCCGGTTGTCGACCATGCCCCAGCTCCTGGTGACCGCGATCCCCAAGCCGCCGTTGATCGCCTGCACACCGCTGTTGACGTCCTCGATCTTCTGCCCGTCGTCGCCCTCGAATGTGATGGTGAAGTCGACGAAGGACACCGGCTCGGCGAAGTCGTGCCGGGTGAAGACGGGCACGATGGGCGTCTTGTGCACAAACTTGAAATGCGCGAAGTCGACGCCGTTTTCGAGCACGTACTGCGGGTGCAACTCTAAACCCGAGCGGTACAACCGCTGCTGCGGGTAGTAGCCGTCCGCGACGCTACCGTCGGCGAAGGCGGCGAAGACGTCCGGCGCGTCGAAGTACGGCTCGCGGCGCTCGACGTCATGCCAGATGTAGACCGACGCGTTGCGCTCCGCCACCGGGTAGGTGCGGATCCGCCTGCCGCGATTGGGGCGGTCCTGGTAGGGGATGCAGACGTTGCGGCCCTCGCGGCTCCACTGCCAACCGTGGAAGGGGCACTGCAGCACGTCGCCGACCACCGTGCCGCCGTAGCCCAGGTGCGCGCCGAGGTGCTCGCAGTACGCGTTCATCACCGTGAGCTCGCCCGATTGGGCCCGCCAGGCGACCATCTGCTCGCCGAAGTACTTCATCCGATGCACGTCGCCGACGCCGATCTCGTCGGACCAGGCCACCTGGAACCAGCCCGTCGGCTTCATCGACAGCGGCGGCTTAGCCATGCGAGCGGTCCTCCACGCCTAGGAATCATAGGTCCCGCCGGCGTGAAATCAAAGTACCCTCAATGAAACTGCTACGCTCACACGGTGACCGATACCGGGGTCGCCGGTCGACGCCCCAACCGGCGGGGGCACGCGACGCGCGAAAGCATGCTCGAGGCCGCGCTCAGGTCGCTGGCCTCCGGCGAGCAGGGCTCGGTATCGGCCAATCGCATCGCCAAGGACATCGGCGCGACCTGGGGGGCGGTGCAGTACCAGTTCGGCGACACCGACGGCTTCTGGGCCGCGGTGCTGCACCGCACCGCCGAGCGGCGCGCCCAGACCATCGAGGCGCTCGCGGCGCCGGTACCGCAGGACGCGCCGCTGCGAGAGCGTGTCGGCGCCATCGTCGAAACGCTCTACCGCGGCCTCGCGGCGCCGGACTCGCGCGCCATCGAAAACCTGCGGGCGGCACTCCCCCGCGACCCGGTCGAACTGGAACGCCTCTACCCGCGCACCGCCGCCGAACTGGTGTCGTGGGGCAAGAGCTGGCTGGAGACCTGCCAGCACGCCTTCGCCGGGCTGGACGTCGATCCGGACCGGGTGCGCGAGGTCGCCGCCCTCATCCCCGGTGCGATGCGGGGCCTGGTTTCGGAACGCCAGCTCGGCTCCTACGCGGATCTGGACATGGCTCGGCACGGCCTGACCAACGCCCTGGCCGCCTATCTGGAGCAGTCGCGGGTCAAAGGCGGCTAGCAATCCTTAGCCTGGGACCCGTGAACTCCAGCGACGACATCCGCATCCGGCGGGCCGAGCCGGCCGATCTCGGCGCCGTGGCCGAAATGCACTACGCGGTGTGGCGCCGCTCGTGGACCGGCATCCTGACCTCGCCCCTGCTGAACTTGCTCGGGCCGCCCAAGCGGTGGGTCGCCGACGTCTACCCGCAAACGCTGAATCGCCCCGGCTGGGGCATGTGGATCGCCGAAGCGGGCGGCCGCGCGGTCGGTGTGACGATCTTCGGGCCCGACGACGACGAGCCGGGCAGCACCCAGATCGACGCGCTGTACATCGCCGACGACCGCCAACGGCACGGGATCGGCGGCCTGCTGCTCGAAACGGTCCTGCGGCGGAGCCCGTCGACCGATGTGATCTTGTGGTGCGCCGAGCAGAACGCGAAGGCGCGCAGCTTCTACGAGAAGAACCACTTCCGCGCCGACGGGCGCACCCTGACCTGGGAACCCCTGCCGGGAATCCGGGTACCGCACGTCGGCTACCGGCTCACGCGCCCCGCGGTGCTGTCGTTATGACTGCCGGATGTCCAGGCGCGCCAACAAGCGAATCGTCGACGGGCTGATCCGCCGCATCGCGTACCCGAGCCGGGATTCGGCGGCGACCGGCACCACGGCCGGGCCCGTCCGGACCGCCTTCACGATCGCCTTGGCGACGGCCTCCGGCGTGAAGTTGCGCCGCCGGTATGCCGCGTCGGCCTTCTCGCGTGCGCGCTCCTGCTGTTCGGCGGTCATCCCGGCGTAGACAGTGCTCTTCGCGATGTTGGTGTTGACGAATCCGGGGCACACGGCCGTGACGGCGATGCCCTCGTCGGCGAAGTCGGCGCGCAGGGCCTCGCTGAACGCCAGCACCGCCGCCTTGGTGGTGCCGTAGGCCACCATCGACTTCGACGGGATGAAGGCCGCGGCGGAGGCGACGTTGATGATCGTTCCGCCCTGCCCACGCTCGACCATCTGCGCGCCGAACGCCCTGCTGCCGGCGATGACACCGCGGACGTTGATTCCGATGATGGCGTCCCAGTTCTCCGGGCTGGTCTCCAGGAACCGGCCCGCCATCCCGATGCCGGCGTTGTTGACCAGGATGTCGACCACGCCGTGTTCGGCCAGCACATGTGCCGCAAGGTCATTCATCGTATTTTCGTCGCTGACGTCGGCATGGTAGACCACGGCCTCGGCGCAGGCGGCGCGGACCGCGTCGGCGGTTTCCTGGGCGGCGCCCAGGTCCCGGTCGACGATCAGCACCTTGCGCGCGCCGCGCCGGGCCAGTTCCACCGCGGTGGCCCGGCCAATCCCCGCGCCACCGCCGGTGACGAGCGCCAGCGCGCCCCGCACGTCACGTGGACCGCCCCGCACCTCGCGCGGTCCGCGTGTGACCGCACCCGGAGCCGTTGCACCGCCGGCATTTTCGTCCACCCACTCCGCGGTCAACCGCGCTATGACGTCCGGGCGCGACGTGACCACCCAGTGCCCGCCTTCGATGGACACCACCCTGCCGCGGGACGGGATCGCGCCGGTGAAGCGCTGCAGCGCCGGCGACACGAAAATGTCCCTGCGCGGCGCCAGGACCTGGACCGGGACGGTGGTTTCGGGCAGGCGGGACCCTGGCGAGATCATCGGCGCGGGCATGTTCTCCCGGTAGAGGTTGAGCCCGTTGAGATAGTCGCCGATGGAACGCGGCGTCCGATCGCGCCGGCTCAGAGTGCTCGACCGGCCGATGCGCTCCGCGGCCTCAACCACCTTCACCCCGACCCGGGAGCGGAATGACAATTCCGGGACGCCCGGGCACAGGAAAAACCCGATATAGCCCGACGACACCAGCTGTCGCGCGACCTGAGCCACCGCGCGCGGAGTGCCCGCCGATCGCAGGAACACGCCGGCGTACTGCAGGTGCGGTCCCGAAATCGAGGTGAACGAATCGACATTCCCCATCACGGAGTCGTCGGTGACCGCGGCCCAGGCCGCAATCGAGCCCCAGTCGTGGGCAAGCAGGTGCACCCGCTCGACGCCGAGGCTGTCGATCACCGCCCCCAGGTCCGCCACCAGTTGCGCGAACGCGTACCCGGATCGCGTTGCGGGGCGGCCCGATTCGCCGGCGCCGCGCACGTCGTAGGCCACCAGGTTGTAGCGGTCGCCCAGGTGCGCGGCCACGCCGTCCCAGACGTGGTGGTTGTCGGGAAAACCGTGAATCGCCACGATGGTCGGGCGCTTAGGGTCGAAATCGGTGTAGCGGTGAACGGCCAGGCTCACGCCGTCGGACGCCGTGACGGTGGCCGTGCCTGCCGCCCACTCGCCGACGGTCAACATCGTGGCCCCTCCCCCATCGAGTGCCGCAAGTATAGGACCCGGCGGCTATCGGGCCTCGGCGCGCTGCTTGAGCCGCTGCAGGGTGAGCCGGATGTGTTCGGCGTTGACGGCGGCGCGATCGGAAACGCCGGTGGACTTGCCGGCTAACGTCCGGAACCAGCCCGGCCGCCGGTCCCAGGTGCTTTCGGTGACCCGGCAGCCGCCGTCGGCGTCTTCGATGTCGTATTGCCAGCGCGCGACCGGGATGGCGGCGTAGCGCACGTCGAACCCGAAACTCCGGCCCGGTTCGGCGACCGTCACGGTGCATCGGGTTTTCCAGCTCCGTGCGCCGTTCTTGTTGTGACCGGTGAAGACGGCGCCCGGGCACGCCGCATCTCCCTTGCACCACTGCATCGACACCGCTTCCTCGGCCAGCGAGGCCAGCGTCGGCAGGTCGGTGACGAGCCCGTACACCACGTCGGGCCGGGCGTCGATGTGGACGGTGGCCGCCACACAGGGATCGGTCATCCGCCGATCATAGCCAGCAAACACCCGCGGAAGGTCGGTCCGCGTCGTTCGATTGCGGCCGATCCGAGGTTTCTTCACACTTGAGCGGATACCTCAACTGCCAAGGGGCGACTATGCGCGTCGGCGTTCCGACCGAGACCAAGAACAACGAGTTCCGGGTGGCCATCACTCCGGCCGGCGTCGCCGAACTGACCCACCGCGGACACCAGGTGCTGGTGCAGGCCGGCGCCGGTGAACGGTCGGCCATCCCCAACGAGGAGTTCAAGGCGGCGGGCGCCGAACTGGCGGCCACCGCTGAACAGGTGTGGGCCAGCGCCGACCTGCTACTCAAGGTCAAGGAGCCGGTACCTTTCGAGTACGGCCTGCTGCGCAGTGGCCAGATCCTGTTCACCTATCTGCACCTGGCCGCGTCCCGCGCGTGCACGGGTGTGCTACTGACCTCGGGTACGACGTCAATCGCCTATGAGACCGTCGAGGGCGCCGACGGCAGCCTGCCGCTGCTGGCCCCGATGAGTGAGGTCGCCGGCCGACTCGCCGCCCAGGTCGGGGCTTACCACCTGATGAAGACCCAGGGCGGCCGCGGGGTGCTGATGGGCGGGGCTCCGGGTGTCAAGGGCGCGGACGTTGTGGTCATCGGTGCCGGCACGGCCGGCTACAACGCGGCCCGCGTGGCCGCCGGCATGGGGGCGACCGTCATGGTGTTCGACCTCAACATCGCCAGGCTCCGGCAGCTCGACGCCGAGTTCGGGGGCCGCATCGGCACGCGCTACTCGTCGGCGTACGAGTTGTCGGGCGCGGTCACCCGCGCCGACCTGGTGATCGGCGCCGTCCTGGTACCCGGCGGCAAGGCGCCCACGCTGATCTCGAATTCGCTTGTCGCGCAGATGAAGACCGGTGCGGTGCTGGTGGATATCTCGATCGACCAGGGCGGCTGCTTCGAGGACTCCCGCCCCACCACCCACGACCACCCGACGTTCGCGGTGCACGACACGCTGTTCTACTGCGTGGCCAACATGCCCAGCGCCGTGCCCAAGACGTCCACGGTGGCACTGACCAACGCCACCATGCCGTACGTGCTGAAGATCGCCGACCACGGGTGGCGGGCGGCGTGCCAGTCGGATCCGGCTCTGGCCAAGGGGCTTTCGACGCACGCCGGGGCGTTGCTCTGCGAACGCGTGGCCACCGACCTCGACCTGCCGTTCACGGACCGGGCGAGCGTGCTGGCCTGACGGCTCAGCCGGTCAGCCACGGCAGCACCGAGCGGGTGACCTCGGCGATCAGCGCCTGCAGCGCGTCGGCGTCCGGGTTTGCCGCCCGCGAACGCGTCATCAGCGATAACAGCACGCGCCGGCCGTCGGGTCCGTAGGCGATGCCGACATCGTTGGTGCTGCCGTAGGCGCCGGTGCCGGTCTTGTCGGCGGTGGTCCACCCGGGCGGAAGGCCCGCGCGCATCGTCGAGGTCACGTTGCCGCGCATCCAGTCCTCGAGCTGACGCCGCTGCGGCTCGGCCAGAACCGTTCCCGTGAGCAGGCTTTGGATACCCACGCCCAGTGCCCGCGGCGTGCTGGTGTCGCGCGGATCGCCCGGTATCGCGGAGTTGAGGTCGGTTTCCCAGCGGTCCAGCCGGGTGCGGTCGTCGCCGATGGAGCGCGCGAATTCGGTGACGGCAGGGGGCCCGCCGATGGCCCGCAACAGCAGGTTGGCGGCGGCGTTGTCGCTGCGCTGCACGGCGGCCGCGCACAGTTGTGCCAGCGGCATGGTGCCGCCGGCGTGCGGCGCGGTCACCGGCGAGTTGGGCAACAGCGCCGCGGGATCGATGAAATAGCCTTGCTGCAAGTCCAATTCGCCGCGTTGCGTCATCTGCAGCACGCGCGCGGCCACGTAGGCCTTGAAGGTCGAGCACATCGCGAAGGGGTCGTTGTCGCGGTGGGCAACGCTGCGTCCCGTGGCGGCGTCGCTGGCCAGATCGATCGCGAACAGGCCCACGTAGGCGTCGTACTGGCGCTCCAGTTCCCCGAGCCGGTCGGACGGGCCCGGGTCCGGCTGTGCCAGTGCACGCCCGCACGCCGCGAGCGCGGGGACGGCTGCGGTGAGCGACAGCATCCGCCGTCGCGTCAGATTCGGCACGCGGCGCTATCCGGCGAGACCGGCGACGATGTCGCCGGCCGGGCCGGACTCGGCCTTCTGGAACGACGTCCCCGCCCACAGGGGCATCCCGTTCGGGTCCTCCCACTGGGCCGCCGCCTCCCGTATCGGCAGCGTCATCTGGTGCACCTCCGGATAGCCGAGCGGCGCAACGTCGTTGAGCAGACGGGTGAAGGTGTTTTCCAGGCCGCGCGCGTACCGTCCCGAGAACGCGCGCGAGACGATGGTCTTGCCGTGCAGGGGATTCTTCATCGCGGTGCGCTGGGCGCGATGGGTGTTGGCCTCGTCGCTGAGCAGCAGCGCGGTGCCGACCTGTGCCGCGACCGCGCCCCGGCGCAGCACGCCGGCGACGTCCTCGGCGGTGCCCAGCCCGCCGGCGGCGATGAGCGGGACGTCGCGATGTGTGCGATGGATGCGGTCGATCAGGTCGTGCAGCGACTCCGTTCCGGGCTCCATGTCCGGCGCGAACGTGCCGCGGTGGCCCCCGGCGTTGGGCCCCTGCACCACCAGGCTGTCGGCGCCGGCGGCGATGGCGATCCCGGCCTCGTAGGCCGACGTCACCGTCACCATCACCAGCAGGCCCTGCGCGCCGAGCCGCGCGATCACATCGGGCGACGGCACGCCGAAGGTGAACGACACCAGCTCCGGGCGCATGTCGGCGACCACCTCGAGCTTGCGTTTCCAGTCGTCGTCGTCCCCGAACTCGGGCCGGCCCACCTCGACCTGGTAGTGCTCGGCGACCCCTTCGAGCTCTTCGGCGTAGAAGTCCAGCGCCGCCCAGTCCGCCACACTGGGCTGGGGTACCAGCAGGTTCACCCCCAGGGGGCCGGTGGTGAGGGCCCGCGCGGCGGTGACGTCTTCGGCGAACTGTTCGGCGCTGATATATCCGGCGGGGATGAAGCCCAGCCCGCCCGCATTCGATACCGCCGCGGCCAGCGCCGGGGTGCCCGCGCCGCCGGCCATCGGAGCGCCGACGATGGGGACCATGATGTCCCAGAAGCCGAGTACCATCGGGCTAATTTACCATCGCCCGAAGTTGTTGGGGCAGTGACCGTTTCGAGGTATAGGGGCCCACGACGGCGGCGCCGTAGCGCTGGCCCAGCAACCGGCGGGCCACCGCGTTCACCTCCTCGACGGTCACCTCGTCTATCCGCCGCAAGGTCTCTTCGATGGTGCGCTGCGCGCCGTAGTTGAGCTCGTTGCGGCCCAGGCGGCTCATGCGGGAACTGGAATCCTCCAGCCCGAGGACGAGCCCGCCGCGCAACGACCCCTTGGCGATCCGGCATTCCGCCTCGGTGATGCCGTCGCGGCCCACCGATTCGAGCACGTCACTGGTCACCCGCATGACGTCGGCGAATCGCTCCGGCAGGCACGCCGCGTACACCGACAGCGCGCCGCTGTCCGCGAAAACGTCGGTCGCGGAGTAGATCGAGTAGGCCAGCCCGCGCGATTCGCGCACCTCCTGGAACAGTCGGGAACTCAGCCCGCCGCCCAGCGCGGTGTGCAGCACCGACAGCGCCCAGCGGTGCTTCCAGGTGCGCCCGGGCGTGCGGATGCCCAGCGAGACGTGGGCCTGTTCGGAGTCCCGGTTTGCCAGCGCCAGACCGGGGCGGCCCGGCACCCGTCCGGCACCCTTGCGCGGGGGGACCGCCTGCCGCCCCCGCACCAGGTGCGGCCCGAAGTGGGCGCGCACCAGCTTGACCACCTGGTCGTGGTCGACGTTGCCGGCGACCGCGACGACCATGCGTTCCGGCGTGTAGCGCCGCACGTGGAACGAGTGCAGCTGGGCCCGCGTCATCGCCGAAACCGATTCCGCGGTGCCGATCACCGGCCGGCCCACCGGGTGGTCGCCGAACAGCGCGCCCAGGAACATGTCGCCCAACGCGTCCTCGGGGTCGTCGTCGCGCATGGCGATCTCTTCGAGGACGACGTCGCGCTCGACCTCGACGTCCTCGGCCGCGCAGCGGCCGTTGAGCACCACGTCGGCGACGAGGTCGACGGCGAGCGCGAGGTCGCTGTCGAGCACGTGCGCGTAATAGCAGGTGTGTTCCTTGGCGGTGAACGCGTTAAGCTCCCCGCCGACGGCGTCCATCGCCTGCGCGATGTCCACGGCCGTGCGGGTCGGGGTCGACTTGAACAGCAGGTGTTCGAGGAAGTGCGCCGCCCCGGCCACCGTCGCACCCTCGTCGCGCGACCCGACCCCCACCCACACGCCGACCGACGCCGAATGCACGGCCGGCAGGTGTTCGGTCACGACGCGCAGGCCGCCCGGCAGGGTGGTGCGGCGCAGCGCGGCGCGGTGTTCCGGTTCGGCCTCGAGGGCGCGCTCGCCCCGCCGCAGGGCGCCCGCCGCACCCGGGCGCCCTCCGGTCTCGTCAGCTGCTGGCTGTCGCGGCATCGGCCGGCGCTGCGGGCGCGGGTGCGGTGCTGTCCGAGTTGGCGTCTTCGTCGACCAGGACCAGGGAGATCTTGCCCCGCTTGTCGATGTCGGCGATCTCGACCCGCAGCTTGTCGCCGACGTTGACGACATCCTCGACCTTCGCGATCCGCTTGCCCCGGCCGAGCTTGGAGATGTGCACCAAGCCGTCCCGACCCGGCAGCAGCGACACGAACGCGCCGAAATCCGTTGTCTTGACCACGGTTCCGAGGAACCGCTCGCCGACGGTCGGCAGCTGCGGGTTGGCGATGGCGTTGATCTTGTCGATCGCGGCCTGTGCCGAGGGCCCGTCGGTGGCGCCGACGAACACGGTGCCGTCGTCCTCGATGGAGATCTGCGCGCCGGTCTCCTCGGTGATGGCGTTGATGACCTTGCCCTTGGGGCCGATGACCTCACCGATCTTGTCGACCGGGACCTTGATGGTGGTCACCCGCGGGGCGTACGGGCTCATCTCGTCGGGCGCGTCGATGGCCTCGGCCATGACCTCGAGGATCGTCAGCCGCGCATCTTTGGCCTGGGACAGCGCACCCGCGAGCACCTGCGACGGAATCCCGTCGAGCTTGGTGTCCAGCTGCAGGGCGGTCACGAAGTCCTTGGTGCCCGCGCACTTGAAGTCCATGTCGCCGAACGCGTCCTCGGCACCGAGGATGTCGGTCAGGGTCACGAAGCGCCGCTCGGTCTTGCCGTCGACCTCGACGTCGTCGGAGACCAACCCCATCGCGATGCCGGCGACCGGCGCCTTGAGCGGCACGCCGGCGTTGAGCAGCGCCAGCGTGGAGGCACACACCGAGCCCATCGACGTCGAGCCGTTGGAGCCCAGCGCCTCGGAGACCTGGCGGATGGCGTACGGGAATTCCTCGACGCCCGGCAGGACGGGGATCAGCGCCCGCTCGGCGAGCGCGCCGTGCCCGATCTCGCGCCGCTTGGGCGAACCGACGCGGCCGGTCTCGCCGGTGGAGAACGGCGGGAAGTTGTAGTGGTGCATGTACCGCTTGGACGTTTCGGGTCCCAGCGAGTCGATCTGCTGGGCCATCTTGACCATGTCCAGCGTGGTGACACCCAGGATCTGCGTCTCGCCCCGCTCGAACAGCGCGCTGCCGTGCGCCCGCGGGACGACGGCCACCTCGGCCGACAGCGCGCGGATGTCGGTGATGCCACGGCCATCGATGCGGAAGTGGTCGGTGAGAATGCGCTGGCGGACCAGCTTCTTGGTCAGCGAGCGGAACGCGGCGCTGACCTCTTTCTCGCGGCCCGAGTACGTCTCGGCGAGCCGCTGCAGGACCTCGGCCTTGAGCTCGTCGGTGCGCGCGTCGCGCTCGGCCTTGCCGCCGATGGTCAGGGCCTTGGCCAGCTCGTCGGTGGCCACCGAGGCCACCGAGTAGTAGACGTCTTCCTGGTAGTCCGGGAACGTCGGGTACTCAGCGACGGGCTTGGCGGCCTTGTCGGCCAGCTCCTGCTGGGCCTTGCACAGGGTGGCGATGAACGGCTTCGCCGCCTCCAGCCCCTCGGCCACAACGCTTTCCGTCGGCGCCTGCGCGCCACCCTCGACCAGCTCGATGACGTTCTCGGTGGCCTCGGCCTCGACCATCATGATCGCGACGTCCGCTTGGCCGTCGTGCTCGCCGACGACGCGGCCGGCGACCACCATGTCGAACACGGCGCGCTCGAGCTGCTCGACGGTGGGGAACGCCACCCAGGTGCCGTCGATCAGCGCCACCCGCACGCCCCCGATGGGGCCGGAGAACGGCAACCCGCTGATCTGGGTGGAGGCGGACGCGGCGTTGATCGCCAGCACGTCGTACAGATCGTTGGGGTTCAGGCTGAGGATCGTGACCACGACCTGGATCTCGTTGCGAAGCCCCGAGATGAACGACGGGCGCAGCGGACGGTCGATGAGCCGGCAGGTCAGGATGGCGTCGGTGGACGGCCGGCCCTCACGGCGGAAGAACGAGCCGGGGATGCGGCCCGCGGCGTACATCCGCTCCTCGACGTCCACGGTCAGCGGGAAGAAGTCGAAATGTTCCTTGGGGCTCTTGCTGGCGGTCGTCGCCGACAGGAGCATGTTCTCGTCGTCGAGGTAGGCGACGACGGCGCCGGCGGCCTGTTGCGCCAGGCGGCCGGTCTCGAAACGGATGGTGCGGGTGCCGAAGCTCCCGTTGTCGATAGTGGCGGTCGACTCGAACACGCCTTCATCAATTTCAGCTACAGACATAACGTTGTCCGTACAGCCTCTCTGGTATTCAGCTTTTTCGCGTCGTCACGCGCAACCAGAGGGCTTCACACCGACTCACCGGGCCCGACGGGCCTGAGAGCTTCGCGGACAGCGAGCCTGCGTACGGCTACGGCCATCGATCGAAGCGGCCGACCTGCCCCACATCGGGGGGAGCCCGGCAGCCACTACCGAGGACCGCCCGATGCAGACTGGCTGCTCCCTCGGACCTGCATAGTGACACGCTGGAACGGCACGCGCGGATCTGCGCGAACCGCACCGTTTGCTCGGACCGATACGGCCCAGAACGCTCCCACTGTACACGGGCGGAGTTGGCCCGCCAGCGGGGCGCACAGCTTTGCCCGGGTCAGCGGCGCAGACCCAGCCGCTCGACCAGCGAGCGGTAGCGCGCGACGTCGACCTGCGACACGTACTTGAGCAGCCGACGCCGGCGACCGACGAGCAGCAGCAGGCCCCGCCGCGAGTGGTGGTCGTGCTTGTGCACCTTGAGGTGCTCAGTCAGGTCGGCGATCCGCTTGGTCAGCAGGGCAACCTGCGCCTCGGGCGACCCGGTGTCGGTGTCGTGCAGGCCGTAGGTGCCCAGGATTTCTTTTTTTTGCTCGGCAGTCAGCGCCACGAAAACATCTCCATCAATCGGTCCGCGATCAGTGATTACAGGCGCGGCCACCGCGAACCGCAGCACGCGCCGATTTCGTCGGGCAGTTTAGCAGCGGGGCGGCCACCGGGCATAAACGCGGCCCGAACGCCGACCGCGGGTCAGCCCGCGGACAGCAGCGCCCGGGCACGCCCGATGTCCTTTTCCATCGCGCTCACGAGTTCCTTCACCGAGTCGAACCGGTGCTGACCGCGGATGCGCCCGACGAAGTCAAGGGCGACGTGCTGGCCGTACAGGTCGGCCGTCTTGTCCAGGACGAAGGCCTCGACCGTGCGGGTCCGTCCGGAGAAGGTCGGGTTGGTGCCGACGGACACCGCGGACTGGTAGCGCTCCCCCGGGATGACCGTGCCCGTCACGGGACCGTGCCCAAGCACGGTGAACCACGCGGCGTACACGCCGTCGGCCGGGATGGCCGAATACATGGGCGGGGCCACGTTCGCGGTCGGAAAGCCCAGCTCGGCGCCCCGGCCGTAACCGCGGACCACCACGCCCTCGACGCGGTGGGGGCGGCCGAGCGCCTCGGTCGCCGCGACGACGTCGCCGGCGTCCACGCAGGACCGGATGTAGGTGGAGGAGAACGTCACCGTCTCGTTGCTGTGGTGCTCGGACAGCAGGGACATCGACTCCACCGCGAACCCGAATCGCTCGCCGGCGCGCCGCAGCGTCTCGACGTTGCCGGCGGCCTTCTTGCCGAAGGTGAAGTTCTCCCCCACCACGACCTCGACGACGTGCAGGTTTTCGACCAGCAGCTCGTGGACGTAGCGGTCCGGCGTGAGCTTCATGAAGTCGCTGGTGAACGGCATGACCAGGAACACGTCGATGCCCATCTCCTCGACGAGCTCGGCGCGGCGGGTCAGCGTCGTGAGCTGCGCGGGGTGGCTGCCGGGATAGACCACTTCCATGGGGTGCGGGTCGAACGTCATCAGCACGCTCGGCACGTCGCGGGCGCGCCCGGCCTTGACCGCGTGCGCGATCAATTCGGCGTGGCCGCGATGCACACCATCGAACACCCCAATCGTGAGCACGCACCGGCCCCAGTCCGTGGGAATCTCGTCTTGGCCGCGCCACCGCTGCACGACCGCAAGCCTACGGTGCCGGCCCGTCCTTAGGGTGCCCGATCTGCGTTGCGCCCTGATTCAGGCTTGCGTTGCCTAAACTCTCTGGTTGTGAGGGCTGACGACGAGGCTGGCGGTCTCACCGCGGTCGGCCAGGACTATCTCAAGGTCATTTGGAACGCCCAGGAGTGGTCGCCGGACGGCACCCCGCAACGCGTCAGCACCAAAATGTTGGCCGAAAAGATCGGGGTGTCGGCCAGCACGGCCTCGGAGTCGATCCGCAAGCTCGCCGAGCAGGGCCTCGTCGACCACGAGAAGTACGGCGCGGTGACGTTGACCGAGGCGGGCCGACGCGCCGCGCTGAGGGTGGTCCGCCGGCACCGGCTGCTGGAGACCTTCCTGGTCAACGAGCTCGGCTACGCGTGGGACGAGGTGCACGACGAGGCCGAGGTGCTCGAGCATGCGGTGTCGGACCGGCTGGTGGCCCGCATCGACGCCAAGCTGGGGTTCCCGCGGCGTGACCCGCACGGTGACCCGATCCCGGCCTCGGACGGGCAGGTGCCGGCGCCTCCGGCGCGCCAGCTATGGGCGTGCGGCGACGGCGACAGCGCGACGGTGGCGCGGATCTCCGACGCCGACCCCGAGATGCTGCGCTACCTCGCCGAGGTCGGCATCAACCTCGACGCCCGGCTGCGGGTGCTGACCCGCCGCGAGTTCGCCGGAATGATGTCGGTGGCGATTCAATCGACCGGCGGGCCGGAGGCGACCGTCGACCTGGGCAGTCCTGCCGCGCGGGCGATCTGGGTGGTCGGCTAGCGGGCTTGCGCCCAACGTGTACTCAGTGCGAGATTTTGGCCGGGTTTTCGCACTGGATGCACGCTCGGCGCTAGCTCAACAGCCCCTTGGCGATGTGGGTCACCTGGACCTCGTTGCTGCCGGCATAGATCATCAGCGACTTCGCGTCGCGGGCCAGCTGCTCGACGCGGTATTCGGTCATGTAGCCGTTGCCGCCGAAGAGCTGCACCGCGTCCATGGCGACGTCGGTCGCGGCCTCGGACGAATAGAGCTTGATCGCCGACGCCTCGGCCAGCGTGAGCGGTTTACCGGCACGTTGCCGCTCGATCGTCTGAAAGACCATGTTCTGCACGTTCATTCGGGCGATCTCCATCTTGGCCAACTTGAGCTGGATCAGCTGAAATTGCCCGATGTTCCTGCCCCACAGGGTGCGCGTCTTGGCGTAATCCACGCACAGCCGGTGGCATTCGTCGATGATGCCCAGCGCCATCATCGCGATGCCGATCCGTTCGGCGGCGAAGTTGTCCCTGGCGCTCTCCCGGCCGTCACCGCTGGCGTGGCGCTTGTTTTCGCCCAGCAGCCGGTCGGGGGTCAGCCGCACATTATCGAAGAACAATTCGCCTGTGGGCGAGGACATCATGCCCATCTTTTTGAACGGCTTGCCCTGCGTCAGGCCGGGCATGCCGGAGTCGAGCACGAAGATCACCACCGGCCGACTGCGCCGGTCCACCGAGGCGTCACCGTCATCGAGCTTGGCGTACACCACCAGCACGTCGGCGCAGGGCCCGTTGGTGATGAACGTCTTCTGGCCGTTGAGGACGTAGTCCGCGCCGTCGCGGCGGACGGTGGTCTGCATACCGCCGAAGGCGTCCGACCCCGAGTCGGGCTCGGTAATGGCCCAGGCCGCAATCTTCTTCAGGGTCATCAGGTCGGGCAGCCAGCGTTCCTTCTGCGCCAGCGTGCCGCGGCTCATGATGGTCGCCGCGCCCAAACCCAAGCTGACCGACGCGGTGCTCAGCAACCCGATACTGACGCGGGCGATCTCCGAGACCAGGACGGCCATCATCGACGCCTGGCCACCGCCGCCGAAACCCCCCGCGTCGTCGTCCGTTTGACGGTCACCCGAACGCTCCCGGTCCAGCGTCTTCTTGACCGCCTCGGCGGCCATCGCGTCGAGGCCGAACTGGCTGAACAGCTTCCGGGCGATTGGGTAGGGCGACAGCGCGCCGGTTTCCAGCTCGTCGAGGTGCGGGCGGATCTCCTTGTCAACGAACTGACGAACCGAGTCACGCACCATCAGGTCGGTGTCTGACCATTCGAACATCGTGGCGTCAGCGTTCGGCGCGCCGGTAGGCGGTGACGACCGCGGCGCCGCCGAGGCCGATGTTGTGCTGCAACGCGGCGGTCACGCCCTCCACCTGGCGCTTGTCGGCCGTGCCGCGCAGCTGCCAGGTGAGCTCGGCGCACTGCGCCAGCCCGGTCGCCCCCAGCGGGTGCCCCTTCGAGATGAGGCCGCCCGACGGGTTGACCACCCAGCGCCCGCCGTAGGTGGTGTCGCCGTTGTCGATCAGCTTGGGCGCCTCGCCCGGTGCGCAGAGGCCCAAGGCCTCGTACAGCAAGAGCTCGTTGGCCGAGAAGCAGTCGTGCAGCTCGATCACCTGAAAGTCCTCCGGGCCGAGCCCAGACTGGTCGTAAACCCGTTGCGCCGCTTGCACATTCATGTCGTAGCCGATGAGGTTCTTGGCGGTGCCGTCGAAGGTCGAGGCGAAGTCGGTCGTCATCGCCTGGCCGACGATCTCCACCGCCTGGGCGGCCAGCCCTCGGCTTTCGACGAAGCTTTCCGAGGCGAGGATCGCCGCGCCGGAACCGTCCGATGTGGGCGAACACTGCAACTTGGTGAGCGGGTCGGAGATCATCCGCGACGCCAGGATGTCGTCCAGGCTGTAGGAGTCCTGGAACTGCGCGTACGGGTTGTTGACCGAGTGTTTGTGGTTCTTGTAGCCGATCTTGGCGAAATGCTCGGCGGTGGTGCCGTATTGCCTCATGTGCTCGCGGCCGGCGGCGCCGAACATCCACGGCGCGACGGGCATCGCGAATTCGTCGATCTCCGCCATCGCCTTGACGTGCCGGCCCATCGGCGACTCGCGGTCCTGGGCGCCGCCGCCCAGCGAGCCCGGCTGCATCTTCTCGAAGCCGAGCGCGATGGCGCAGTCGACGATCCCGCCGCGGATGGCCTGGGCGGCCAGGAAGAGCGCCGTGGAACCCGTCGAGCAGTTGTTGTTGACGTTGACGATCGGGATGCCGGTCATCCCCAGCTCGTAGAGCGCCCGCTGGCCCGATGTCGAGTCGCCGGCGACGTAGCCGACGTAGCCCTGCTCGACGTCTCGGTAGTCGATCCCGGCGTCCCGCAGGGCGTTGGTGCCCGACTCCCGCGCCATGTCCGGGTAGTCCCACCCCTCGCGGCGGCCCGGCTTCTCGAACTTCGTCATCCCGACACCGACGACGTACACCTTGCTGGACATAGCGCGCCTCTCGAATGGTTTCTCGACACCTGTCTAGACGGCAGCTTAGCCCCGCCGACCCGACGGCTGAACCCCTCTCCGCGACGGCCAGAGCGTCGCATGCCCACGCCGCCCGGCATGCGTAGGCTCGACACCAACCCCGACGACGAAAGATGGACCCCGACGACGAAAGATGCACCCCGACGACGAAAGATGCACCACCATGCAGGCAACGGTCACCCCCGAAGCCGCCAACGCAGTCGCCGACATCGCCCAGCGCCACGGGCTCTCCCGCGACGCGGTGCTGGCCATGCTGTTCGCCCTCCGGGCCGGCGGCGGTACGATGGCGCAGTTCTCCATCCCCGAGCTCGGCGGGTCCGGGCAATGGATGCGGGGCGGGATGACGATGGTCGGCGACATGTTCGACAACGCGCTCAAGGCTCGCGTCGATGCGCTGTGCAACGAGCTGGTCCAGCTGCTGGCGACCACCACGGTGTTTCCCCCGTCCGACGCGCAGTCCCAGGCCGGTTTCGCCCAGGCCGCCTGGTGGCCGGCAGACCTCGGCGTCCCCAGCGCGACCGGCGCCCAGAACGACGTGCGGTACGCGTTCTTCCCGGCCACTCGTCGCCTGGCGATCCAGATCGGTGACGTGACAAAGGTTTTCGATACCGGCGAACATCAGATCGGCGGGGTGCAGCAACAACAGGGTGGTGGATACGGCTCGGTGATGTTCACCAGCCAGCTCGGCACCTTCGGCGTGGCGGGTCTGCGTGAGCTCGGTGCACACCAGGTCGCCGACACGCCCGCGGCGGCACCCACCCCGCAACACCAGTTCCAGCACCAAGCGGGCGCGACGCCGCAACCCGCACCGCAGACGCCCGTGACGCGGCCCGCATCCGGCGCTTCGGGCGACCCCACGGCCGTCGTCGCGGCGATCGAGGCGCTGGCCGGGTTGCACGAACGCGGCATCCTCTCCGACGAGGAGTTCGCCGCGAAGAAGGCCGAGCTGCTCGGCCGGTTATGACGGGCTAGAGCTGGGCTAGAGCGTCGCCGGGCGGGGCCGGATTACCCGCCTCGCCCCCTCGCGCGAGGCGCTGGGGGGACCCCCACCTCAGAACGTCCCGTTCCGCATCGTCGCCGGGCGGATCACCACCACCGACTTGGTCCCCGCCCCCTCATCGCGCAGCAGCGCGATCACCCGGCCGTCCGCGTCGGCGGCGGCATAGGTGCCGTCGATCCCCGCCGGCTTCAGCGGCCGGCCGTGCCCGACCGCCTCGGCTTCGGCGGCGCCCAGGTCGCGGCGCGGAAACATCAGCAGGCACGCCTCGTCCAGCGTGTGGGTCAGCCGAGGCCGCTCCGCCAGCTCCTCCAGGGAGCAGGCCTCGTCCAGCGAGAACCGCCCGACCCGGGTCCGCCGCAAGGCCGTCAGGTGCCCGCCCACGCCGAGGGCGGCGCCGACGTCGCGGGCCAGCGCGCGAATGTACGTTCCCGACGAGCAGTCCACCTCGACGTCGACGTCGACCAACTCGCCGTGGGGCCGGACGTCGAGCACGTCGAACCGGTCGATGCGCACCGGACGTGCCTTCAGCTCGACATCCTGGCCCTCGCGGGCCAGCCGGTAGGCGCGCTTTCCGCCGATCTTGATCGCGCTCACCGCCGACGGCACCTGCTCGATGTCCCCGCGCAGCCCGGCCACCGCGGCCTCGATCCCCTCGGCCGTCAGGCGCTGGGCCGAAACGGTCTGCAGTACTTCGCCTTCCGCATCCTCGGTGGATGTGGTCTGGCCGAGCCGGATGGTGGCGGCATACGACTTGGCGGACGCCGTCAGCAAACCGAGGATCTTGGTGGCCCGCTCGACGCCGACCACCAACACGCCGGTGGCCATCGGATCGAGCGTGCCGGCGTGGCCCACCTTGCGCGTGCCGAAGATGCGACGGCACCGCGCGACCACGTCGTGGCTGGTCATGCCGGCCGGCTTGTCGACGACAACAAGCCCCGCTGCGCTCATAGGACGATGGCGGTGAGCACCAGCCCGCGCTCGACCGACCAGCGGCCGCGCAGCGCGGTCAGCGGCGGACCCGCCACCGCCTCCGGGTCGATCAGGATCTTCGAGACGAAGGCCCCGGTGGTGCCGCGCCCGCCCGGATCGACGTCGAACACGATGTGCGCGTCCTCGAATCCCAGCCAACGCCTCGTCAGCGGGAACCAGGCCTTGTACGTTGCCTCCTTGGCGCAGAACAGGATCCGGTCCCAATGCAGCCCGCCGGGCAGCGCGGCGATCTCGTGGCGTTCCTCGTCGATGGTGATCGCGTCGAGCACGCCGTTCGGCAGCACGTCATGCGGCTCGGCGTCGATGCCCACCGACCGCACCGACACCGCCCGGCCGACCACCGCTCCGCGGTAACCCGTGCAGTGCGTGAGGCTGCCGACCACGCCGTCCGGCCAGCACGGTTCGCCCTTGTCGCCCTTGAGGATCGGGGCGGGCGGCAGTCCGAGCTCCCCCAGCGCCACCCGGGCGCAGTGCCGCACGGTGACGAATTCGTTGCGGCGCTTGGCGACCGACTTGGCGATCAGCGGCTCCTCTTCGGGCAGCGGCGTCAGGCCGGGCGGGTCGGAATACAGCTCCGAATAGGCCAGGTCGTCGGGCGCCGAACTGAGCAGGGTCTCGGGCAGCACCGCCGACACGAGCGGGCGGGCCGTCATCGTTCCTGCCGCTGTCGCAGCCGTTCCCGGAACTGCGTGGCCTGCACCCGCATCTCCGCGGTGATCTCGAAGTGTCCGCCGAAGTCGTTGAGGTAACCAGCCGGGTATTGCGGGTCCGGAAGCACCTGCCGCAGCCAGCTGTACGGCTTGCGGCGCCGCCACTCGCGCGGGTAGCCCACCGACACCTCCTCGAAGCGCACGTCGTCGTACCAGGTGGTGCGCGGGATGTGCAGGTGGCCGTAGACCGAACACACGGCGTTGTAGCGGGTGTGCCAGTCCGCCGTCCTGGTGGTCCCGCACCACAGCGAAAACTCCGGGTAGAACAGGGCCTCACAGGGTTCGCGCACCAGCGGGAAGTGGTTCACCAGGACTGTCGGGGTCATCCAGTCGAGCTGTTCGAGGCGCTGCCGGGTGCTGGCCAGCCGCTCCCGGCACCACGCCTCGCGAGTCGGATACGGCTCGGAGGAGAGCAGGAACTCGTCGGTCGCCACGACGTTGCGCTCCCGCGCGATGGTCAGGCCCTCGGCTTTGCTGGCCGCCCCCTTGGGCAAGAAGCTGTAGTCGTACAGCAGGAACATCGGCACGATCGTTGCCGGGCCGCCGCGCTCCGTCCACACCGGGAACGGATGCTCGGGCGTGACGATGCCCATCTCGTCGCACATGTTGACCAGGTAGTCGTAGCGCGCCTTGCCGAAGATCTGCATCGGGTCGCGGGTGGTGGTCCACAGCTCGTGGTTGCCCGGCACCCAGATCACCTTGGCGAACCGCCGCCGCAGCAGGTCGAGCGCCCACCGGATCTCGTCGGTGCGCTCGGCGACGTCACCGGCGACGATTAGCCAGTCCTCCGGCGACGACGGATACAGCGACTCGGTGATCGGTTTGTTGCCGAGGTGACCGGTGTGCAGGTCCGAGACGGCCCACAGCGTCGGCTGCGCACCGTTGGTGGATTCCTGCCCTGTCACGGATAACCACACTATCGACCCGCGTGGGACGGTGGGTTTCGGCGTCCACTGGGGTCCCGGCAGGGCGGCCCGTTGGAACAAGTTCAGGTTTCCCTGTGACGGCGCGCACGTGACTTGTACACTCCCGGCAAGGGACGACCAAGGCGTGACCGGGTGGGGTAGGGAGATGTCGATGTCCGCCAGAGTTCGACTGATCGGGGCGCTGGGTGCGCTGGTCACCACTGTCGTCGGGGGGGCCGTCGGATGGCAGAGCGCGGCGCCCGCACCGGGTGGGCCCGGGCCCGTCGAATTGCGGTCGACCTCAGAGCCGATCGAAACCACCATGAAGAGCCCCATCGTGGCCACCACCGACCCGCGCCCGTTCGACGCGTGCGAGGACATCTCGTTCGACACGCTGCAGCGGCTCGGGCTGGCGTTCACCCCGCCCGAGCACGAGGACGGGCTGCGCTGCCACCTGGACGCGGGTAACTACCAGATGGCCGTCGAGCCCATCATCTGGCGGACCTATGACGCGAGCCTGCCCGCGGACGCCGTCGAGACGACGATCCAGGGCCATCGGGCCGCCCAGTACTGGGTGATGAAGCCCACCTACCACAACAGCTACTGGTTCTACTCCTGCATGGTCGCCTTCAAGACCAGTTACGGGGTGCTTCAGCAGGCGCTGTATTTCTCGACCGTGTACTCCAACCCCGAGGTCGAGTGCATGTCCACCAACCTGCAACGCGCCAACGACCTCGCGCCCTATTACAAGTTCTAAGGGGCGGCGCCGTCCTAACCTGGGCTGCGTGAGTACGACGTCAGCCCGGCCCGCGCGGCCGGAGATGAGCCCGGTGAAGCAGTTCGGCGGCAAGACGCTCGGCCGGCTGCTGGGGTTGCGGCCGGCCACCTGCAACTACACCGTCCACCGCGTACACGTCCCGATGCGCGACGGGATTCACCTGGTCGCCGACCACTACGCGCCGCTCACCCCCGACCCGACCGGGACGGTGCTGGTGCGGGGCCCCTACGGTCGCGCGTTCCCGTTCTCGTTGGTGTTCGCCCGGCTGTACGCGGCCCGCGGCTACCACGTCGTCCTGCAGAGCGTGCGGGGCACCTTCGGGTCCGGCGGGACCTTCGAGCCCATGGTCAACGAGGCCACCGACGCCGCCGACACCGTGGTCTGGCTCCGCGAACAAACCTGGTTCACCGGGCGGTTCGCCACGATCGGAGTGTCATACCTCGGCTTCACGCAGTGGGCGTTGCTCAGCGACCCGCCGCCGGAGCTCGCCGCGGCGGTTATCACCGCCGGCCCGCACGACTTCAGCGCCTCCACCTGGGGCACCGGCGCGTTCACCGTCAATGACTTCCTGGGTTGGAGCGACATGATGGCCCACCAGGAGGACCCGGTGCGGATCCGCGTCGCGCTGCGCCAGCTGCAGTCGCGCCGCGCGGTCCAGCGGGTCGCCCGGGAACTGCCGCTGGGCGACGCGGCGCGGGCGTTACTCGGTCAGGGGGCGCCATGGTTCGAGTCGTGGCTCGAGCACCCCGACACCGCCGACCCGTTCTGGGATGCGTTGCGGTTCAACGAGGCCCTGGACCGCGTGCGGGTGCCCGTCCTGCTGGTGGGCGGCTGGCAGGACCTCTTCCTGGGGCAGACCCTGCAGCAGTACGCGCACCTGCGCCGCCGGGGCGTCGACGCCGCGCTCACGGTTGGCCCCTGGACGCACACCCAGTTGCTCACCAAGGCGCTGGGCACCAGCGCCCGCGAATCCCTGGATTGGCTGGACGCGCACCTGGGCGAGGCGGCACTGCACCGGCGCGGCCGGGTCCGCGTATACGTCACCGCCCAGGGGTGGCGCACCGTGCCCGACTGGCCTCCCGTCACCACCGAGCACGCGCTGTACCTCCGACCCGGCCGCTACCTCGACGAGATCCCGCCGACGGCGTTGAAAGCGCTGGCGCCGGCCACCTTCCGTTACGACCCGGCCGACCCGACACCCACCATCGGCGGCCCGTTGCTGTCCCCGAACGGCGGTTATCACGACGATAGCCGGCTCGCCTCGCGCGGCGACGTGCTGGCCTTCACCAGCGCGACCCTGACCCGGGACCTGTGCGTCTACGGCAGCCCGGTCGTCGAATTAGCCCACAGCTCCGACAATCCCCATGTCGACCTGTTCGTACGGGTCAGCGAGGTCGACGCCAAGGGCCGATCACGCAATGTCAGCGAAGGCTACCGGCGGCTCGGTGACCCGACCGGGATCGTGCGGCTGGAACTCGACGGCATAGCCCACCGCTTCCGCGCCGGGGCGCGCATCCGCCTGCTGATCGCCGGCGGCTGGTTCCCCCGTTACGCCCGAAATCTCGGCACCGGAGAGCCGGTCCTCACGGGCCGGCAGGCCCAACCGGCCACCCACTCGGTGAGCTACGGCCGATCGCGGCTGCTGCTGCCGGTGGGCCCGGCCGACCTGTCAGCCGACCGCGCGGCGGACCCGGGCGGCGAGTCCGGCTAACACCGCCTCGTCGTGCACCGGCGCCCCCAGCGCTGGCCGCAGCGGCAGTTCGACCCAACTCTTGCAGCCCCCGTACTCCGGCGCGCGGGTCACGCGCACCGGCTCCAGGAGCGGCGTCGCCGACACCACCAGGACGGCCAGCTTATGCTTGGGCCGGAAGTCCAGCCGGTCCTCCCGCACCGACTCGGCCGTCCAGATGTGCAGGTCCGCGATCGCCTCCAGCGCCTCTGGCCGGTTAACGGGAATGGCCGCAACGACTTTCGCGCTGGCCCGCACCACCAGGTGATCGTCGGTGCAGTCGGCCGCCGCCGGGACAAGCAACTCACGGTGCTCGGGGCGGACGCGTTCCGCGTGGCTGTGGGCGACGGTCGGAAACAGCAGGAACTCGTTCGCGGCCACTTCGAACCGCTTCTCGCCGATGCCGCCCTTGCGCAGCAGCACCCGCTGCCGGCCATCGAGCAGCGCCCGCACGGCGGCGCTCCATTCCTTGAGCGCGGGGACTGTTGCGGTGAGCGTCATTTGGCGCCCCGGGAGAGCCGGGCAACCACCTCGGTGCGGCGCAACGGTGGGACCGTCTTCGGCGGCTGACGGCGCGGGGCCAGGGCCGCCAGCAAGCGGGTGGTCGTCGCGGTGACCTCGGCAACGGCGTCCTCGAACGCCTCGGCGTTCGCCGCTGACGGGTGCGTGATCCCACTGACTTTACGGACGTACTGGCGCGCCGCCGCCGCGATCTCGTCGGGCGTCGCGGGCGGCTGGAGACCGCGCAGCTCGGTGATGTTCCGGCACATGCCCCCAACGATAGGCGTGCCGCGACCACCGGAGGGCTTGAACTCCCGGCGCACCCCAACGGTTGGGAAGAAATATGAGTTTCATATGTGTCCGGACGGAGCACTTGGGCGCGTTTGCCGATCCTGAATACTGTATACAGTAGCCGAGACCCGCATCGGTTCCCTCGGCGCTCTCCCATCAGCGACGCTCGGCACGACGACGTGAGACGAGGAACAAATGGATTTTGGGGCGCTGCCACCCGAGGTGAATTCCGGTCGGATGTACTCGGGCCCGGGGTCGGCGACCATGTTGGCCGCGTCCGCGTGGTGGGAGCAATTGGGCGCCGAGATGAACGCCGCGGCCGGCGGATGCGAAGCGGCGGTCGCCGAATTGGTCGGCGAATCGTGGCGGGGGCCTTCGGCGGCCGCGATGACGGCGGCCGTCCAGCCATACGTCAGATGGATTCGGGCCACCGCCGCGCAATGTGAGGAGATGGCCGCCAAAGCCACCGCCGCGGCCGGCGCCTACGAGGCGGCCCACGCGATGACGGTGCCGCCACCGGTGATCGTCGCCAATCGCGTTCGGCTCGCGGCGTTGGTCGCGACCAACCTGGTCGGGCAGAACACGCCGGCAATCATGGCCGCCGAAGCCGAATACGGCGAGATGTGGGCGCAGGATGCGACCGCCATGTATGGGTATGCTGCCAATTCGGCTCGCGCATCGGATATTTCATCCTTTGCTCCACCACCCGGCGCTCCCCACCCGGGGGCCGTCGCGGCCAACGGCCCGACGCAGGGCGGGTCAGCGGGTGGGTTGGCGAAGGCGCTGGGCTCGGCAGCGGCAACGCTGCAGGGACTCGCCGGCCCCGGTGCCGGCGGCGGCGCGTCGACGGCGATCGGGACCGGAGCTCCACTGCTGTCGACCGGGATTTCCTCCTCCACCACGTCGCTGTCCCGACTGGCCGACATCTCCGGACAATCGGTCAAGACCAGCGCACACGCGGGGATGCAGGTCGCCTCGCGGCTGGCATCGGCCGCGGCGGCCGGCGTGCTGGACGTCGCGGACACCACGGCGCCCGAAGTCGGCAGCAGTGCACTGGGATTCGGCACCGATGGCTTTGGGTTGAGCTCCGACATCAGCGGGTTCGCCCTCGACCTTGCCGGTTCGGGCCTGGAGTTGGTCGGCGGCGATTCGCTGCTCGACGTCGAGGAGGCGGTCCCCGCCGACCTCGGTGCCCTAGGCTCGCTGGACGGCTTAACCGGGTTGGACGGACTGGCCGACCCGTGGTCGATGGGATGGGACGGCCAGACCTCGGCCGGCCTCGGTCAGGCGTCCGCGCTGGGAACACTGTCGGTACCGCCGGGGTGGGCCCATGCGCTCTCCTCGAATTCAAGCGATGCGGGCAATCACGGCGCGGCGGCCCACCCAGCCCACCCGCCGATGGGCGGCATGGTGGGGCACGAATCCAAGGGCACGGCCCACCGGGTCGGCGCGCGGACCTCGCTCATCCCGCGGTCACCGCTGGGAGGTTGACACCCCGCCACCGCACGTGCGCCACGGGTACGTCAACAGTTGCGCCATCCAAATGAGTTATGAGCTGGTTCATGATTCGTCATACAACGGCGGCGCACAAGGGCAATGTGACAGGTAGGTTGGGGACTCACTAGCCGAGGAATCGTGTTCCGGGGAGCACCCCATCCGGATCGGTGACCGGAGGAGATGTGTTGATCAGACCATCATTCGCTGACGCAGTTCGCGAATTGCTTTTCGTCAAACACCGCCCGGTGAGCGACGTGATGCACGACTTCTTCGCCGAGGACTACGAGCATCGAGACAATGGCAAAACCTATTCTCGAGGCGAGTTCACCGGCCTCGCCGGGATGGCACGCTCGACCGTGGCGCGCGGGGACGTGTTCACCCTGGAAGAATTCCGGTTCTGGAACCGCTACGCCACCCGACTTGTCCTCGCGCTCGAGCCAATTGACGGTCCGGACGAGCACATCGAGGTCTACGCCATCGGTCAGTACGCGGTCGACGGCCGGTTTCTGCGGCTGAGCCAGGCCCGCCATCCTGTTCCCGGCGTCGGATGCGTCATCGGACATGAACTCAGGGCGCCCACCCCCGCCAGCCCACCGCTAGTGCCATGAGTCATTGGTTCGGGTGCAGCCTTCGCTCCTGTTTCCGAGCGTGGGCCCTATGGAGGAAAAGTGTTGGCAATGTGTACTTTTCCCCCACGTTCGACGTGTTCACAGCGGGATGCACCGCCGAAGATGCTGGTGCACTATTAACGACTCACGACGCTAGCCCTTGAGCAGCTCGCCGACGTGGGCGACGACGGAATCCGCCAGCCCACGAAGGTCGTAACCACCCTCCAGAACAGCAACCAGCCTTCCACCGCAATGCTTTTCGGCCGCTTCCAGTAAGGCACGGGTGACCCAGCCAAAGTCGTGCGCGGTCATCATCAACGAGCCGAGCGGGTCGCGCTCGTGCGCATCGAACCCGGCGGAAACGAGGATCAGCTCCGGCGAGAACGCATCGAGCGCCGGAAGGATGCGTTGCTCGAAGGCTTCGCGCAGCTCGTCCCCGGCGTCGCCCGCCCTGAGCGGCGCGTTGAAGACGTTGCCGACCCCCGTCTCCCCCACGGCGCCCGTGCCGGGAAAGAGCGGCCGCTGGTGGGTAGACGCATAAAGCACGTCCCGGTCCGAGTAGAAGATTTCCTGGGTGCCGTTTCCGTGGTGCACGTCGAAATCGACGATCGCGACTCGGGTGATCCCGTGCTCCTGCTGCGCGTGACGCGCGCCGATGGCGATGTTGTTGAACAGGCAGAAACCCATGGCTCGCTCGGTCTCGGCGTGGTGCCCTGGCGGCCGGCACGCCACGAAAGCGTTCTGTACCTGCCCGGTCACGACCCGGTCGATCGCCTGCAGGGTGCCGCCGACCCCACGCAGGACTACCTCCCACGTCGACGGTTCCATCATGGTGTCGCCGCCATCCAAGTACACGTACCCGTCCGCCGGACGCGCCGCTTCGAGCTCGTCGACGTAACGGTTCGAATGCACGTAGCGGGTCGTAACGAGCTGGGCGAGCTCAGCTCGTTCGCGCGCGAGTGTGTCGAACGGCGGCTGGGCGAGCGCGGCATCCACCACGCGATACCGATCGGGCCGCTCCGGGTGGCCCGGCGCGGTCCGGTGTTCGGCAAAAATCGGATGGTGCACCAGCAGGGTGGCCACGGCGACACGCCTCTTTCACATCGGGAAGGCGGTCGCGCACGGGGGAGACGGCGGGACCGGTCCTATGAATACTGTATGCATCAGATCGTACGCCCCGCGCCGCGCAGTGCGCGGGCCGCTCGGCGGCGACGCCGTGGCCCGCGCTGGACCGACATACCCACCGCTGCAGCGCCGCCCGCGATGGCGTACCGCACCGCAACCGCCCGCAGCCGCCGCCGCACCAGCCGGGCGGTGGCCAGCACGGCGCCGGTGAGAAAGTCGCGGTGAGCGGCCTGCGCCCCGGTCCAGTACGGCGGCTCCCCCCGGTGAATTGCGGCCTCCGCTTCCTCGACGATGCGCGCCATGGTGGTCACGGCATGCGCCGGATAGGCCCCCACGCTGGTCTCAGCCGACAGCATCACCGCATCGGCACCGTCGAGCACGGCGTTGGCCACGTCGGAGACCTCGGCTCGCGTCGGACGCCGATCGGTCACCATGGAATCGAGCATGTGGGTCGCGACGATGACCGGCTTGCCGGCATCACGGCACAGCCTGATGACTCGCTTCTGGACGAGCGGAATCTGTTCCAGTGGCATCTCGACACCGAGGTCGCCACGAGCCACCATCAGTCCGTCGAAAGCCGAGACGATTTCGGGCAGACGCGAAACCGCCTCCGGCTTCTCCAGTTTGGCGATCACGGGCACGCGCCTGCCGACCTCCGCCATGATGGTGTGGGCAAGGCCCGCCTCTTCCGGTGCGCGCACGAACGACATCGCGACCATGTCCACCCCGAGGTGCAGAGCAAACTTCAGATCCTCGACGTCCTTGTCGGACAGTGTCGGCGCGCTGACGGCGACTCCGGGTAGCGAAATGCCCTTGTTGTCGCTGACGGGTCCGCCGTGGACCACCTCGCAGCCGATGTCGGCACCGCGGATTTCCACCACCGCCAGGTCGATCCGACCGTCGTCGACCAGTAGGCGGTCTCCGGTTTTCACATCCGATGCCAGGCCGCCATAGGTCGTCGACACCCGATCGTGGTCACCCGGGCAGGCGTCGGTGGTGATCGCGACCTTCTCGCCGGCGCTCCAGACCACCGGCCCGTTGGCGAACCGTCCCAACCGGATCTTCGGCCCCTGCAGGTCCGCGAGGACTTGGACGGGCCGTCCGCGCCGAGCGGCGATCTGGCGGACCAAGTCGTAGAAGGCCAGGTGTTCGGCGTGCGTCCCGTGACTGAAGTTCAGGCGTGCGATGTCCATTCCGGCGTCGATCAGCTCGGCCAGGCGCGGAGCCGTCGCGGTGGCGGGTCCCAGCGTGCAGACGATCTTCGTGGTGCGCATCCCAGGTGTCCTTTCCCTTACTCCCTTTACGTCCCTACTCCCTCAGCCCAAGGCGGCTTGAGGTTCTGGTAGCGAAATCGCGCTATGGCGCGACGGGGCCACTCCACTGGTGTCGGCGAGGAGGGCCGTGGCGGCGTGGACCGTGCGAAGGGTCGAGGCGACGGCCCCCGTCAGGTCGGCGAGCTCCACCACTGCGGAGACGATCGCGTCGAGCTCGAGCTCCTTGCCGGCTTCGAGATCCTGGAGCATCGAGGTCTTGTGATGACCGACGTTTTCGGCGCCACGCAAACGCTTCTCGATCGAGATGTCCGGTGTGCAGCCCAGCCTGGCGGCGACATCGAGCGTCTCCTCCATCAGCTGTATCACCACGCGCCGCGTGTTCGGGTCCTGGCACATCTGCACCATGGTCGCCCTGGTCAATGCGCTGAGCGGGTTGAACGCCACGTTGCCCATGAGCTTGATCCAGATGTCGTTGCGCAGATCGGTTTCCACCGGGCACTTCAGTCCGCCGGCGATCATTGCCTCGCTCAACGCCCGACACCGCCAGGACGGCTCCCCCGAGGGCTCGCCGATGGAGAAGCGGGTGCCCTCGAGGTGGCGGACCACACCGGGAGCCTCGAGAACCGTCGCGGGATACACCACGCAACCGATCGCGCGCTCGGGAGGCAGGACGGCGCTGGTGATGCCGCCGGGATCCACGGCCTCGATCCGGTGACCTTCGTACGGCCCCGACAGCCTGTGGAAGTACCACCAGGGAATCCCGTTCTGCGCGGCCACAATCGCGGTGTGGGGGCCCAGCAGGGGGTCGATCAGCGGACCGCACGTCGGATAGCTGTGCGCCTTGAGTCCGAGGAAGATGTAGTCGACCGGCCCGATCTCGGCCGGGGAGTCCGTCGCGTTGGGATGCGCAACGAAGTCGCCGCGGGGGCTGAGCACCCGCACGCCGCTCTCCCTCATCGCCCGCAGATTGTCGTTCCGCGCGATCAGGTGGACCTCGGCGCCCCCGCGGTGCAGCGCCGCTCCCCAGTAGGCGCCGATGGCCCCTGCACCAACGACTGCAATCTTCATCTAGCCTTCCTCTCGCGTCACGTATGCACTCACTCGCCCGGTGAAGGGGCCGCGGCGTCAGTATTGCATACAGTATGCGATGTGTATATCGTAACCAGCGCGCCTTGCGCCTCGCCGAGGCTGTCACCAAGCCGGACCACGTCAGTAGTTGCTTCCGGCGCCAATTCAGGGATGAGGGATATGTCTGAGATCGGAGTGCCTCGCGAAATCGCCGGCGGCGAAAGTCGAGTCGCCCTGGTACCCGGCGTGGTCGAACGCTTACGCGCCGCAGGCCACCATCTCACCGTCGAGGCAGGCGCCGGGCAGGGAGCTTTGATCCGCGACGAGGACTATCAGAGCGCCGGAGCCGTGATCGGCGATCCCTGGGCGGCCGATGTCGTAGTCAAGGTCAACCCGCCGACCGACGCGGAGATCAGCCGGATGAAGCGGGGTGCGCGCCTGATCGGTTTTCTCGCCCCACGCACCCAGCCCGAGGTCGGTGAGCGGCTCCGCGAAGCCGGCGTCACCGGCTTCGCGATGGAGGCGGTGCCCCGGATATCCCGGGCCCAGACGATGGACGCGCTTTCCTCCCAGGCCAACGTCGCCGGCTACAAGGCGGTGCTGTGCGCCGCGGAGTGCTCCACCCGATTCTTTCCGATGATGACCACGGCCGCCGGGACCGTGAAGCCCGCGTCGGTACTGGTGCTCGGCGTCGGCGTTGCCGGGCTTCAGGCGCTGGCCACCGCAAAGCGGCTCGGGGCGCGCACCACGGGATTCGACGTCCGGCCCGAGGTTGCCGAGCAAGTCCGGTCGTTGGGCGCCAAGTGGCTCGAACTCGGTATCGCTGCGGCAGGTGAGGGCGGGTACGCCCGCGCCTTGACGCCGGCGGAACAGGTTGAGCAGCAGCACCGGTTGACCGAGGCGATCCCGGGTTTCGACGTCGTCATCACGACCGCCCTGGTGCCGGGGCGCCCCGCCCCCACTCTGGTCACCGCCGAGGCCGTCAGCCGGATGCGCCGCGGCAGCGTCGTCGTCGACCTCGCCGGCGAGGCGGGCGGCAACTGCGAACTCACGGTGCCCGGCGAGACCGTGCGGCGACATGACGTGACGATCACCGCACCGCTGAACCTGCCGGCAAGCATGCCCGAACACGCCAGCGAGCTCTACGCGCGCAACGTCCAGGCCCTGCTGGAGCACATGCTCGACGGTGCGGCGGCGCCAGATTTGTCCGACGAGATTCTGGGCGCTTGCTGCGTCACCAAATCCGACAACCAACTGACGGAGATCCGATGACCCTCATCGCGAACCTCGCGATCATCACCCTGGCCGGCTTCGTCGGCTTCTCGGTGATCTCGAAGGTGCCCAACACGCTGCATACCCCACTCATGTCCGGTACCAACGCAATTCACGGCATCGTCCTGCTTGCCGGCCTGGTGCTCCTGGGCCAGTCGGCGACGGACACGTTCGACCGGGTATTGCTGGTGATCGCTATCGCCTTCGGCGCGATCAACGTCGTCGGTGGCTTCCTGGTGACCGACCGCATGCTCAGCATGTTCAAGAAGAAGCCCAACGCTGCGGCCGGAAAGGTGGTGTCGGCACGTGATTGACATCATCGCGGTTCTCTACATCGTCGCTTTCGCACTGTTCATCCTCGGCCTGACGGGTTTGACCGGACCCCGTACCGCCGCCCGCGGCAATCTCATCGCCGGCGTCGGAATGGTGATCGCGATCGTCGCCACCCTCATGACTCCGGGCACGAGCAATTGGCTGTTGATCGCGCTGGGGCTGCTCCTCGGGGCGGTGGTCGGCGTGCCCGCGGCGCGCCGGGTCAAGATGACCGCGATGCCCCAGATGGTTGCGCTGTTCAACGGCGTCGGCGGTGGCGCGGTGGCCTTGGTCTCGTGGGTCGAATTCCGCGACAGTCACGGTTACGCCCAGGCCCCGGTCTATGTGACGACCGCTTCGTTGTTCGCGGCCATCGTCGGCTCGGTGTCGTTCTGGGGATCGCTGGTCGCATTCGGAAAGCTCCAGGAGGTGTTGCCCGGCAGCCCGATTGGGCTCGGGCGGGCTCAGCAGCCACTCAACCTGGCGCTGCTGCTCGCCACCGCCGGATGCGCCGTCGCCGTCGGGATGGGGCAACGAGAACCCCTGCTGTTCGTCGGCTTGCTGGTGTTCGCCGCCGCGCTGGGCGTCATGGCGGTCCTCCCCATCGGCGGGGCCGACATGCCGGTGGTGATCTCGCTGCTCAACGCGCTGACCGGATTGTCCGCGGCAGCAACCGGACTGGGCCTGGACAACACCGCGATGATCGTCGCCGGAATGATCGTCGGGGCGTCGGGAACCATCCTGACAAACCTGATGGCGAAGGCGATGAACCGCTCGATCCCCGCGATCGTCGCAGGCGGATTCGGCGGCACCGGCGCGGCCGCCGCGGCGGCCGGCGCGGCCACCGACCAGACGGTGCGCCAGACCAGCGCGGCCGACGCGGCGCTGCAGATGGGCTATGCCAGCCAGGTGATCATCGTGCCGGGATATGGCATGGCCGTGGCGCAAGCCCAGCACGCGGTGCGCGAGATGGCGGGCCTGCTGGAGGAACGCGGGGTCGAGGTGCGCCACGCCATCCATCCGGTCGCAGGCCGCATGCCCGGGCACATGAACGTCCTGCTCGCCGAGGCGGATGTGCCTTATGAGCACCTCAAAGAGATGGACGAAATCAACGGCGAGTTCGGCCGCACCGACGTCGCCCTGGTCATCGGCGCCAACGACGTGACAAACCCGGCGGCGCGGTCGAACCCGGCCTCGCCGATCTACGGCATGCCCATCCTCGATGTCGACCAGGCCAAGTCGGTCATCGTGCTCAAACGGTCGATGAATCCGGGGTTCGCCGGCATCGAGAACGAGCTCTATTTCAACGAGAAGACCTCGATGCTGTTCGGCGACGCGAAGGCGTCCGTCGCCGAGATCACCGAGGAACTGAAGGTTCTGTGAACCGGGGCCAATGACCGGGGTCCGTGAAAGGCCGCCGATCACACGCACTTGACCGTCGCACCAGCGCGGCGGCAGGGAAAGAGCCGACATCGGCGCAAGAAAGGAATCGAGATCTATGGCAAAAGTGGTGTGCGTCCTCTACGACGACCCGGTAACCGGATACCCCTCCGACTTCCCGCGCGACGGCCTGCCCCTCCTGGAACGCTACCCGGACGGACAAACCCTGCCGACGCCTTCGGCGATCGATTTCACCCCGGGTGCGCTGCTCGGCAGCGTCTCCGGTGAACTCGGCCTTCGCAAGTACCTCGAGGGCCTCGGCCACGAGTTGGTGGTGACCTCCGACAAGGAAGGCGCGAATTCGGAGTTCGACCGGCATCTGGCGGACGCGGAAGTGGTTATTTCCCAGCCATTTTGGCCGGCCTACCTGACCGCCGAGCGGATCGCACGGGCCCCCAGGCTCAAGTTGGCGCTGACTGCGGGCATCGGCTCGGACCACGTCGACCTGGACGCGGCGATCGACCACGGCATCACGGTCGCCGAGGTCACGTTCTGCAACAGCATCAGTGTCGCCGAGCACGTGGTCATGATGATCTTGTCGCAGGTCCGCAATTACCTGCCGTCCTACCGTTGGGTCGTCGACGGCGGTTGGAACGTCGCCGACTGCGTGCAGCGCTCCTACGACCTCGAAGGAATGCACGTCGGCACCGTCGCCGCCGGCCGGATCGGGCTTGCGGTGCTGCGCCGCCTGGCGCCCTTCGACGTGCACCTGCACTACACCGACAAACACCGGCTGCCCGCCGAGGTCGAACGCGAGCTGAACCTGACCTACCACCCCAGCGTGCAGGACATGGTGCCGCACCTCGACGTGGTGACGATCAACGCTCCCCTGCACCCGGAGACCCGTGGGCTGTTCGACGATGAGCTGCTGGCCACGATGAAACGCGGTGCGTACCTGATCAATACGGCCCGGGCGCTGATTTGCGACGAGGGTGCCATCGTGCGCGCGTTGGAGACCGGTCAGTTGGCTGGTTATGCCGGGGACGTGTGGTACCCGCAGCCGGCACCGGCCGACCACCCGTGGCGCACCATGCCCCACCACGGGATGACCCCGCACATCTCCGGTTCCACACTGTCGGCACAGGCCAGGTACGCGGCCGGCACGCGGGAGATTCTCGAGTGCTACTTCGGCGGAAAGCCGATCCGCGACGAGTACCTCATCGTCGACGGCGGCGCGCTAGCCGGTGTGGGGGCGCGGTCGTACACCGCCAAGGCGACCTCCGGGGCGGCCTAGGCGGCATTTCGCCGGGCGGCCGGCTCTTTGGGTTGGCGAGCAGATCTTTCCGGTCTGCTCGCCAACCTTTTTTCTTTGCCCCACCGCCGGGACCGTTAGGGTGGAATGCATCCTCGGCAAATTCCACCGAACTCACAGCGCCGCAGCGCCGAATTGCATGTTGTGGACTGTATGCTAAGTACGCCGCTTGACTGCGTTAGCTGAACGAACCGCGACGGGAGCGAGGAAGAACTTCATGGTCACCACCGGCGTACCGGGACAGGCTGGGTCGCGGATGAGGCTGGAGCGTCCGGCACCGCTGCGGGAGGCCGCCTACGAGGCGCTGATGGAGCTGATCATCACTCGTGAGCTGCGGCCGGGCCAACACTTGGTGGAGAACGACTTGGCGACTCAACTGGGCGTGAGTCGCCAGCCCATTCGGGAGGCGTTGCAACGCCTGCAAAGCGAGGGGTGGGTCGACCTTCGCCCCGCACTGGGCGCGTTCGTGCACGTACCCACTGATGCCGAAGCCGACGAGCTACTGGCCGTGCGCACCCTGCTGGAGGCCGAGTCGGCCAGGTTGGCCGCCCGCGCGGCCAAGCCGCCCCAGGTGCAACAGCTTTGGGAGCTGCACCGGGCCGGGGAGAAGGCGCTCGTTGGCGGCGACAAGGAGGGCCTTGTCGCCGCCAACGATGCCTTTCACTCCGCCATCGTCGCCATGTCGGCCAACAGCGTGCTGGCGGGCCTCATCGCCCAGGTCGGCCGCCGCGTTCGGTGGTATTACCAGCCCATCGCGCTGACCCGCGGCAAGGACGCCTGGGACGAGCACTCCGAGCTCATCGAGGCCATTTCCGGGCGCAGCGGAAAACGTGCCGGCGACTTGATGCGCCGGCACACCGAGCGCACCCGCGAGATCTACCACAAGCGGCGTCAGGAAGCCGCCGACGGCGCCGAAGGCGTTGCGTGATCGACGGATTCGGTGGCTGGGACCTTCCCGTCCCGACCCGGCTGGCGTAGCAAGGCCGCCGTGATCGCGGATAGCAGCGCGCTGGCCGCGGCCAGCCAATACGCGCCCGTGTAGCCCCACGCATCAATCACGCTGGCGCCCACGCCGATTCCCAGGATCGAGCCAACCAGCTTGGAGCTGTAGACGATGCCGTAGTTGCTGGCGTTGTTGTTCTCGCCGAAATAGTCCGTGGTCAACGTCGCGAACAGCGGGTAGAACGCGCCCCCGCCGAACCCTACCAGCACGGCGAAGAAGAGAAAGCCTATCTGGTTCTTGGCCAGTCCGGTGTAAAGCAGACCGATCAGCGCGACTACCGACACCAGCAGGACCATCAGCAGCGTCTGCTTGCGGCCGATCCGGTCAGAGACGAACCCGGTTACGGCGCGGCCGACGCCGTTGATGACCGACAGGCCACCCGCCGACGACGCCACGATCAGGGCACCGAAACCCAGATGCTTGGCGAACGGGACCATGTAGCTGATGCCGAACAGCGATACGCCGGTTGTGATCCCCAACGACAGCCACATCAACGGCAACATGCCCGTCTTGATCGCCTCGACCGGACCGTACTGGCGGACCGCCGGGGGATTCTTCTGCAGACTTCTCGCACTGGCCCCGGCGGCTCCGTGCTGCAAAGGGTCGACGTCGGCCGGCCACCAGTTCTTCGGAGGGTCCTGGAAACTGGCGCCGCAGATGACGAGCACCACGAGCATGAAGGCACCCACCAGGTCGAGCAGCCATACATAGGTGTTGGGGTGCAGCGCATAACTGAAGATGAAGATGAAGGGCACCGCGCCGTAGGCGAACCCGCCACAGACGAATCCGGTCTTTGCCCCTCGCCGCTCGGGATACCACTTGCCGACGATGGTGATCCCGGTCGAGTACACCAGGCCGACGCCACATCCGCCGCATACCGTGAATCCCAGGAAGGCCACCAAGAGATTGCTGCTGTGCGCCACCGTGACGAAACCCAGCGCCGACAACACCGCGGCGGCCAGCATCGTCGACCGCGCCGATGTGATCCCCTTTTCCCGCAGCCGGCCCGCGGGATAGGCGACGGCGGCCTGGAAGACCGCCCACGCGGACAGCAACCAGAACGTCTGGGACAGGGTCCAGCCGTGAGCGTGCCGCAGGGTATCGGCGGCCGCGCCGAAGCCGTACTCGAAGACGCTCACCGCCATCATGGCGATCCATGGCAGCCACACCATAGACGCTCGGGACCTGCCGAGCAGCTGGCGGTCGGTTTCACCGATGCGATAAACGCGACCGTTGGCATCGATAACCTCGCGATAGGTTGCGCGAGCTGAAGACATCGTTGACTCACTTTCGGAGATGGGCAAGGAGGGGGCTGCCCGCGTCGAACCACGCGGCGCCGTCGAGCTGCGGTGTGCTTCGCGGAGCGCAATGTCGCTGCCCCGCAAGCCCTATGGCGGTGCGCGGCCGGTGACTTCGCCCGCTCCACGACCCCGGTTGGCCGTGCGCAGCCACGGCCGTCCAGCCCGGAACCGTCTCGGTGCTGCCCCGCGCCGCGCGTGGCCTTCGGCGACAACCGCATCCATGTCGGCCGAACCAGTCGGTCTCTTAGCCGCGTCCCACGCCCATCTCAGCGCCGCGCGCTCAGATCGCCCCGGCGCTTCTGAAGTGCTGCAACTGTTCTGGCGAATAGCCCAGCTCCAGGCAAATGTCCTCCGTGTGCTCGCCCAGGAGGGGAGGACGCACGATCTCGACGGGTGAGTCCGAAAGCCGAAGCGGACTGCCCACGGTCTTGAATGCCCCCCGCTCGGGGTGCTCGACGGTGACGATCGCGCCCAGATCGGCCAGTGTCTGATCCTCGATCAATTCCTTGGTGCTCAGCACCGGGCCGCACGGCACGTTGAGTGCGTTGAGCTGCTCCATGGCCTCCCATTTGGTGTGCCGCTGGCTCCAGTCCTCGATCAGCGCGAAAACCTTGTCCAGCTTGGGTAACCGATCTTCCGGCCGGGCCCAGTCCGGATGCTCGGCGAGGTCGGGCCGCCCGATCAGACGGGCGAGCGGCGCCCATCCGGCCGGCTGGACGATGACGTAGATGTAGTCGTTGGGACCGCCGCCTTTGGTGCGCACGGCCCAGCCCGGCTGGCCTCCGCCCGACGCGTTGCCGGCTCTCGGCACCTCGTCACCGAAGCGCTCGTTGGGATATTCGCGCAGCGGGCCATGAGCAAGCCGTTGCTGATCGCGCAACTTCACCCGACACAGGTTGAGGACCGCCGCCTGCATCGCGACCTCGACCCGTTGCCCGACCCCGGTGTTGTTACGCTGCAGCAGCGCCGCCAATATTGCGGCAACCAGGTGAATGCCCGTCCCCGAGTCTCCGATCTGCGCGCCCGTGGCCGTGGGCGGCCCGTCTTCGAAACCCGTCGTGGCCATCGCCCCGCCCATCGCTTGGGCGATGATCTCGTAGGCCTTGAAATTGAAGTACTTGCCCGG
Organism: Mycobacterium sp. 050134; assembly: GCF_036409085.1. Taxonomy (NCBI): domain Bacteria; kingdom Bacillati; phylum Actinomycetota; class Actinomycetes; order Mycobacteriales; family Mycobacteriaceae; genus Mycobacterium; species Mycobacterium sp. 050134. Next base: position 149,050 of record NZ_JAZGLV010000005.1, read on the forward strand.
CCCGAAGCCTTTGATGGACGCGTAGATCAACCGCGGATTGATCTCGTGCAGCCGCTCCCAGCTGAAGCCGAACCGGTCCACGACGCCAGGACCGAAGTTCTCCACCAGGACATCGGCCCCGTGCACCAGACGGGTGAAGATGTCCTTGCCGTGTTCGCTTTTCATGTTCACGGTGACGCTGCGTTTGTTGCAGTTCAGCATCGTGAAATACAGACTGTCCGCGTCGGGCAGATCGCGCAGCTGGCCCCGGGTGATGTCTCCACCGTTAGGGGTTTCCAGCTTGACGACATCGGCGCCCAGCCACGCGAGCATTTGAGTAGCCGACGGGCCCGACTGGACATGGGTCATATCGAGCACGCGCACGCCGTCTAAAGCCTTACCCATGAGTTCCCCCTTCGAGGAGTTGTCGCCGTGGACGGGATACTCGCGTCCAGCGTCGTGATTGGTGTACTGCCCGTTGGCATTCGGTGACTGATGACCTGTGCGCCCACCAATAACCCGGGTCCCTGGACCTGCCCCGGACCTGACGTTTCGCAGCAAAAGGTTCCGAAGCAGTGAATCGGGCTGGACCGGTTGGACCAGAAGTTGCGTACTGCAGACTGTATACCGTATACGGCCAGTGTCACCAAAAGTTCTCCAATTGTCCAGAGCAATACCATTTCTATCGACCGCCACGGATGCGTTACGCCCGGCCCAGCGCCGTCGGCAAAGTCCCGACGGCGCGTCCGCTCCCCCAATCGCGTTGCGGTAAGGGCGCACACCCCCAACGTCCCATTCTCGGCGAGCCACCTTAAAGAACGCTGGACACATGCCACCAACAGGGGTAGAACCATTGCATACTGTATGCAGAGGAGTCGCCATGCTGCCCCCCAGGGATGAAAGTCCAGTTCTACGGATCCGTGCGTACGGGCGTATCTATCGGGTCGGCGAACGGCCGCACGACATCATGGCGCGCTCGCGGAGTTGGATGCTCTGGCTGCCGTGGACGGCGATGGCGGCCATCAGTGTTCTCCAATATGGCTACGGGATCGCGGTCGTCGCGGTTCGGCCCCCGCACCAAGCGGCTAGCGCCGGTGCCTTCTGGGTGCTGGCCCTGTGGGTGCTCTTTCAGGCGGCTGCCACCGCAGGCACACCCGCGCTGCGCCGGTGGTCACGGACCGGCCCGTCGACCGCAATGATGTCCGGCGCCGTTCTGTCCGCCGTCGGCCCGATCGTTCTGTCCTGCAACAGCAATTTCGATGTCGCGGTTCTGGGCTATTCGGTGGTATCGGGTGTCGGCGCCGGAATCGTCTACGCGACCTGCCTGTCCACGGTCGCGCGGTGGTATCCGGAGCAACGCGGTGAGAAGGTCTCGCTGGTGTCGGGCGCGTTCAGCTGCGGCGCGATCCCGTTTGTCGCCGCCTTCGCCTCCGTCCTGCACCCCGCCGACCTGGTGCCCGTGCTCAGGACGGTAGGTCTTGTTCTGCTCGTCGTCGTGACGGCGTGTGGGGCCTTCTTTCGCGACCCACCGTCGGACTGGTGGCCGGCCGAGGTCGACCCGCGACTGTGGGTCGTCGACAAGCGCCTGAACCCCAGCCTGCGGGGCAACGCCCCGGCCATCCGGCACTACTGGCCGGGTGAAGCGGCGCGGACGCCGGCCTTCTTCCTGACCTATCTCGTGGTGGTGGTGGCGTCCGCCGCGGCACTGCTGGCCACGGTCTACATCCCGAGCATTGCCGTCGGCCACGGCTTGCCCCTGGCGGTCGGCGCCATCGCCGTCGGGACGCTGGCTCTGGTCAACGGGGGCGGACGCGGGATCGCCAGCCGCTTCTCGGACCGCTTCGGCAGGCGTCAAACGCTAAGCTGGGCGTTGGCAATCGAAGGTCTGGCCCTGTTGGGCCTCGCATGCTCGGCTTTGGCGGGCTCCGCGCTCGGATTGATCGCTTTTGCCGCGCTCAGCGGATTGACGGGTGGCGCGTTCTACTCCTTGTTCATCAACCTGGTCGCCGACTATTTCGGAGAGCGCTGCGCCATCGGCAATTTCGGCTTGGTGTACAGCGCCAAGATCTTCGGCGGCCTGATCGGCGTGGGCCTGCCGGCGACGTTGATTCCTGCCGGGCGCGTGGACCTCGCCTTCGTGGCCATGGGCTTGATCTGCCTGTGCGCCACGATCGTTCCGCGCCTGCTGCAGCGGCCGGGATATCCCGCCCGCCGTCTGCCGGACTGACCCGGCGCCCGGCTCGCTCGCCCGCATCCACGCTGTTACCCGGTCGCACAGCGCGACCGGGTAACAGCTTCTTGGTGTCGGTAACCGCGGAGTCCGGCGCCCCACCGAGCTCGCGGGGACCGGTCGATAGCGACGAAATGGCCCCAGGGACAGCGTCCCTGAGGCCATTCCCGCCGCGACCCGGCGATTCGGGGCGCCCGAGCGCCCAGCACGACCGGTCAGACGACGATGGCGTTCTCGCGCCACTTCGCGATGGTGTCCTGGTCATAGCCCAGTTCGGCCAAGACCTCGTCGGTGTGCTCGCCGAGCAGGGGCGCACCCTTGATCTCGGGCTTGAAGGCGGAGAACTTGATCGGGCTTCCGACGGTCAGGAAGGTGCCACGCCCCTTCTGCTCCACCTCGACCACGGTGCCACTCTTGCGGAGGTCCGGATCCGCGGCGAGTTCCTTCATGGAGAAGACCGGCGCACACGGGACCTCCCACTTACGCAGGATGTCGACGGCCTCGTACTTCGTCTTGTCCGCCAGCCACTTCTCGATCTCGGCGAAGATGTCGAAGATTTTGTCCTGGCGGGCGAGCGCGGTGCTGTAGCCCGGGTCCTCGGCCCACTCGGGTCGTCCGATCGCCTCCGCCGTCCGCGCCCAGTTCTGCTCCTGGATCGTGAAATAGATGTAGGCGTTCGGGTCGGACTCCCAGCCCTTGCACTTGAGCACCCAGCCCGGCTGGCCGCCGCCGCCGGCATTGCCGCCCCGCGGCACCGCGTCGCCGAAAGTGCCGTTGGGGTACTGCGGATACTCCTCGAGGTAGCCGACACGTTCGAGGCGTTGTTGGTCGCGCAGCTTGACCCGGCACAGGTTCAGCACGGAGTCCTGCATCGAGGCGGACACCTTTTGGCCCTTACCGGTCTTCTCCCGCGCGATCAGTGCGGTCAGGATGCCGATCAACAGGTGCATGCCGGTGTTGGAGTCACCGAGGGCGGCGCCGCTGACGGTGGGCGGGCCGTCCCAGAACCCCGTGGTCGACGCGTTGCCCCCGGCGCACTGCGCGACGTTCTCGTAGACCTTGAGGTCGTTCCACGACGAGTCGTCATTGAAGCCCTTGACCGAACCGAAGATCAATCGCGGGTTCCACGACTGCAACTTGTCCCAGGACAGGCCCATCCGGTCCATCGCGCCCGGCGCGAAGTTTTCGACCAGCACGTCGGCCTGGCGGATCAGCTTCTCCATGACCTCGATGCCCTGGGGAGACTTCGTGTTGATCGCCAGCGAACGCTTGTTGCTGTTGAGCATCGTGAAGTACAGCGCGTCGACGTCCGGTATGTCGCGGAGCTGGTTTCGCGTCACGTCCCCACCGGTCGTGCGCTCGACCTTGAGGACGTCCGCCCCAAACCACGCGAGCATCTGGGTGCAGGCTGGACCCGCCTGGACACCGGTGAAGTCGATGACCTTGATTCCGGACAACGGCAGTTCGGCCATAACAGATTTCCTTTCTTTGCCGTGCTTTTCAGTTATCTCTTTGAACTCTCGGCTGCTGACGGATCAGCCCTTGTTGGTTATGCCCTTCGGGTTGAGGTGGGCGATGTTGCCGCTCTCCGTTCCGTCGGACGGGTCGATCAGGCAATCGATCAGCGCCGGCCGGCCGGACGCCAGGGCCTCCCGCAGCGCGTCGGCAACCTCGTCGGGCGTCTCGGCGCGGTACCCCGAACCGCCGAAGGCCTTGATCATGAACTCGTGATGCGCCGCCAAGGCGGTCGGCGCCGGGTCCTCCGAGCCCGAGGCTTCGTCGCCGCGGTACACGCCGCCATTGTTGAGGATGACGGTGACGATGGGTAGCTTGTAGCGGCAGATCGTCTCCAATTCCATTCCGCTGAAACCGAAAGCGCTGTCACCTTCGATTGCGACGACGGGCTCGCCGGTCTCCACGGCGGCCGCGATGGCGAATCCCAGCCCGATGCCCATCACTCCCCACGTGCCGCTGTCCAGCCGCCGGCGCGGCCGATGCATGCCGATCGTGTTGCGGGTCAGGTCAAGAGCGTTTGCTCCCTCGTTCACCAGGCACACCCGCGGATTGTCCTGCAGCACATCCCGGATGGCCTGCAGCGCGCCGAGGAACTTCATCGGGTGCGCGACGCGCGCCGCCGCCAGGCGGTCCGCCATCTTGGCGACGTTTTGCGCGCCCCTGAGCACGATCTCTTCGCGCCACTGCGCCGGCGTGCTGATCTGTCCCAGCTTGGACCGCTCGACCAACGCCTGCATCACGGAGCCGATGTCGCCGACCAGGGGGACCGCGATCGGTTGATTGCTGTCCATTTCGCTGGGCTCGATGTCGATCTGAATGAACTTGGCTTCGGGGTTCCACTGGGGTGAATCACCGTGTCCGAGAAGCCAGTTCAGTCGCGCACCCACCAGCAGCACGACATCCGCACGGCGCAGGGCCAGTGACCGGGACGTGGCCGCCGACTGCGGATGGTCGTCGGGCAGCAGGCCCTTCGCCATCGACATCGGCAGGTACGGCATACCGGTGCTCTCCACGAACTCTTTGATCTGCTCATCGGCTTGCGCGTAGGCGGCACCCTTGCCCAAGACGATCAGCGGCCGCTCCGCGGCGGCGAGCAATTCGATCGCCTTGTCCACCGACTCGACGTCGGCCAGCTGCTTGGGAGCCGGGTCGACCACGCGCCACAGTGTCTTCGCGGCCGATCGGGAGTCGACGACTTCACCCAGCACCGCCGCCGGAATGTCGAGGTAAACCCCACCGGGACGCCCGGACACCGCGGTCCGGATCGCGCGCGCCACGCCACGACCGATGTCCTCGGCCCGAGACACCCGGTACGCCGCCTTGACGAAAGGCTTGGCCGCCGCGAGCTGATCCATTTCCTCGTAGTCGCCGCGCTGCAGATCCACGAGGTGACGTTCGCTCGAGCCCGAGATCTGAACCATCGGAAAGCAGTTGGTGGTCGCGTTGGCCAGCGCCACGAGGCCGTTGAGGAATCCGGGCGCCGATACCGTCAGGCAGATTCCGGGCCTTTGCGTCAGGAACCCGGCCGCGGCCGCGGCGTGCCCCGCGGAGCTCTCATGACGGAAACCGATGTAGCGGATGCCCGCCGCCTGCGCGGTGCGCGCCAGATCGGTGATGGGTATGCCGACCAGTCCGTAGATGGTGTCCACATCATTGAGCCGAAGCGCGTCAACCACCAAGTGGATGCCATCAGTCAGAGCCCCGGCGTCTTCGGCCTCGGTACCTTCGACGGTAGCGGCGGTCATCACGACTTCCTTTTCCGGCAGTAACTGCCTGATCGAATTTCTCTCTTGCTCTTCACTTTTCTCCCGAACAAGGACCGCGTCCAAGACTTGTTGACACTCACGAGATAAACGTGAGTTATCAAGGTCCTTGGCGGTCCGGCCTCAACAGGCACCGCGATTGCGAGCCATTCAAGCCACGAAGGATTCCCTCGCCGCCGTCGCCGCCGTCTCCAGATCGACGGCAACGTCCGGATCGGCACCCGCCAGCTTGTCGTGTTCGCGGCCGAGTGGCGCCCCGACCGCCACATTCAGGAACGCCCTCGCCGCCGCCGACCCAGGGGCCGAGCCATTGACGGCGATTGCTATCGGCGCACGTTGGTCGGGCTCGACCAGACGCAATCCCCGCATTGCGCCGGTCATCCGCATGGCACGAAACCAGTTGTGCGGCACCACACTCGCCCACTCCCCCGTCTCAACGTGTGCGTATAGCGAAGCCATCGAGTCGGTCTCGATCTGCGGCACGACCTCGGCGCCCGCCGTCGCGAAAGCTTGGTCGATGAACTTGCGGAACTCGACTTCCGGGCCGAGCAGGACGAGGGGCAATTCGGCCGCCTCCGACCACGTGATGGTTCCCGCCGAATCCACGAGCTGTTTCCCCGAGACCAGCAGCACACATTGCTCCTCGTAGAGCGGCACCAGCTCCAAGCCGGCGTGATCACTCGCATCGAAGTGGGCGATGGCGGCGTCGAGCTCGAAGCGGTGTAGCTGGCGGGCTAATTCTGTTGCCGGAACGTGGGATAACACCTTGACCCGCGCGAGCGGGTGTAAGGAACAGAAGGCAGCGATCGGCAGGGCCAGCGTCGTCGACACCGTCGGCCCGGCTCCCAGCCGGAGCACTCCCGAGATGCCGGACCGTAGGGCTGCGGCTTCCGCCACCAGCCCGTCGTGCACCGCGAGAACTCGCTTGGCCCACAGGACAAGCCTTTCGCCCTCCATGGTCAGGCCTTCGAAGTTGCGCCCGCGGTTGATCAAGGTCACGTTGAGTTCCCGCTCCAGCTTGGCGATGGACGCCGAAAGGGCGGGCTGTGAGACGTAGCAGGCTTCGGCCGCACGCGCGAAGTGTCGTTCCCTGGATACCGCGACGAAGTACTCGAGTTGTCGTAACAGCACGCACGTTCCTCCTTGCCCGCCGGACGCCGGACCCCCAGCGCTCATGTGCTTTGCACACGGTATGCAGTATGCATTATGCGGTAGTCTACGTGTCGGGAGGGGCGCCCGCCGCCCTAGGGGCCCGCCCGTGGTCGGGACCGTCACGACGAGGAGGCACGACAATGAACAGCGCAGCGACCGGCCCGGCGGCACCGCACGCCGAACGGGGTACTGCCGATGCCGACATGAGCCACGAAATGCTGGCCCAGGCAGTGGTGAGCGCGACGCCCGAGGCAGTGGTGGTCTGCGACTCCCAAGGGGTGATCACGTTGTGGAACCACGGGGCGCAGCGCATGTTCGGCTACTCGTCGGCGGAGGCGATCGGGCAAGACCTGGACATCATCATCCCGGAGAAGCTGCGCAAACGGCACTGGGATGGTTACCACCAGACGATGGCCACCGGCCACACCCGCTACGGCGACAAGCTGTTGAGCGTGCCCGCGACACATCAGGATGGGCACCGGCTGTCGATCGAATTCAGCGTCGCGCTGCTGCGTCAGGATGACGGCCGGGTGGTCGGGATCTCGGCGATAATGCGGGAGGTGAGCGAGCGCCGAAACGAGGAGACAGCGCTGCGCACCCGGCTCGCGGAACTCGAATCGCGGCTCGCGGCGCTCGAGAGCACGGTCGGCTGAGTTGCCGGCTGAGCCCCGAAGGGCCAGCCGATCCGAGTCGGGTCCGCGGCGACCCTTTACGGTTGCCGTATGACCGACGACATCCTGCTGATCGACACCGACGAGCGGGTACGCACGCTGACCCTCAACCGGCCGCAGTCCCGCAACGCGCTGTCCTCCGCACTGCGCGATCAGTTCTTCGGGGCCCTGACCGACGCCGAGACCGACGCCGACGTCGACGTCGTCATCGTCACCGGGTCCGACCCGGTGTTCTGCGCGGGGCTCGATCTCAAGGAGCTGGGCGGGCAGTCGGCGCTGCCGGACATCTCGCCGCGGTGGCCGCCGATGATCAAGCCGGTGATCGGCGCGATCAACGGTGCGGCCGTGACCGGCGGGCTGGAGCTCGCGCTGTACTGCGACATCCTCATCGCCTCGGAACAGGCGCGGTTCGCCGACACCCACGCCCGGGTGGGCCTGCTGCCCACCTGGGGGCTGAGCGTGCGGCTCCCGCAGAAGGTCGGCCTCGGCCTGGCCCGGCGGATGAGCCTAACCGGCGACTACCTGTCGGCCCCCGACGCCCTGCGCGCCGGGCTGGTGACCGAGGTGGTGCCGCACGACCAGCTGCTGGCCGCGGCCCGCACAGTCGCGGCGTCGATTGTCGGCAACAACCAGAACGCCGTGCGCGCCCTGCTGGCGTCCTACCACCGGATCGACGACGCGCAGACCAGCGGAGGGCTCTGGCTGGAGGCGACGGCGGCCAGGCAATTCCGCACGACGGGCGACGACATCGCAGCCAACCGCGAGGCCGTGCTGCAACGCGGGCGCGCCCAGGTGCGGTAGCGGCGTCGGCCGGCCATGTCGATCCAACCCGGGGTCGCGCCGCCGCCGCGGAAGCGGTCAACCGGCGACATCGTCGCGACCACGCTGCTGTTCGTGGGGCAGCTGACGGCCAGCGCGCTGGCATTCGTCCCGGCGCTGGTGGGGTCGGCATGGATGATGGCGCCGATTTGCAGCGACAACTGCGACAGCGCCCAGGTCTCCCACTTCGTGCGCAACACGTGGACGGGGGCGCTCGTCATCGTGGCCGGAGTCGGGGTCGCGCTGCTGTTGGCGGCCGGTGGAACGCTCGTCTCGGGGCTGCGCGGGACACTGATGTGGAAGTGGCCGGCGCTCGGGCTGGCGATGGTGGTCGTCTGCTTTGTGATCGCACTGGGCCTGTGGATGGAGGCCACACCGGGGACGGGCTAACGACCGGTGACGGTGGGCCAATACGATCCGACGATCACCACGTCGGGATTCCGACGTCACCGCGGGAGCGGAGGAGGGACTGATGGGTGCGGTCGTCCTGACCACGCGGCTGCTCGCCGGGCTCATGCTCGCGGCCGGGCTCATGCCCGTGCCGCGCGCCGCTGCGCAACCGCCGCCGGGCTTTCCCAGCCTCGACGGATTCACCGCCGTACCGGCGGACGGCTACGTCACGACGCCGCCCCAGGGCGGGTCGCCGCGGGTGAGCTTCTCGGCCTCACCCAGCCTGGTGTGTGACTTCTACGGCGGCTCGGCGCCCGCGCCGCAGCCGTCACAGGACATCCGGTGCACGGGTGACATGCCCGGCATGGACGACGTGCCGATCTCCGGCGGCGCCCGGGCCAGACCCGGCGACTGCATGGTGGGCGCGGTCAACTTTAAGGGGCCCGGCTACCAGTTGAGCCGGATGTCGTTCGGCGGCTGCGACGGCAACCCCGCGACGCTGCCGTCGGGCGGCAAACCGCTGGTCACCGGCCAGAAGGTGTCGTATCTGAACGTGACCTGCGCCGTGGGGGCTGACGGCCTAGTCGCCTGCCTGGACGCCACCAGCGGCGAGCACGGGTTCGTGCTGCAGCGCGCGGGAAGCTGGGCGTTCTAGTCGGCCGGGGCGACGCCGAAGCCAGGCCGGAGGTCAGTCGAGCGCCGCGCGCAGCGACGCGACCACGTCGCCGATCGAACCGGCGGTCGAGTACCCGGCGGCCAGCCGATGGCCACCACCGCCGAACGTGGAGGCGACCGAGGCCAGATCCACCTCGGCCTTGGCCCGCATCGACACCGACCACTGCCCGGGGCTGATCTCCTTGAAGACCGCCGCGACCTCGGCCTGCTGCGTCGTGCGGACGATGTCGACGATGCTTTCGACCTCCTCGGGCCGCGAGGCGACCCAGTCCCGGTTGTCGACGACCGCGTATACGAGCCCGCGACCGGCGGCCGCGTCCGGCAGCAGGCGCGCGCTGCCCAGCACGCGCGACAGCAACGGCAGCCACCCGAACGGATGGGTGTCCATCAGCGTGCGGCTGATGGCGGCGTTGTCCACCCCGAGGTCGACCAGCCGGGCCGCTAGCCGCAGCGCGTCGGCGCTGGCCCAGCGGAACGATCCGGTGTCGGTCGTCAGACCCGCGTAGATGCAGTGTGCGACATCGGGTTCGATCCGCTTGCCCCACGTGTCGAGCAATTCGGCGACCATCATCGTGGTGGAATCCGCCGACACATCGATGAAGTTCGCGGTGCCGAACATGTCGTTGCTGGCGTGGTGGTCGATGACCAGCAGCGGCCGCCCGGAAGAGGCCAGGTCGGCCAGCTCCCCCAGCCTCTTCACGCTCGGAACGTCCACGGTCACCACGAGATCGACGTCCCGGCGCATCGCGCCGGGGTCGACCAGCAGGTGACCGCCCGGCAAGGACGCCAGGGACTCCGGAAGGGTTTCCGGCGCCGCGAAGCTGACCTCGACGCGCTTGCCGCAGCCGTCGAGCACCAGCGCCAGCGCCAGGCCGGCGCCGATGGTGTCGGCATCGGGATGGACGTGTGCGACCACCGCGACCGTCGCCGCGGCGGAGAGGAGCTCGACGGCACCGAACGCATCGACCCGCGCCCCCGTGGCGGGCGCGCTCGCCAGGTCAGTCTTCGGGTTGGTCGTCGTCACCGGCGGTCCCGTCCTCTGCCCCGCTGACACGGTATGGATCGGCCTCGCCGGCGGGCTTGGCGCCCGAGCGGACCCGCGCGAGGTCGGCGTCCGCCGCGCGCGCCCGGGCCAGCAACTCGTCCATCCGCTGAACGTTGTCGGCCGTCGTATCGCGGGTGAACGTCAGCGTCGGGGTGAACCGCACCCCGGTGCCCGCCCCGACCATGGTGCGCAACGCACCCCTGGCGCGGTCCAGCGCCGCCGCCGCGCCGGCATAGTCCGGCTCGTCGTCGAGCGTGCGGCCCATCACCGTGTAGAACACCGTCGCGTCGTGCAGGTCGGCGGTCACCTTCGTGTCCACGATGGTGATCCCGTCCAGTCCCGGATCCTTGATCTCGAACTCGATCGCCGAGGCGACGATCGAGTTGATCCGTTTGGCCAGCCGCCGCGCCCGGGCCGGGTCAGGCATCTCGACTCACCGCCTCTCCCCCGCAAGCGGGTGGGGTCCACGCGAAGCTGGGGAGTACCCGCACCTCATCACACAATCCCTTTTCCGCATCGTCGGCGATGGTCAGGCGCGTTCCTTCTGCACTAACTCGTACGACTCGATGATGTCGCCTTCCTTGATGTCGTTGTATCCCAACGTCATACCGCACTCGAAGCCCTCGCGAACCTCGGTGACGTCGTCCTTCTCGCGGCGCAGCGACGTGATCGTGAGGTTGTCGGTGACCACGATGTTGTCCCGCAGCAGGCGGGCCTTCGCGTTGCGGCGCACCACACCCGAGCTGATCATGCAGCCGGCGATGATGCCGACCTTCGAGGACCGGAAGATCGCCCGGATCTCGGCGCGACCCAGCTGGTTCTCCTCGTAGATCGGCTTGAGCATGCCGCGCAGGGCCTTCTCGATCTCGTCGATCGCCTGGTAGATCACCGAGTAGTAGCGGATCTCGACGCCCTCGCGGTTGGCCAGCTCGGTCGCCTTGCCCTCTGCGCGCACATTGAACCCGATGATGATCGCGTCCGACGCCGACGCCAGGTTGACGTTGGTCTCGGTGATGCCACCGACGCCGCGGTCGATGACGCGCAGCGCCACCTCGTCGTCGACCTCGATGCCCATCAGGGCCTCCTCCAGCGCCTCGACCGTACCGGCGTTGTCGCCCTTGAGGATCAGGTTCAGCTGGCTGGTTTCCTTCAGCGCGGCATCCAGATCGTCCAGGCTGATCCGCTTGCGGGTCCGCGCCGCCAGGGCATTGCGCTTGCGGGCGCTGCGCCGGTCGGCGATCTGGCGGGCGATGCGGTCCTCGTCGACGACCAACAGGTTGTCACCTGCGCCGGGCACCGACGTGAAGCCGATGACCTGCACCGGCCGCGACGGCAACGCCTCGTGGACGTCCTCGCCGTGCTCGTCGACCATGCGGCGCACGCGACCGTAGGCGTCGCCTGCGACGATCGAGTCGCCGACGCGCAGCGTGCCGCGCTGAATCAACACGGTGGCAACCGGCCCGCGACCGCGGTCCAGGTGCGCCTCGATCGCCACACCCTGGGCCTCCATGTCGGGGTTGGCCCGCAGGTCCAGGGCGGCGTCGGCGGTCAGCAGCACCGCCTCCTCCAGCGCCTCGATGTTGGTGCCCTGCTTGGCGGAGATGTCCACGAACATGGTGTCGCCGCCGAAGTCCTCCGCCACCAGACCGAACTCGGTGAGCTGCCCGCGGATCTTGGCCGGGTCGGCGCCCTCTTTGTCGATCTTGTTGACCGCCACCACGATGGGCACGTCGGCGGCCTGCGCGTGGTTGATCGCCTCCACCGTCTGCGGCATCACGCCGTCGTCGGCGGCCACCACCAGGATCGCGATGTCGGTGGCCTTCGCGCCGCGGGCACGCATGGCGGTGAACGCCTCGTGACCCGGGGTGTCGATGAAGGTGATCAGCCGCTCGCTGCCCTCGAAGTTCACGGCCACCTGGTAGGCGCCGATGTGCTGGGTGATGCCGCCGGCCTCGCCCTCGCGGACGCTGGCGTTCCGGATGGTGTCCAGCAGTCGCGTCTTACCGTGGTCGACGTGACCCATGACCGTCACCACCGGCGGGCGGGTCTGCAGGTCTTCCTCGCCGCCCTCGTCCTCGCCGTAGGTGAGGTCGAAGGACTCGAGCAGCTCACGGTCCTCGTCCTCGGGGCTGACGACCTGCACGACGTAGTTCATCTCGCTGCCGAGCAGCTCGAGGGTCTCGTCACCGACCGATTGGGTCGCCGTCACCATCTCGCCGAGGTTGAACAGCGCCTGCACCAGCGCCGCCGGGTTGGCGTCGATCTTCTCGGCGAAGTCCGAGAGGGACGCGCCGCGCGCCAGCCGGATGGTTTCGCCGTTGCCGTGCGGCAGCCGCACGCCCCCGACGACCGGCGCCTGCATGTTCTCGTACTCGGCGCGTTTGGCCCGCTTGGACTTGCGGCCGCGCCGGGGCGCGCCGCCGGGACGGCCGAACGCGCCCGCCGCGCCGCCGCGCTGACCGGGGCGGCCACCGCCGCCACCCGGCCCGCCACCGCCCCCGGGACGACCGCGGAAACCGCCGCCACCACCGGGCGGGGCACCGACACCGCCGCCACCGCCGCCGCGGTAGTTGCCGCCGCCCCCGTCGGGGCGGCCGCCGGGACCGCCGGGCCGGCCACCCCCGGGCCGCGGAGCGCCGGGACGTGCCGGACGGCCCTGGCCGCCGGCGCCGCCGGGACGCGGCGGCATGTTGCCGGGCGACGCGCCACCCGGGCGCGGGGCTCCTGGCCTGGGAGCACCGGGCCGGGGCGCCATGGGACGCGGGATGGGCCGGTCGACGGGTTGCGCCGACGAGAACGGGTTGTTGCCGACGCGCGGGGTGCGGGCGGCGGGCCGGGGTATCGGCCCCGGCCGCGGGCCGGGCGTCGCACCCGTCTGCGGGCCGGGCTGGCCGGGCTGCGCGGACGGCCCGGGAGCACCGGGCGCGGGGGGCGGCGCCGACGGGCGGCCGGGCACCGGTCCCGGACGGGCGGGCGTCGGTGCGGGTGCGGGCGGGGACGCGGCGGTGGCCACCGCGCCGGTGTCGGCCGGCCTCGGGGGCCCGCCGGCGGCCTCACCGTTACCGGTGGCCTTGCCGATCGCCTGATCGAGGGCCTTGTCGAGCGACTTGGCGGGCGCCTTGGCAGGCTTCGCGGTGACCTGTCCACCGGCCTTCGGGGCCGGCTTGCCACCGCCGAAGGACTCGCGGAGCCGGCGCGCAACCGGCGCCTCTACGGTCGACGACGCGGATTTGACGAATTCGCCCTGTTCATTAAGCCGGGCGAGCACTTCCTTGCTGGTGACACCGAGTTCCTTAGCCAACTCGTGTACGCGGGCCTTACCTGCCACTACATCTCCTGTCTATGAGGCGACAGTCGTGGGCGGCCGCGCCTCGGGGGCTAGCTGTAACGCATAGGGGTGGGAGTCATCGGGACTTCACGGTGTGCTCATGTTCTTCGTTACCTGTTCTGTTGCCGGGTGCTCGGGCGCACCTAAAAACTCTAGGTGCTCGACCACCGCGGATGTGTCCGGTGAACCGGCGATGCGCAGCGCTCGGGTGAAAGCACGCCGCCGGACTGCCTGGTCCACGCACCCCGGCGCGGGATGCAACCAAGCACCTCGCCCCGGCTCGTGACGCTCCATGTCAACGATCACGGCGGATTCGCCGTTCCCGGTTGGCACTGCCACCACTCGAAGCAATTCGACGGCCAACTCTCGCTTCCGACACCCCACGCACGTCCGCACGGGTCCACCCGGGTGTCTGTGCGCCCGGCTGGTTCGGGGGGCCGAAGGCTCGCGCTGGATCACGGCTCAGTCTAGCGTCACCGAACCGATGGTCTGAACCACCCAACGGACGGCCGGTCGCGCGGGAATCGTTCCGTGAGTCGGTCAGCGGTCGTGCGCCATGCCGTGCGGCGCGCCATGTTCGGGCTGGCTGTCGGACTGGGGCGAATCCCCATGGATGTCGATGCGCCATCCGGTCAGGCGGGCGGCCAACCGCGCGTTCTGCCCCTCCTTGCCGATGGCCAGCGACAGCTGGAAGTCGGGCACGACCACGCGGGCGGCGCGGCCGGCCTGGTCGATGATCGACACCGACATCACTTTGGCCGGCGACAGCGCGTTCGCGACGAACCGGGCCGGATCCTCGTCGTAGTCGATGATGTCGATCTTCTCCCCCGACAGCTCGCTCATCACGTTGCGCACCCGCTGCCCCATCGGCCCGATGCACGCGCCCTTGGCGTTCAGGCCGGGAACGTTCGACCGCACCGCGATCTTCGACCGATGGCCGGCCTCGCGCGCGACTGCCACGATCTCGACCGACCCGTCGGCGATCTCGGGCACCTCCAGTGCGAACAGCTTGCGCACCAGGTTGGGGTGAGTGCGCGATAGCGTAATCAGCGGCTCGCGCGCCCCGCGGGTCACGCCGATCACATAACAGCGCACCCGGTTGCCGTGCTCGTAGCTCTCGCCGGGCACCTGCTCCGCGGCGGGGATCACGCCCTCGGAGGCCTTGGTCTCGGTGCCCATTCGGACGACGACCAACCCGCGCGCGTTGGCCCGGTTATCGCGCTGGATCACGCCGGCGACGATCTCGCCCTCGCGGGTGGAGAACTCGCCGTAGGTGCGCTCGTTCTCCGCGTCGCGGAAACGCTGCAGCATCACCTGCCGCGCGGTCGTGGCTGCGATGCGGCCGAACCCCTCGGGGGTGTCGTCCCACTCGCTGATGACGTTGCCGTCCTCGTCCGTCTCGCGGGCGATGACCTGGACGACACCGGTCTTGCGGTCGATCTCGATCCGCGCGTCGGTCTGGTGGCCTTCGGTGTGCCGGTAGGCGGTCAGCAGCGCCGACTTGATGGTCTCGAGGAGCTCGTTGACCGAGATGCCCCGATCCACCTCGATCGCGTGCAGCGCCGCCATGTCGATGTTCATCAGCGTCGCTCCTCCTCGCTAGCTCCCCCTGGCCATTTCGCGGCCGGGCCCACCCCCACTGTGTCGTCGCCGGCGCGGTTCATGTTCCGGCCTCCGTCCCCGCGGCCCGCCCCGCCCCACCCGACTCGGCCAGGTCCAGCTCCGCCTTTGCCGGTGGCGAAAACTCAACCTGCACAACAGCCGTGACGATATCGGCGATGGGGATGTCCCGCACCGTCCAACCGCGGCCGGCGCGGACGACGAGGGCGACGGCGTCGTCGCTCGTCTCGCCGACGCGTCCCGCCAGCTCCGACCCGTCCGAGAGCGCCACTTCGACCTTGCGACCACGGGCGCGGCGGAAGTGCTTGGCGGCGGTCAGCGGTCGCTCCACACCGGGCGAGCTGACCTCGAGCACGTAGCGGTCGTCGATGCCGTCCACGCCATCCAGCAAATCCGACGCCGAACGGGAGAGCGTGGCGATGGTATCCAGGTCGAGAGCGTTGTCCCCGTCGGCGATCACGGTGATCCGCGGTGGTCGCGTCCGAGCGTCGATGACCACGTCCTCGATCTCGTAGCCGGCGCGCGCGAACTCGCCGCCGAGTAGCTCGATCACCTGCGTCTGCGAAGGTAGCCCGGTGGTCACGGCGAGCTCCTCATCTTGAGTTGTCGGTCATGTCGTACTCGTGGCCGCCCCGCGGCTGGCGAGCGACTCCGTTGTCCCTCGGGGCGCGAAGGGCAGGCGGCCCACGAGAGCTAGCTATCTACGATACGCCAGGAATCGCGCATGTCCGCCCGCATCGTGCCCACCTTCGTGGCGGCGACCCCCGATGGCAGGATGTTGCTTGTGCCTAGCGCAATACCCGTCACCAACAGGCGGGGTGTGCTCGCCGGTGGCGTGGCTCTGGCCGCGCTGGGGGTGGTCGGATCCGCCTGTAGCGAGTCCCCGCCCAAACCGCCACCCGTCGAAGACCTGCTGGGCCCGTTAGACCAGGCCAGGCACGACAGCGCGTTGGCGACCGCCGCCGCGGCCGCGATCGGAACGGCGCCCCAGGTCGCCGCCGCGCTCACCGTCGTGGCCTCCCAGCGGGCGGCACACGCGCGCGCCCTGTCCACGGAGATCTCGCGGGCCGCCGGCAAGATCACCTCGTCGTCGACCGAAACGACGTCGCCCAGCCCCTCCGGTCCGCCCGCGCCTCCAGGGCCGCCCCCGCCGCCGCCCCCGGTGTCCGACGTCATCGACGCGCTGCGCGCCTCGGCCGACAGCGCCAGCCGGCTGGTGTCCACGTCGCCGGGGTACCGAGCGGGCCTACTCGCGTCGATCGCCGCGTCCTGCACGGCGTCGTACCTGGTCGCGCTGGTGCCCGGGGGCCCGTCCATATGAGCAACGGCAAAGACGCCGACAACGCGGCGCTGTGTGACGCGCTGACTGTCGAACACTCCACGATCTACGGCTATGGCATCGTCTCGGCGCTCACGCCGCCCAGCGTCAACAACATGGTGATCGAGGCCCTCGACCAGCACCGGCAGCGTCGCGACGACGTGATCGCGATGCTCAACGCCCGCAAGGTGACCCCGCCTGTCCCCGCCCCCGGCTACCAGCTGCCCCTGGTGGTGGGCAGCGCGGCCGACGCCGCGCGGCTGGCGGCGCGGATGGAGAACGACGGCGCCACGGCGTGGCGCGCCGTCGTCGAGCACGCCGAGACGGCCGAGGACAGGGCGTTCGGCGCGACGGCCCTCACCCAGAGCGCGGTGATGGCCGCCCGGTGGAGCCGGGTGCTCGGCGCCTGGCCCATCACCACCGCCTTCCCCGGCGGCAACGAGTAAGCCCCGGGCTGCCTACTTCCCGCGCTGACTTTCTCCGCGCGCAGACGCAAGATCAGGCTCGAGTGCCCCATTTCAGTGCGATTTTGCGTCTGCTCGCGCCGGTGGAGTGAGGCTATGCGCCGCCGATCGCCGCCGCGACGTCGGCGGCCAGCGACTCGCCCGCGGCGAGCTCGCGCGCCTGGCCGCCGAAGCGGTCCCGCAGCTCGACCACACCGTCAGCCCAGCCCCGGCCCACCACGACGATCCACGGCACGCCCAGCAGCTCGGCGTCCTTGAACTTCACGCCCGGCGACGCCGGGCGGTCGTCGAGCAGCACCTCGACGCCGAGCCGGTCGAGGTCGGCGGCCAGCGCGGTGGCGCCGTCGCGGGCCTGCGGGTCCTTGTTGGCGATCACCACGTGGACGTCGAAGGGCGCGACGGCCGACGGCCAGCGCAGGCCGAGCTCGTCGTGGTGCTGCTCAGCGATGACGGCCACCATCCGCGACACGCCCAGGCCGTAGGAGCCCATCGTCAGCCGCACCGGCTTGCCGTCCTCGCCGAGCACGTCGGCGGCGAAGGCGTCGGTGTATTTGCGGCCGAGCTGGAAGATGTGGGCGATCTCGATGCCCCGCGCCGACACCAGGGGGCCGGCGCCGTCGGGAGACGGGTCGCCGTCGCGTACCTCGGCGGCCTCGATGGTGCCGTCGGCGGTGAAGTCGCGGCCGGCGACCAGCCCGACGACGTGCCGACCCGGCTCGTCCGCCCCCGTGATCCAGCTGGTGCCGTCGACTACCCGGGGGTCGACGAGGTAGCGCACGCCGTTGTCGCGCAAGGCCTTCGGGCCGATGTAGCCCTTGACCAGGAACGGATATTTGGCGAAGTCCGCGTCGTCGAGCAGGGCGTAGTCGGCCGGCTCCAGCGCCGCAGCCAGCCTCTTCTCGTCAACCTCCCGGTCACCGGGCAGCCCGACGGCCAGCAGCTCCCACTCCCCGCCGGACTGGCGCACCTTGAGCAGGACGTTCTTCAGCGTGTCGGCAGCGGTGACGCTGCGGCCGAGGCCGGCCTGGTTGGCCCAGTCCACCAGGGTGGCGATGGTCGGGGTGTCACCGGTGTCGTGGACCTTGGCTTCCGGCAATCCGGCCACGACGTCAGCGGACGGCGGCTCCGGCCGGGCGGTGACGACCGCCTCGACGTTGGCCGCATAACCCGACTCCAGGCAGCGCACGAAGGTGTCCTCGCCGACCGGGCTCTCGGCCAGGAACTCCTCGGACGCGCTGCCGCCCATCGCGCCGGACACCGCGGAGACGATGACGTAGCGGACCTGGAGCCGGTCGAAGATGCGCTGGTAGGCGTCGCGGTGCGCGTGGTAGGCCGCTTTGAGGCCGGCGTCATCGATGTCGAACGAGTACGAGTCCTTCATCAGGAATTCGCGCACGCGCAGGATGCCGGCCCGCGGCCGGGCCTCGTCGCGGTATTTGTTCTGGATCTGGAAGAGCAGCAGCGGGAAGTCCTTGTAGGAGCTGTATTCGCCCTTGACGGTCAGGGTGAACAGCTCCTCGTGCGTCGGGCCGAGCAGGTAGTCGTTGCCGCGCCGATCCTGCAGCCGGAACACCCCGTCGCCGTATTCGGTCCAGCGGTTCGTCGTCTCGTACGGCGCGCGCGGCAGCAGGGCCGGGAAGAGGATCTCCTGGCCGCCGATCGCCCGCATCTCGTCGCGGACGATGCGTTCGATCCGGCGCAGCACCCGCAGCCCGAGCGGCAGCCAGCTGTACAGGCCCGGCGCGATCGGCCGGATGTAGCCGGCGCGGATCAGCAGTTTGTGGCTCGGCACTTCGGCGTCGGCGGGGTCGTCGCGCAACGTGCGCAGGAACAGCTGGGACATTCGGGTGATCACAGCGGGCCAGCCTAGCGGCGAGTGCAAGCGCGGCGGAGCCGGGCGCGGCAGCTCGCCGCCATCGACCTAGCGGCGAGTGCAAGCGCGGCGGAGCCGGGCGCGCCTAGAGACGGGGGCCTACAGCTCCCCGGCGTCGATGGCTTCCTTGACCTCTTGCGCGTGCGCGACCTGTTCGGGCGTGTAGCCGATCAGCAGCGCAGCCCCGCCGACGATGACGGCCACCCCGGCCACCCACAGCAGGCCGTACGTATAGCCGTTGTCGAGGGCGTGCAACTGCATCTCGTTCATGGACTTCACCGGTCCGGTGGTGCCACCCATGTACAGCGTGCGCGAGGTGATCACCGCCTGGATGACGGCCAGCACCAGCGGGCCGCCCAGGCTCTGCAGCATCAGTGCGATCGCCGACACCGGGCCGATCTGGTCGAAACCGACACCCGCGATCGCCGACAGGGTCAGCGGAACCACACAGATGCCGATGCCGATGCCGCCGACGATGACGGGCAGCACCAGGTTCGGGAAGTACGGGACGCCGCGGTGCATGAAGGCCCAGCCGGAGATCATCGCCCAGAACAGCAGGAGCCCGCCGCCGATGGTCAGCACCCTCGGCGAGAACCGCGACACCAGCTGCGAGGAGATGCCCAGGCCGATGCCCATCGCGATGACGAACGGGATGAAGCCGACGCCCGCCCGCAGCGCGCTGTAGCCGAGGATGTCCTGGACATACAGGCCTATGCACACCGTCAGGCTGAACATGAGCCCGCCGGCCAGGAAGATCGCGGTGAACGTCACCAGCCGGTTGCGGTCGCGGAACAGATCAAACGGGACGACGGGGTTCTCGGCGGTGCGCTCCACGATGATGAAGGCCAGGGCGGCGGCCATCGCGACCGCGCCCGACCCGACGGTGGTGAGCGAGACCCAGCCCTTTTCGGGCCCCATCGAGAAGGCATAGACGGCGGCGGTGCAGGCCAGCGTGGCGAGCATGGCCCCGGTGGCGTCGAGCTTCATCCGCTCGCGGTTGGTCTCCCGCAGCGCGGTGCGGGCGAGGTAGATCATCACCAGCCCGATCGGCACGTTGACCAGGAACGCCAGCCGCCACGACAGCTCGGTCAGGGCGCCGCCGACCACCAGGCCCATCACCGAGCCGACACCGGTCATCGCGGCGAACACCGCCGTCGCGAAGTTACGCGCCGGCCCCTTGGGGAACGTGGTCGCCACCAGGGCCAGTCCGGTCGGCGACGCGATCGCCGACCCGATGCCCTGCAGCAGCCGGGCGATCACCAAGGTCACCTCGTCCCAGGCCACCGCGCACAGCACCGACGAGATGGTGAACAGCGCCACGCCGACGATGAAGGTGCGCTTGCGCCCGATGGTGTCGCCGAGCCGGCCGCCGAGCAGCATCAGGCCGCCGAAGGTCAGCACGTATGCGGTAATCACCCAGCTGCGACCGGCGTCGGACAGGCTCAGGTCGTTCTGGATCTTCGGGAGCGCCACGATGGCGACGGTGCTGTCCATGGTCGCCAGCAGCTGCATGCCCCCGATGGCGATGACGGCCGCAATGAAGCGTCGCGACGGCAACCAGGCCGGGTAGTACTTACTGACGCGCGCTGAGGCGGTCTCCGCCGGCGGCGAGGAGCGCACCGGGGCCGGACGATCGGGGCGCGCGGACGTCCAGTTCTGGGCAGCGCGCTCTGCGTCGTTGAGAGCCGTCATAATGGGTTACCTTACAGTAATCTTAAGAATCGTTTAAAGCCCGAACTTCGCTGAGCCCCACAACGGGGCCGATCACGATGATCGCGGGAGGTCGGATACCCTCTTCGCGGATCTTCTCCGGCGTGTCGGCCAGAGTCGCCCGCAAAGTGTGCTGCGCCGGCGTCGTTCCGTGCTGAACGACCATCACCGCCGTATCCGCAGGTCGGCCCCCCTTCAGGAGCGCATCGACGAAGAGTTCGATCCGTTCGACGGCCATCAGCAAAACGATCGTGCCCGTCATTGCAGCCAATGCGTTCCAATTCACTAACGATTCGGGATGGTCGGGTGCCAGATGGCCGCTGACCACCACGAACTCGTGATTCATCGCCCGGTGGGTGACCGGAACGCCCGCGAGCGCGGGCACTCCTATGGCGCTGGTCACGCCCGGCACGACCGTCACCGGGATGCCCGCGTCGACGCACGCTAAAACTTCCTCGTACCCCCGGGCGAACACGAAGGGGTCACCGCCCTTGAGGCGGACCACGAAGCTGCCGGACCGGGCGCGTTCGATCATCACGTCGTTGATGGCGTCCTGCGCCATGGCCCGGCCGTACGGGATCTTGGCGGCGTCGATCACCTCGACGTGCGGCGGCAGCTCGGCGAGCAGCTCGGGTGGCGCGAGCCGGTCGGCGACCACCACGTCGGCATGGGCGAGGAGCCGACGACCCCGCACGGTGATCAGCTCGGGGTCACCGGGTCCGCCGCCCACCAGCGCCACCCCGCCGCGCACGACGTCGGAGGCCACCGGGGCGCCCGGGCCCGCCGCGCTCTCGGGAGTGATGAGCCCGGTCTGCAACGCCTCACGGATCGCCGAGCGGATCGCCGCGGACCGGCGGTGATCCCCGCCGGCCAGGACCCCGACCGATAATCCGGCGTAGCCGAACGAAGCCGGCGTGACCGCGGTGCCCTCGACCGCGATGTCGGCACGCACGCAGAACAGGTGACGCCGTTCGGCCTCGGCGACCACCGCCGCGTTCACGTGCGGGTCGTTGGTGGCGGCGATCGCATACCAGGCTCCCTGCAGGTCGCCGTCGCGGTATTCGCGCAGCGCCAAGGTGATTCCGGTCATCGCCTCGACCGCCGGGGTGGCGCTGCGGGAGATCACCTGGACATCGGCGCCGCTGGCGATGAGCAGGGGCAGGCGGCGCTGCGCGACATTTCCCCCGCCGACCACGACGACCTTCTTGCCTGCCAGCCGCAATCCGACTAGGTAAGGGCTCTCGGTCACCCGGCAAGCCTAGTGGCTGGCCGTCCCGGCGCCGCGAGCGTAACGCCACGGCGAAATTCCCGGCCGAAATCCGCCGTGGCGTTACGCCCGCGGCACTCGCCGGGCTGCGGCGTGGGCGACGAACCGCGTAATCGCCCCGGGCGCCGCGGCCGGATGGGTGTGCAGGTACGAGGCGTGGACGCGGCCGTGCACGGCGCCGTCCCGGATGGTTTTCCCGTCGTTGGCCCGGTAGGCCCAGGCGGGCTCGTAGGCATCGGCGAATTCCACCGCGGTGCGGTGGAATTCGTGTCCGACCGCCCGCTCGCCGGCGGCGTACAGCGTCGACCCCGTCACCGCGACGGCCTCACGATACGCCAGCGTCAGGTGTGGGGTGAATCGCGCGGAACCGGAGAGCACCCCGCACATCGGGTGGCCGTCGAGCTCCGAGACTAGGTAGATCAGCCCGGCGCATTCGGCGTGCACCGGCCCACCGCCGGCGGCCAGCTCCCGGATCTGGTTGCGGACCACGCCGTTGGCCGCCAGCTCGGCGGTGAACTGTTCGGGAAACCCGCCCGGCAACACGACCGCGTCGGTGCCGTCGGGCAGCGGGTCCACGAGCGGGTCGAACTCGACCACGTCGGCCCCGGCGGCGCCCAGCAGCTCGGCGTGCTCGGCATAGCCGAAGCTGAACGCCCTGCCCGCCGCGACCGCCACGGTGACCGGGATGCCATGTGCGCCCACCGCCTCCGCCGGATCCCACGCGGGGGCCGTCACGCGGCTCGCGGCGACGGCCACGACGGCGGCCAGGTCGACGTGGCGCGCGACCAAGTCGGTCATCGCGTCGACCGCGGCGCGCGCCCGACGGCCGTACTCCACGGCCGTGACCAGACCGAGATACCTTGAGGGAAGCTCTAATTCGGCGGCGCGCGGGACGGCACCCAGCACCGGGACGCCGGCCTGTTCGCAGGCCTGCCGGAGCACCTGCTCGTGCCGGGCGGAGCCGACCCGGTTCAGGATGACCCCGGCGATCCGGGTCGCCGCGTCGAACGTGGAAAAGCCGTGCAGCAGGGCGCCGATGCTTTGGCTTTGGCCGCGGGCGTCCACCACCAGCACCACCGGCGCGCCCAGCAGCCCCGCGACGTGCGCGGTGGAGCCGGGCGCCGGTGTGATCGGCGGGGACTCGGGGGACGCGATGCACCCGTCGAACAGACCCATGACGCCCTCGATGACGGCGATGTCGGTCCCGCCCGCGCCGTGGGCGTAGAGCGGCCCGATCAGCCGCTCCCCCACCAGGACCGGGTCGAGGTTGCGTCCGGGCCGCCCGGCCGCCAGGCCGTGGTAACCGGGATCGATGAAGTCCGGGCCGACCTTGAACGGTGCGACGGCGTGGCCCACCCGCCGCAGCGCGCCGATCAAACCCGTTGCCACCGTGGTCTTTCCACTTCCCGACGCGGGCGCGGCAACGACGACGCAGGGGACGCTCACCATTCGATGCCCTTCTGGCCCTTGCGGCCGGCGTCCATGGGGTGCTTGACCTTTGTCATCTCGGTCACCAGGTCGGCGGCGTCGATCAACCGCTGCGGGGCGTCCCGCCCGGTGATCACGACGTGCTGGTGACCGGGCCGCGCCGCCAGCGCGTCCACCACCTCGCCAACGTCGACCCAGCCCCACTTCAGTGGGTAGGTGAACTCGTCGAGGACATAGAAGTCGTGGCGCTGCTCGGCCAGCCGGCGCGCGATCTCCGCCCAGCCATCGGCCGCGGCGGCGGCGTGGTCGAGGTCGCTGCCGGCTTTGCGCGTCCAGGACCAGCCGGCACCCATCTTGTGCCATTCGACGGGCCCGCCGAGGTGGTGTTCCTGGTGCATGCGACCGAGCGCGGCGAAGGCCGCCTCCTCGCCCACCTTCCACTTGGCGCTCTTGACGAACTGAAACACCGCGACGTCCAGCCCGGTGTTCCACGCCCGCAACGCCATTCCGAACGCCGCCGTCGACTTACCCTTGCCCGGCCCGGTGTGCACCGCCAGCACGGGGGCGTTGCGCCGGGCCTTGGTGCTCAGCCCGTCGTCGGGGACCTGCAGTGGACGGCCCTGTGGCATCGCGGTTACCTCTCTCAGGCCGCCTGGCGCACGGCGCGGGCCAGCTGGTCGGCGTGCAGCTGTTCAAGTCGGACGGCCGGCGCGCCGAGATGGCGGGCCAGCTCCGCGGCCAGCCCGAGCCGCACGTACGACGTCTCGCAGTCGACGACCACCGCCGCCGCGCCCTCGGCGACCAACCTTCCCGCCGCGATTCGGCTGCGGCCCAACGGGTCCGGCCCGCCCGTCGCCCGCCCGTCGGTCAGCACGACCACCAGCGGCCGGCGGGTCCGGTCCCGCGCGCGTTCCCGGACGACCAGTTCGCGCGCGGTCAGCAGACCCTCCGCCAGCGGGGTCCTGCCCCCGGTGTCGAAGCGCGCCAGGCGCCGGGCGGCGATGTGCGCCGACGACGTCGGCGGGAGCAACAGGCGGGCAGCGTCCTGGCGGAAGGTGATCACCGCGATCTTGTCGCGGCGCTGATACGCGTCGCGCAACAGCGACAGCGTGGCGCCGCTGACGGCGGCCATCCGGTCGCGGGCGGCCATCGAACCGGAGGCGTCGACCACGAAAATCACCAGGTTTCCCTCCCGCCCCTCCCGGACGGCCCGGCGCACGTCGTCCGGCCGGGGCCGCAGCGGCCCTGCCCCGCCGCGCTCGGCTGCCGACAGCAACGTGGCGAACAGGTGCAGCCCCCGCGCGCCCGAGCCGGTGTCGTCGCCGTCGGTGGCCGCCACCACGCTGCCCGTCGTGTTGCGGGCGCGGGAGCGCCGCCCCGGTGCGCCCTCACCGACGCCCGGGACGGTCAGCGCCCGCGCGCGGAAGGTTTTCGACGGCGGCGCGCTGGGACGCGGGGGTTGCGGCTTGGGCGAGCGTGAATTCGACTGCGGTTCGGCGCCGTTCGCGGACTGACCGCCGCCCGGGGGGTCGGGCTCGGGCTCCGGCTCGCCGCCGGCCCGGGCCAGCGCCTCGTCGAGCTGCTCGCGGTCGATGCCGGGATCGTCGAACGGGTCGCGCCGGCGCCGATGCGGCAGCGCCAACTCGGCGGCCACGCGGATGTCCTGTTCGTCCACCATCGTCGATCCGCGCCAGGCGGCGTGCGCGACGGCCGTGCGGGCGACCACCAGATCGGCCCGCATGCCGTCCACGTCGAACGCCGCGCACAGCGCCGCGATTCGCCGTAGTTCGCCGTCGGGCAACGCCACCGCGTCGACGAGCGCGCGGGCCCCGGCGATCCGCCGGGCCAGTTCCGCGTCGGCGTCGGCGTAACGCTCGGCGAACCCGTCCGGATCCGCCTCGTAGGCCATTCGCTGCCGGATGACCTCCACCCGCACGTCGACATCGCGCGAGGCGTGCACGTCGACGGTGAGACCGAACCGGTCCAGCAGTTGCGGACGCAGCTCACCCTCCTCGGGATTCATCGTGCCGATCAGCACGAACCGGGCCTCGTGCGAGTGCGAGATGCCGTCGCGCTCGATGTGGACCCGTCCCATCGCCGCGGCGTCCAGCAGCACGTCGACCAGGTGGTCGTGCAGCAGGTTCACCTCGTCGACGTAGAGCACGCCGCCGTGCGCGCGGGCCAGCAGTCCCGGCGAGAACGCGTGTTCGCCGTCGCGCAGGACCCGCTGCAGATCGAGTGAACCGACCACCCGGTCTTCGGTTGCGCCCAAGGGCATTTCGACCAGCTCGCCGCCGCCGGTCGCGGTGGACAGCAGCGCGGCGAGCCCCCGAACGGCCGTCGACTTCGCGGTGCCCTTCTCGCCGCGGATCAGCGCGCCCCCGATTTCCGGGCGCACCGCGCACAGCAGCAGCGCGAGCCGCAGCTGCTCGTGGCCCACGATGGCGCTGAACGGATACGGCCTCACGGCTGTTCCGCCAGACCGGATCCGCCCCCACCCGCCGACGATTCAGGCCGTGCATCGGCCTGAGGTGGGGGCGGGCGATGCGGTTTGAGCATCGGCACGTGCGGGATGCCGTCGTCGATGAAATCGTCTCCGGCGCGGACGAATCCGTGCTGGGCGTACATCTCGGCGAGGTAGGTCTGGGCGTCGATCCGGCACGGGTAGTCACCGACCTCGGCCAGCGCCGCCCGCAGCAGCCGCGTGGTGTGGCCCTGGCCGCGCGCGCTGCGCTTGGTGCACAGCCGGCCGAGGCGGAACGCCTTTTCCCCGCCGGCATGTTCCTCCATCAGGCGCAGCGTACAGATCACCTCGCCGTCGGGCGTTTCCAGCCAGAAGTGCCGGGTCTCGGCCAGCAGGTCGCGCCCGTCCAGCTCCGGGTACGGGCAGGCCTGTTCGACCACGAAAACCTCCACCCGCAGCTTCAGCAGCTCGTAAAGTGTCCGGGCGTCAAGGTCTTTCGCCCAGGAGCGGCGCAGCGACTCGGTCATGCGGCCTCCAGCCCCAAAGCCCGGCTGCCCCAGGACCAGACCTCGTCGAACAGTGCAGGCTCGGACGACAGTTCGGCGCCCAGGGACGGCACCATCTCCCTGAGCGCGGGCAGCCACGCCGCGTATCGGTCGGCGAAGCAACGCGCCAGCACGTCGAGCATGGCCGGCACGGCGGTCGACGCACCCGGGGAACCGCCCAGCAGGCCGGCGATGCTGCCGTCCGCCGAACTCAGCACGGTGGTGTTGAAGTCGAGCACCCCGCCCTTGCGCCGATCGCGCCGGATCACCTGCACCCGCTGCCCGGCCACGGTCAGCTGCCAGTCCGAATCCGCTGCGCTGGGTGCGAATTCGCGCAGCATGCGCATCCGGTCCGACGCGGAGAGCCGCAGCTGGCCCACCAGGTAGTTGACCAAGGCCAGCTCCGCGATACCGACGCCGACCATCGACACGACGTTGTCGGGCTTCACCGACCGGGGCAGGTCGCTGACGTGGCCGTGCTTGAGGAACTTCGGCGACCAGCCGGCGTAGGGCCCGAAGACCAGCCACGACTTGCCGTCGACGAAACGCAGGTCGAGGTGCAGCGCGCCGAGCGGCGGCGCACCCGGCGCCGGCGCGCCGTACACCTTGGCCCGGTGCGCGGCGGCGAGTACCGGATTTCCGGCGCGCAGGAACCGGCCGCCGATCGGGAAGCCGGCGAACCCCCTGACGTCGGCGATGCCGGACTTCTGCAGCAGCGGCAGGGCGTCGCCACCGGCTCCGACGAACACGAATTTCGCGTTGATCCGGTGCTTTTCGCGGGTGCGGCGGTTGCGGATCAGCAGCGTCCAGCTGCCGTCGGACTCCCGGGTCAGGTTGCGGACCTCGTGACCGAACAGCGCGGCGGCGCCGTTGCGCACGCAGTACCCGACGAGTTGTCGTGCCAGCGAACCGAAGTCGACGTCGGTGCCGTGCTCCGCCCAGTTCAGGCCGGTCGGTTCGGAGAAGTCACGCTTGGCGGCCATCAACGGTAGGCGGCGCGCGAACTCATCCGGGTCGTCGACCAACTCCGTCCCGGCGAACAGCGGGTTGTGCGCCAGCGCCCGCTGCCGACGCCGCAAGAAGTCGACGCCCTCGGCGCCGCGCACGAAGCTCACGTGCGGGACCGGATTGACGAACCGGGGATCGGTCAGGATCCCGGTCTCGACCGCGTACGCCCAGAACTGCCGGGTCACCTGGAACTGCTCGTTGATGCGCACCGCTTTGGTGATGTCGATCGAGCCGTCGGGGCGCTGCGGGGTGTAATTCAGCTCGCACAGGGCGGAGTGCCCGGTGCCGGCGTTGTTCCAGGGGCTGCTGCTTTCCGCGGCGACGGCGTCCAGCCGCTCGACGACGGTCATCGACCAGTCCGGCTCGAGCCGCCGCAGCAACGCGCCCAGCGTGGCGCTCATGATGCCCGCCCCCACCAGCACGACGTCCGTCCGCGCGGGTCTGGCTTGCTCGGCCGTCAACGCCACCGGATCGTTCGTCCTTTCCTGGTATTCCTGGCTTGTGCCGTCCCAGGTTATCCCGACGCGAGGCGCACCCTCGCGCCGTGCGCCTCCCCCCACCAGCGCAACCTCTAAGCTGGCCTGGTGACTGGCTGGATGGCCGACGTCCTGCCCGGCTATTGGCGGCAGACGATCCCCCTGGGAACCGATCCCGCCGGTGAGGGCGACATCGCCGCGACCCTGATCCGTCGCGGACCGGACGAAGACGCCCGCGCCGCCGATCACGCGGTCCTCGCGGTCCACGGGTACACCGACTACTTCTTCCACACCGAGCTCGCCGACCACTTCGCCGGCCGGGGGTTCGCCTTCTACGCGCTGGACCTGCGCAAGTGCGGCCGGTCGCGCCGCGACGGCCAGACCCCGCACTTCATCACCGACCTCGCCCACTACGACACCGAACTCGAGCGGGCCCTGGCGGTCGTGGCGGCCCAGACCCGCCCGGCCCAGGTTCTGGTCTACGGCCACTCCGCCGGTGGCCTCATCGTGTCGCTGTGGCTGGACCGGTTGCGTGCGCGCCGGGCCGCCGCGCACGCCGGTGTCGGCGGCCTGGTGCTCAACAGCCCTTTTCTGGACCTGCACGGGCCGGCCGTGCTGCGCCACGCCGCGACCTCCGCGCTGCTCGCCGGCCTGTCCCGGCTGCGGTCCAAGGGCGTGGTCCGTTCGCCCAAGCCCGGCGGATACGGCACCACGCTGCACCGCAACTTCGGCGGCGAGTTCGACTACGACCTGCAATGGAAACCGGTCGGCGGCTTCCCCATCACCATCGGCTGGCTGCACGCCGTGCGGCGCGGCCAGGCCCGGCTGCACCGCGGGCTCGACGTCGGCGTGCCGAGCCTGATCCTGCGCTCGGACCACAGCGTGCGCGAGGTCGCGGACCCGACCGCAATGCATTGCGGTGACGCGGTTCTCGACGTCAGCCAGATCGTCAAGTGGTCCGGCTGCATCGGGGACCGCACCACCGTCGTGCCGGTGGCCGACGCTAAACATGACGTGTTCTTGTCGCTGCCGCAGCCGCGCCGAACGGCCTACCGCCAGCTGGACCGGTGGCTGAATCACTACCTGAGCCCGGACAACAACGTCGACGCCCCGGCGGCGTCGGACCAGGGTTGAGGGCGAGACGTGGAGACCTACGACCTCGCGATCATCGGAAGCGGTTCCGGCAACACCATTCTCGATGACCGCTATGCCGGCAAGCGGACCGCGATCTGCGAGCAGGGCACCTTCGGCGGCACCTGCCTCAACGTGGGGTGCATCCCCACGAAGATGTTCGTCTACGTCGCCGAGGTCGCCGCGACGATCCGCGACGCCGCGCGGTTCGGCATCGACGCGCACGTCGACCGGGTGCGCTGGGACGACATCGTCTCCCGGATCTTCGGCCGCATCGACCCGATCTCGATGAGCGGCGAAGACCATCGGCGCAGTGCGCCCAACGTCGATTTGTACGGCCGCACCCGGTTCGGTCCCGTCCGGCCCGACGGTAGCTACCTGCTGCGCACCGACACCGGCGACGAATTCACCGCCGACCAGGTGGTGATCGCGGCGGGATCGCGTCCGATGATCCCGTCGGCGATCCTCGAGTGCGGCGTCGCGCATCACACCAGCGACACAGTCATGCGCATCCCCGAGTTGCCCGAACACCTGGCGATCGTCGGGAGCGGTTTCGTGGCCGCCGAATTCGCCCACGTCTTCTCGTCGCTCGGGGTGCGCGTGACGATCGTGGCCAGGGGCAGCACCATGCTGCGGCATTCCGACGACACCATCTGCAAACGGTTCACCCGCATCGCCTCGGCAATGTGGGAGGTGCGCACCCATCGCAACGTGGTGGGAGGCTCCAACCGCGGTTCCGGTGTCGTCCTCGAACTAGACGACGGCAGCACGCTGAGCGCGGACCTCCTGCTGGTGGCGACCGGACGGGTGCCCAACGCCGACCTGCTCGACGCCGAGCAGGCGGGCGTCGACGTCGAGGACGGCCGTATCGTGGTCGACGAATACCAGCGGACGTCCGCGCGCGGGGTGTTCGCCCTGGGCGACGTCTCGTCGCCCTACCAGCTCAAACACGTCGCCAACCACGAGGCCCGGGTGGTGCGGCACAACCTGCTGTGTGACTGGGACGACACGGCGTCGATGGCCGTCACCGACCACCGCTTCGTGCCGGCGGCGGTATTCACCGACCCACAACTGGCCGCGGTGGGTCTCACCGAATACCAAGCGCGCGCGCAGGGATTCGACATTTCGGTCGCGATCGAGAACTACGGTGACGTCGCCTACGGCTGGGCGATGGAGGACGGCACCGGGATCGTCAAGCTCATCGCGGAACGCACCAGCGGCCGCCTGCTCGGTGCGCACATCATGGGGCATCAGGCGGCGTCGATCATCCAACCGCTGATCCAGGCGATGAGCTTCGGGGTGACGGCCCAGGACATGGCCCGCGGCCAGTACTGGATCCACCCGGCATTGCCCGAGGTGGTCGAGAATGCGCTGCTGGCGCTGCGCCGACCCTAGCGCGGCGTCAGCTCTGGCAGTCCGGGCAGAGGCCGCGCAGCGTCAGGCCCGCCGCCTCGGACAGCGCGAACGAACTGCCGGCCATCGCGTGCTCGAGCGCCGAGGTGAGCTGACGCGCAGGAACCTCGATGATCGCGCCGCACTGCGTGCACACCGCGTGGTGGTGCGGGGCGGTGGCCAGTCCATAGGTCGTGAGGCCGCCGTCGAGCGTCAGGGCGTGCAACACCCCCTGGTCGACGAGGGTGGTCACCGTGCGGTAGATGGTCGCCACGTCGGGCGGCTGGGCACCCGGCGGCAGGCAGGCCCGGACCCGCTGGTGGATCTCCGCCACCGGCAGGTGACCGTTGACCGGCTCGAGCACCGCCAGGACCTGGATGCGTGACGCCATCCGGCGCAGCCCGCGGGCGCGCAGGAGATCACCGATCCGGGCGGTGACGGAGGGATCCAGAACCGACGGCTTGGGCGTCACCCGTCCAGTGTGGCGCCGGATACCCCGGTGCGCCAGTTTTCGACCAATCCAGACGTGGCGCTCCTGCGACCACCTTGCATCAAACCGGACTCCCCACTTACAGTCGTGCCGGTTGTTCCCGATGCCGGAAGGACCCCAGTGTCCAGTACCGAGCCCGACTGGCGGCCGCCATGGATGGCCAAGCTGACCGGCGCCCTGGCGCCCGCCGAGTGGTGGCGGCTGGGATCGATGCTGGCGGTGATCGTCGCCCTGCACCTGGTCGGCTGGCTCACCCTGGTGCTGTTCGTGGACCCGGGCCAATTCAGCATGGGCGGCAAGGCTTTCGGGGTCGGAATCGGGCTGACCGCGTACACCCTGGGCATGCGGCACGCGTTCGACGCCGATCACATCGCCGCCATCGACAACACCACCCGCAAGCTCATGAACGACGGGCAGCGCCCGCTGGCGGTGGGTTTCTTCTTCTCCCTCGGCCACTCCACGGTGGTCTTCGGGTTGGCGGTGTTGCTGGCCACCGGCGTCAAGACGATCGTCGGGCCCGTCGAGGACGACTCGTCGTCGTTGCACCATTACACCGGCCTGATCGGCACCAGCGTCTCCGGCGTGTTCCTGTACGCGATCGCCCTCATCAACGTCGTCATCCTGGCCGGCATCCTGCGGATGTTCGCCCGGCTGCGCCGCGGCGACTACGACGAGGCCGAGCTGGAACGGCAGCTCGACAACCGCGGGCTGATCAACCGGCTGCTCGGCCGGTTCACCAAGTCGATCACCAAGTCGTGGCACTGCTACCCCGTCGGCCTGCTGTTCGGGCTCGGCTTCGACACGGCCACCGAGATCGCCCTGCTGATGCTCGCGGGAACGAGCGCCGCGGCGGGGCTGCCGTGGTATGCGATCTTGTGCCTGCCCGTGCTGTTCACCGCCGGCATGTGTCTGCTGGACACGGTCGACGGCTCGTTCATGAACTTCGCCTACGGCTGGGCCTTCTCGAACCCGGTCCGCAAGATCTACTACAACATCACCATCACGGCGCTGTCGGTGGTCGTCGCCCTGCTCATCGGCACCGTCGAGCTGCTCACGCTGCTCGCCGACCAGTTCGGCTGGCGCGGCGGGTTCTGGCAGTGGGTCAGCGGGCTCAACCTCAACGCCGTCGGCTACATCATCGTCGGCATGTTCGTCGCCACCTGGGCGGTCGCCCTGCTGGTCTGGCGGTTCGGCCGCATTGAGGAGAAGTGGACCCCGGCCGAGAGCACGGGCTGAACGAGTGCGCCCCCGGCGCTTTCGGGTGTAGAACGGTGCTCATGACCTCCACCGCCCGGGCGGAATGGCCTGGATCCACGCGGACACCGGTGTCCAGCGGTGCATGAGCTGTCGCTGTGCGAAGCCATCGCCGGGGTGGTCAAGACACACGCCGGCGGGCGGCACGTCGACGTCGTGCGCGTGCGGGTCGGGGCGCTGCGCCAGGTGGTGCCCGAATCGCTGTCGTTCTGCTGGACGCTCGTGCGCGACTCCGAGGACATGCCCGACGCCGAGCTGGAACTCGAGTGCGTCGGCGCCGAGGTGCGCTGCCGGCAATGCGGGCGACGATCGGAGATCACGTCGGCGTGGTCAATCTGGTGCCCACGGTGTGACAGCAGCGACGTCGAGGTGGTCGCCGGCAACGAATTCCTGGTGACGTCGCTGGACGTGTCGTGAAGGGGATTCGTCGATGAATCGGGTTGAGCATGGGTAGGTTTCACCGCCACGACGACGGCACCGTGCACAACCACAACCACAACCACGGCGATCACAGGCACTATCGGACGGGCGCACAGCGCATCGAGGTGCTGGAGTCGATTTTCGCCGAGAACGACATCCTCGCCGACGCCAACCGGTCGGCGTTCGAGAGCAGTGGGATCCGCGCGCTCAACCTGATGAGCTCGCCGGGATCGGGCAACACCACCATCCTGCAGACGACGCTCGACGAGCTCGCCGGCGAGTTCGCGATCGGGGTCATCGAGGGTGACATCGCGACCGACCTCGACGCGGCCAAGCTCAGCGGCCGCTCAAGTATCCGGTGATGTTCCGGTCAGTTGATGTGGTGTTGCTCAACAAGATTGACCTGGTCCCACATCTGGACGTCGACGTGGACACCTATCTCGAGCACGTGGCGCGAGGTGAACGCGACAGCGGAGATTCTGCCGGTCAGTGCGCGCCCCGGGGACGGCATGGCCGCCTGGTTCGGCTGGCTTCGGCGATTCGCCGGTGAGAGCTGACCCGCACGATCCCGCTCCTGCAAAACGCTCGCATGACAGTGCGGGCTGGTGGCCCAATTCCCTTGCGGCTGAGTCACACCCGCGGCTCCGACAGATGTTTGACAGGTGACCAATACAGAACACCGTTGACAACGCCCGGCGGCGGGAGTAGACCCAAAAACATCGCTGCGCAAGTGGGCCGACGGTCGACTCCGGCGGCGAAGGGGCCTTCAGCCCGGCCCCGGAAAGCTGCGTCATGCCAACCGAAGCGGCAGTCAAAGCAGAAGAAACGTTAATCCATGTTCTATGGATCAATGCGGGGCTAAGTTGTGATGGCGACTCGGTGGCGTTGACTGCCGCCACCCAGCCCAGCGTCGAGGAGATCGCGCTGGGCGCCCTTCCCGGCCTGCCGAAGGTCGCCGTCCACTGGCCCCTGATCGACTTCGAATGCGGACCCAACGGCGGCGCGGACGACTTCCTCGAGTGGTTTTTCAGGGCCGACCGCGGCGAACTCGAACCGTTCGTGCTGGTCGTCGAGGGATCCATCCCCAACGAGAAGATCAAGGACGAGGGCTACTGGTGCGGGTTCGGCAACGACCCGGCCACCGGTCAGCCGATGACCACCAGCGAGTGGCTCGACCGGCTGGCCCCGAAGGCCACCGCGATCGTTGCCGTGGGGACCTGCGCCACTTACGGCGGCATCCACGCCATGGCCGGCAACCCGACCGGCGCGATGGGTGTTCCCGACTACCTGGGCTGGGACTGGAAGAGCAAGGCGGGCATCCCGATCGTCTGCGTCCCCGGTTGCCCGATCCACCCGGACAACCTGTCGGAGACCCTCACGTACCTGCTGTACATGGCGACCGGCCAGGCGCCGATGATCCCGCTGGACGACGCGCTGCGTCCGCAGTGGTTGTTCGGCAAGACCGTGCACGAGGGGTGTGACCGCGCCGGCTACTACGAGCAGGGCGACTTCGCAACCGAGTACGGATCGCCGAAATGCATTGTCAAGCTTGGCTGTTGGGGTCCGGTGGTCAAGTGCAACGTGCCCAAGCGCGGATGGATCAACGGTGTCGGCGGCTGCCCCAACGTCGGCGGCATCTGCATCGGCTGCACCATGCCGGGCTTCCCGGACAAATTCATGCCGTTCATGGACGAGCCGCCGGGCGGCAAGCTCTCCAGCACGGCGTCGGGTCTGTATGGGGCCGTGATTCGCAACCTGAGGGGTATCACGGCGCGCACCGTCGACAAGGAGCCCCGGTGGCGTCACAACGGCCACCAGTTGACCACCGGAGCGCGCCGCACCTGGTAATCCCCCGGCCAGGTGTTGCGCGCTCCGTCCCCATCTCGACAAGCCCTTGGGCGGAGAGCAGTAGCGATGACAACGATCGTCCCCGAACCGACCACAGCCAAGCGGGAACCCGGCCAGCTCGTCGACATGGCGTGGGACCCGATCACCAGGATCGTGGGCAGCCTCGGCATCTACACCAAGATCGACTTCGAGAACCGGGAGGTCGTCGAATGCCACAGCACCTCGTCGATCTTCCGTGGCTACTCGATCTTCATGAAGGGCAAGGACCCGCGCGACGCCCACTTCATCACCAGCCGCATCTGCGGCATCTGCGGGGACAACCACGCGACGTGTTCGTGCTACGCGCAGAACATGGCGTACGGCGTCAAGCCGCCGCACCTCGGCGAGTGGATCGTCAACCTCGGCGAGGCCGCGGAATATATGTTCGACCACAACATCTTCCAGGAGAACCTGGTCGGCGTGGACTTCTGCGAGAAGATGGTCGCCGAGACGAACCCGAGCGTGCTCGCCCTTGCCGAGAAAACCCCGGCGCCGCAGGCCGGCGCCCACGGCTACCGGACGATCGCCGACATCATGCGGTCACTCAACCCGTTCAGCGGCGAGTTCTACCGTGAGGCCCTGGCCGTCAGCCGGTGGACGCGAGAGATGTTCTGCCTCATGGAGGGTCGCCATGTGCACCCGTCCACGCTGTATCCCGGCGGGGTCGGCACGGTCGCCACGATCCAGCTGATGACCGACTACATGACCCGGCTCATGCGCTACGTCGAGTTCATGAAGAAGGTTGTGCCGATGCACGACGACCTTTTCGACTTCTTCTACACCGCACTGCCCGGTTACGAGAAGGTCGGTCTGCGCCGCACCCTGCTCGGCTGCTGGGGGTCTTTCCAGGACCCCGAGGTGTGCAACTTCGAATACCGGGACATGGAGCGGTGGGGCAACGCGATGTTCGTGACCCCCGGGGTGGTGGTCGACGGCAAGCTGGTCACCCACTCGCTGGTGGACATCAACCTCGGTATCCGGATCCTCTTGGGCAGTTCGTATTACGACGACTGGACCGACCAGGAGATGTTCGTTAGGACGGACCCGCTGGGCAACGCGGTGGATCGGCGGCACCCGTGGAACCAGCACACCAATCCTCATCCGCAGAAGCGTGACATGGACGGCGGCAGGTACAGCTGGGTGATGTCGCCGCGCTGGTTCGACGGCAAGGACCACCTGGCGCTGGACACCGGCGGCGGCCCGCTGGCGCGGCTGTGGGCGACCGCCCTGGCCGGCCTCGTCGACATCGGCTACGTCAAGGCGACGGGCGACTCCGTCAAGATCAACCTCCCCAAGACCGCGCTCAAAGGCCCCGTCGAATTCGAGTGGAAGGTGCCCAAACACGGCAGTAACACGATCGAACGCGACCGGGCGCGCACCTACTTTCAGGCGTACGCGGCCGCGTGCGGGCTGTATTTCGCCGAGAAGGCTTTGGAAGAGATCCGGGCCGGCCGCACCAAGACGTGGGAAAAGTTCGAGGTCCCCGACGAGGGCATCGGCTGCGGCTTCACCGAGGCGGTGCGCGGCGTGCTCAGCCACCATTTGGTGATCCGCGACGGCAAGATCGCCAACTATCACCCGTACCCGCCCACGCCGTGGAACGCCAACCCGCGCGACAGCTACGGCACGCCCGGCCCCTATGAGGACGCGGTGCAGGGACAGCCGATCTTCGAGGAGAACAGCCGGGAGAACTTCAAGGGCATCGACGTCATGCGCACGGTCCGCAGCTTCGACCCGTGCTTGCCCTGCGGCGTCCACATGTACCTGGGGAAGGGAAAGACGCTGGAGAGATTGCACACGCCCACGCAATCCCCCGCCGGGGAGTGACGATCGCACCCATGACGGACCGCCCGCACCCCGACAACGACACGCAGTGGCGCGCGGCGGGCGATCGGATTCAGACCCTGCTGGATTCGTGCGCGGCGGGCGGGACGGCCGCGTACGAGCGTGCGCAGCAGCTGGTCCGCGAGGTGATGGGCCTATACGGAGCCGGGCTGGAACGGATCATGCAGTTGGCCGAGGACGGTCCAGGCCCCGGCCTGGCCGAGCGGCTGGCCACCGACGACCTGGTGGCCAGCCTGCTCCTCGTGCACGGGCTGCACCCCCACGACGTGCACCGGCGGGTGTCCGACGCACTGGACCGGGTGCGCCCCTACCTGGGCTCGCACGGCGGCGACGTGGAGCTGATGGAGATTACCGACGGGCCCGAAGGGGCTGGCCTGCTCCTGGCTTTTCGGGGCAGCTGCAAGAGCTGCCCGTCGTCGGCGGTGACCCTGGAGCTCGCCGTCGAGGACGCCGTCCGGGCGGCGGCCCCGGAGATCACCTCGATCGAGGTGTTGACCGCGGAGCCGGTCGGCGGCCCTACCGTGATCCCGACGGAATCGCTGATGGCCCCGCTCCGTTCGAATGGCCACAACCGTTCGGACGGTCCGGGCTGGCACCCGCTGCCCGAACTGGCCGAGCTGGCGCCGGGTGACGTGGCGGGGTTTCTGGTGGCGGGCGCGGCGTTGCTGGCATGCCGGATCGGCGATCTGCCGCTGGCCTACCGCGACCATTGTCCGGTGTGCGACGACTCGCTGGCGGGCGCACAACTGCGCGAGACGTTGCTGGAGTGTCCGCGCTGCGGCACGCATTTCGACGTCGTGCACGCCGGCGCCGGGCCCGACGGAGCGCACCTCGAGCCCCTACCCCTGCTGCTGCGCGACGGCGTGCCCGCGGTGGCCCTGGCCGAACCGACGGGAGCCCGCACGTGACGACGCCCTACGACGTCCTGGCCCGCATCACCGGCGACCGGGCACCCGAGCCGGCCGGCGAGCGATGCGAGATGTGTGCGGAGTCGATCGCCGACGAGCACCAGCACGTCGTCAATGTGGCCGCCCGCCAGTTGATGTGCGTCTGCCGCGCCTGCTATCTGTTGTTCACCGATGCGCAGGCCGAGCTGCGTTACCGGGCGGTGCCGGATCGGTATCTGGCGTTTCCCGACTTCGCGCTGGACCGCCGCGCCTGGGACAACCTGCAGATCCCCGTCGGCGTCGCCTTCTTCTTCGCGAATTCCGCGCTGGGTCGCACCGTCGCCTTCTACCCCGGCCCTGCGGGCGCGTGCGAGTCCGAGCTCGATCTGGACGCGTGGAACGCCGTCGCCGGTGCGGACCCGCGCGTGGGGCTCCTGGCCGACGACGTGGAGGCGCTGCTCGTCCGGGTGCCCGACGACCAAATGGCCCCGCCCGAAACCTATCTCGTGCCGATCGACGCGTGCTACGAGTTCGTCGGCCGCCTCCGGCTGCTGTGGCGCGGATTCGACGGCGGGCAGGAGGCTCGGGCGTTCGTCGACGGCTTCTTTGCACGGATAGCGGCGCGCGCGGCGATAACCCAGGGGGCACCGACATGAGCGACGCCGGCTTCACGGTCCTCGACGTGACGCCCGAACCGTACACCGTCAGCCCCGTGCTGACGGCCCGGGTCGCCGTCGAGGCGAACGGCGAGGACCCCGTCCACGCCATCGCCCTGCGCTGCCAGGTGCGAATCGAGCCGCTGCGGCGCTCGTACTCCGACGAGGAGGCGGCCGGCCTGCTCGACTTGTTCGGATCCCGCGAACGCTGGGCCACCACCCAGCGCACCTTCCTCTGGCAGCACTGCACCGCCATGGTGCCGGGCTTCACCGGCAACACCACGGTCGCGCTGCCGCTGGAGTGCACCTACGACTTCGAGGTGGCGGCCGCCAAGTACCTGCACGCGCTGCGCCACGGCACCTTGCCGCTGAAGTTCCTGTTCAGCGGAACGATTTTCGTCAGCGGGGAGCGCGGCTTCTCGGTCCAGCAGGTGCCATGGGATCGCGAGTGCCGCTACGACATGCCGGTCGCGGTGTGGCGGGAGCTGATCGCCCAGCACTACCCCGACAGCGGGTGGGTGCGGTTGAGCCACGAGACGGTCGCCGCGCTGGCCGCATACAAGTCGGCGCGCGGGCTGCTCGGCCTCGACCACGCCGTCACCTCGCTGCTGGACGCGCAGCGGGAGGCCGCACGGTGACCGCTTCCGGGACGTCGAGCCGGGACCGGGCCCGCACCGTCGCCGACGCGGTGCTCTACGAGGGCTACCTCCTCTACCCCTACCGGGGCACGTCCACCAAGAACCAATCACGCTGGCAGTTCGGCGTTCTCGGCCCACCCGGCGCCGCCGCTGCGGGGCTCGGCGAGGACGACACCCTGGCGGCGGAGTTCGTGGTGGACGGTAGTCGGGCGATCACGCTCGTGGTGCGGTTCCTGCAGCTGCAGCACCGCCGGGCGGAGCGCGCGCTGGCCGGCGGGCGCTTCGAGGCGGTCGCCGAGTTGACCACCCCGGCGGGGTCGTGGCTGACCTGGGACGAGGCCGTCGAGTGCGAGATGTCGTTCGGCCCCCTGGCGTTTGCCGACCAGCCCTGGACCCTGCCGGTGACGGCCGCCGCCGCCACCGACGTCGAGGCCCTCGACGGTGGGCGCCTGGTCCGCGAGCGCCGGGAAGTGCGCGGGGTCCTGAAGGTCGACAGCGAGGCCGACGGCGGCCTGCGACGGGTGTCGGTGCGGATCGCCAACGTCGGCCCGCCCGCCGTCGACAAGGACGACGCGATCGTGCGCTCCCTGATCGGGACGCACGCGATCGCCGAAGCGGTTGAGGGGCAATTCGTCTCGCTGCTCGAGCCGCCGGCCGAGGCGGCCGACGCCGTGGCGCGGTGCCGGCAACACCGCTGCTTCCCCGTGCTGGCCGGGCCGCCCGGTGCCCGGGACATGCTGCTGATCTCCCCGATTATCCTCTACGACCATCCCGAGGTGGCCGAACAGAGCAGCACCGCGCTCTATGACTGCACGGAGATCGACGAGATCCTCACCCTGCGCGTGATGACGATGACCGACGAGGAGAAGGCCCAGGCGCGCGCCACTGACCCGCGGGCGGCGCGGATCATCGACCGGTGCGACGCCATGTCACCGGACGCCATGGCGCGACTGCACGGCGTGCTGCGTGATCCGCACGCGCTGGACGCGCCGGTCGGTCTGGTCCCCGAGATTCCCGACGGGGTCGATTGGTGGGATCCACAGGCCGACAACGCGGTACGGCCGGAGATCGATGCGGTGCTGGTGAACGGGGTCCGGGTCGCGCGGGGCAGCCGGGTGCGGCTGCGGCCGAGGCGCAACGCCGACGCGCAGGACATCTTCGTGGCCGGCAAGACTGCCCGCGTCACGTCGGTGCACTCCGACGTCGAGGGCAACACGCACGTGGGAGTCGTGGTCGATGACGATCCGGCGGCCGACCTGCACGACTGGTACGGCCGCTACCTGTACTTCTCCCCCGACGAGATCGAGCCGTTGGCAACGCAACACGGGCAGCAGTGAGAGGAGCTCGACATGGAAGTCATGGGCTGGATATTCGTGGCGATCATCGCCCTGGTGGCGGCGGTGGGACTCGCGCTGGGAGTGGTCTCCATTCCCGACGCCCGCCGCTACTTGAAACTGCGGCGGATGTAGCCGCGGCCGGCGGTGCGATGACTGCGCGCATACTGGTGGCCGGGATCGGCAACATCTTCCTGGGCGACGACGGGTTCGGTTCGGAGGTGGTGCGGAACGCCGCCATCTCCCAAGATGATTCGGATGTCCGCGTCGTCGACTACGGGATCCGCGGCATGCACCTGGCCTACGACCTGCTCGACCACTGGGACACGCTGGTGCTCGTCGACGCGGTACCCAGCCGCGGCAACCCCGGCGCGTTGCACGTCTTCCAGGCCGACTGCGACGGGGACGGCGGTGCACCCGGTCTGGACGCCCATGGCATGGATCCCGCGACGGTGTTCGCCAGCCTGCGGGCCCTGGGCGGCACCCCGCCGTACACCGTCGTCGTCGGCTGCGAGGCGGGCAGCGTCGAGGAGGGTATCGGCCTGACCGAGCCCGTCGCCAGGGCCGTGCCCCGGGCGGTGCGGGCGGTCGAGGAGATCGTCGCCGCGCTGCAGGCGCCCGCCGGAGGGGGGCGCTGACCATGTGTCTGGGCATTCCCGGTCAGGTGATCCGGATGCTGGAGGGGTACGAGGGGCAGCTCGCGCTCGTCGACGTCACCGGGGAAGCGCGCCGGATCAACGTCGGCATGCTGCCAGAAGAGAATTTCGCGCCCGGCGACTGGGTCATCATCCACATGGGCTTCGCCGTCGAGAAGACGGACCGCGCCGGCGCGGAGGCCGCGATGGCGGGCCTGGAGCTGATGGGTCGGGGCCGCGCCGACGAAACGGCCGACTGGGGCGGCGGTTGAGATGACCCGATCCACCCGCCTGTTGCTGCGGTCCGGGGAGATCCGGCGGCGCCTCACCGTGACAGGCGTGGTCCAGGGGGTCGGCTTCCGCCCGTTCGTCCACCGGATCGCCGGCGAGCTCGGGCTGGCCGGGTTCGTCGGCAATGATTCCGGCGCGGTCTTCCTCGAGGTGCAGGGGGACCGCGCACGCATCGACGAATTCGCGCACCGCCTGCGCTCGCAGGCCCCTCCCCTGGCGCGGATCGACGCCGTCCTGGCCGCCGACCTGCCTCTGCGGTGTGAGCGCGACTTCCGCATCGTGGCGAGCGAGGCGGTCGCCGGCGCCGCGACGCCCGTCCCGCCCGACGTCGCCGCGTGCGACGCCTGCGTCGCGGAGTTGTTCGACCCGCGCGACCGGCGCTACCGGCACCCGTTCGTCACCTGCACCAACTGCGG
The DNA here is from genome assembly GCF_036409085.1 of Mycobacterium sp. 050134. Taxonomy (NCBI): domain Bacteria; kingdom Bacillati; phylum Actinomycetota; class Actinomycetes; order Mycobacteriales; family Mycobacteriaceae; genus Mycobacterium; species Mycobacterium sp. 050134. The sequence goes on from NZ_JAZGLV010000005.1 coordinate 190,066, forward strand.
GCCCAGGTTCACGATCATCCGCGAGTTGCCGTACGACCGTCCCGCCACCACCATGTCGGCGTTCGCGATGTGCGAGCACTGCGCCGCCGAATACCACGACCCCGCGGACCGCCGGTTCCACGCCCAGCCCATCGCCTGCCCCGACTGCGGGCCGTCGCTGTGGTTCTCGGGGGCGGGCGGGCGCGTGTGTGGGTCGGACGCGGCGCTGGCCGCGGCGCAGCGCGCGCTCGCGGGGGGCGCGGTGGTCGCCATCAAGGGAATCGGCGGCTACCACCTGGCCTGCGCCGTCGACGACGATTCCGCCGTCCGCGCGCTCCGGGCGCGAAAGGCCCGGGGCGACAAGCCGTTCGCGATGCTGGTGCGTGACCTTGGCGTGGCGCGCCGGTACGCCGAGGTCGGCGGCACCGAGGCGGCGGCCCTGTCCGGCCCGGCGCGGCCGATCGTGCTGCTGCGCCGGCGCCCCGGGGCGCCCGTCGCCGACGGGGTGGCGCCCGGCAGCCCGCTGCTCGGCCTGATGCTGCCGTACTCCCCTGTGCACCACCTGCTGCTGGCGCCCGTGCCGGGCGCCGGCCAACGGGCGCCCGACGCCCTGGTGCTCACCAGCGCGAACCGCTCCGACGAGCCGATCTGCTTCACGAACGACGATGCCGCCGAACGGCTCCCGACACTGTGCGACGCGGTCCTCGACCACGACCGGCCGATTCACGTGCCCTGCGACGATTCGGTGGTGCGCGTGGTCGACGGCGGCGAGTTGCCGATCCGCCGTTCCCGCGGCTACGCCCCGCTACCGGTCGACCTCGGGACTCCCGGCCCGGCGGTGCTGGCCGTGGGCGGCGAACTGAAGAACACGTTCTGCCTCACCGACGGACCGCGGGCCTACCTGTCCGGCCACATCGGTGACATGGCCAGCTGGGAGACGCTACGCGCCTTCGAGCGCGCCGTCGACCAACTCGGCGAAATCCGCGGCCGGCCGGAAAGGTTGGCCGCCGACCTGCACCCCGGATACCACACCCGTGAGTGGGCCGAACGCCGCGCGGGCGGCCGGCCGCTGGACCTGGTCCAGCACCACCATGCGCACGTCGTCGCGCTGCTGGCCGAGCACGGGCGCGTCGGCGAACCGATCGTCGGAGTCGCCTTCGACGGCACCGGGTACGGGTGCGACCACACGATCTGGGGCGGCGAGATCCTCACCCTCGGCGCCGACAGCCACCGTTTCGCTCGCGCCGCCCACCTCTTGCCGGTGCCGCTGCCCGGCGGTGACGCCGCCGTGCGCAACCCGTGGCGGATGGCACTGGCCCAGCTGTGGAACGCCGGCCTGGACTGGTCGCCGGAACTCGCCCCCGTCCGGGCGGCAACTCGAAGCGAATTACGGCTCATCCGTTCGCAATTGGACAGCGGGACCGGATGCGTGCCCTGCTCGAGCATGGGCCGGCTGTTCGATGCCGTCGCCTCGCTGCTGGGTGTGCGGCAGCGGATCGGCTACGAGGGCCAGGCCGCCATCGAGCTCGAGGCGCTGGCGGAGTCGGCCGCTGGGAGCGCCGGGCCGTCGCTGCCGCTGACGGTGCGCGCCGACGGCGTGATCGATCCCGCCACCATGGTGCAGACGATGGTCTCGGCCCTGCACGCCGGGACGCCGGCCGCGACGCTCGCCGCGGTGTTCCACCACGCCGTCGCCGCCGCCGTTGCCCTCGCGGTGGCCAACGTGGCCGGCGGCGTTCGGCTGGTAGGCCTGACCGGCGGTGTGTTCCAGAACGTGCTGTTGCTGCGGGCCTGCCGGAAACGGTTGACGGCGGCGGGATTTGAGGTGTTGACCCACCACACCGTTCCGCCCAACGACGGCGGGCTGGCGCTCGGGCAGGCCGTGATCTCGAGGCTGATCGCCGGGGAGGAGGCGCGCCGATGATCACCACCGCGATCGACCGCGGGCTGGGCGCGGATCTGGCCACCGACTTGGCCCGGGCCGCCTTCACCCTCGCCCGCCGTTTCGCCGCGGGCGCCACCATGTGGTCTATAGCGCCCGGCGCCGAACCGCACGCGCTGCACATCGCGGTCGAATTCGTGCATCCGGTGATCGTCGGCAAGCGCGCCCTGCCGGCGGTCGCGCTGACCGAGCCGGACCCGGTGGACCTGGTGCGGGTGTCGGCGCGGCCGGGTGACATCGTGATCGCGGTATCCGGCGCGGACGAACCACACGTGCGCTCGGTGATGCGCCGCGCCCCGGCGTGGGGCGCCACGTCAATCTGGATCGGCAGCGGGCAACGACCGAAACCCGGGGCGGCCGACCACGTGCTGTGGCTGGACGACCCCGACCCGCGCGTGCCCGCGACGGGGAGCTTCGTGCTCTTCTACCACCTGCTGTGGGAGCTGACCCACGTCTGTTTCGAGCACTCCGGGTTGCTCAAACCCGATGCGGCGCAGGAGGTGTGCGTCACATGCGGCGACGAGGGCCGCCTCGGAGAGGTGGTGCGGGCGGGTGGCGGGCCGGCCACCGTGCGCACCGCGCGCGGACTCGAGGACGTGGTGACGACGCTCGTTGATCCCGTCGCGCCCGGGGACCTGGTCGTCGTGCACGCCGGCACGGCGATCTCCCGGCTGGACGAGGCAGGCCTCTGATGGCAGACCAGGAACCCACCAACTTCTTGTACCCGTTCATCGACGCCGAGGAGGACGACCCCGAGTCGCTGCTCGCCGACCTCGCCGCGTCGGCGCAGGCAAAGGCGGCCGAGAGCCTGGCGCTGCGGCGCAGCACGCTGGACGCCAACGCCGACCTGCTGGGCCGGGCCGCCGCCGAGATGGCGCGCCGGTTCGCCGCGGGCGGGCGGTTGTTCACCTTCGGAAACGGCGGCAGCTGCACCGACTCGACCACGCTGGCCGCGTTGTTCGCGCGGCCGCCGGTCGGTACCGGGCTGCCGGCGTGGTCGCTGACCGCCGACCAGGCGATCCTGACCGCGCTGGGCAACGACGTCGGATTCGAGCTGGTCTTCGCGCGTCAGCTGATCGCGCGGGCTCAGGCCGGGGACATCGCGATCGCGATGTCGACCAGCGGCAATTCGCCGAACCTGCTCGCCGGGCTGGCCGAGGCGCACCGGCGCGGCCTGTACACCGTCGGCTTCGCGGGTTACGACGGCGGCGCGTTCGCGAGCGACCCGAACGTGGACGCCTGTTTCACCGTCCGGTCGCAGAGCGTGCACCGCATTCAGGAGTCTCAGGCGCTGCTCGGCTACCAGCTGTGGCTGGCCGTGCACGACCGGCTGCGCGGAAAGGGTTTGGGGGCCGCATGAACAAGCCAGCGGGCGAATACCTGTCGTCGGGCCCGCGGTTCGGCGAGGGCGAGGTGATCGAGCGGATCGAGTCGTTCCGTCGGCGGCGCCCGCGGCTGCTCGACGATCACGTGACCCTGGCGCACGGGGCCGGCGGGAAGGCGTCGGCGGCGCTGGTGGACGCGGTGTTCTTGGAGGCGCTGCGCAACCCGTTGCTGGAGTCCCTGGGCGACGGGGCCGTGCTGAGCCTGCCCGGCGGGGAACGCCTGGCGATGTCGACAGACTCGTTCGTGGTGCAGCCCAGGCGTTTCCCGGGCGGTTCGGTGGGCGAGCTCGCCGTCAACGGGACCTGCAACGACGTCGCCATGGCCGGGGCGGTGCCGGCCTGGATCTCGGCGGCGTTCGTGCTCGAAGAGGGCTTCCCGATCGCCGAACTGAAGCAAATCGTGGCCGACATGGCGGCCGCGGCGGCGGTGGCGGGGGTGCAGATCGTCACCGGAGACACCAAGGTGGTACCCAAGGGCGCGGCCGACGGGGTCTTCATCACCACCACCGGCGCGGGCGTCATTCCGGCGGGCCGGGCGCTGTCGGCGGGAGCGGTGCGCCCCGGGGACCGGGTGCTGCTCTCGGGCTCGATGGGCGAGCACGGGATGGCGGTCATGCTGGCGCGCGGTGATCTGGCCCTCGAGGCCGACATCGCCTCCGACACCGCCTCGCTCAGCCCGCTGGTGGAGGCCCTGCTGGCCGCCGCCCCGTCGACCCGCTGGCTGCGTGACGCCACCCGCGGCGGGGTGGGCACAGTGTGCAACGAACTCGCGCAATCCTGCGGCCTGGGGGTCCTGCTGGAAGAGGAGCGACTTCCCTTGTCGCCCAGCGTCAACGGGGCGTGTGAGTTGCTCGGCATCGACCCGCTGTATGTGGCCAACGAGGGCAAGTTCGTCGCCGTCGTCGCCCCGCGGGAGGCCGAGGCGGGTCTCGCCGCGTTGCGCTCGCACCCCTTGGGCGCCCGGGCGGCCGAGGTGGGGCAGATCGTGGCCGAGCCGGCCGAAAGTGTGGTTTTGCGAACCGGATTCGGCGGCACCCGCATCGTCGACATGCTCGTAGGTGACCCGCTGCCGAGGATTTGTTGACGTGGCGATCGCAAGCGCGGCGAAGCCGGGCGAAGCGGGTCGCCACCAGAAAGGAACGTGGCGATCGCAAGCGCGGCGAAGCCGGGCGAAGCGGGTCGCCACCAGGGAGGAAGGCGCCGCGAATGTGTCTGGGGATTCCGGCCCGGGTCGTGGAGATCACTGACCCGGCAAACTATTTGGCGAAGGTCGACGTGAGCGGCGTGCAGCGCACCATCAGCGTGCGGTTGCTCGAAGATGACCCGCCCACGCCTGACGACTGGGTGCTCGTTCACGTGGGCTTCGCGATGGCCAAGATCGACGAGACCGAGGCTCTGCTGACCCTGGCCGCCATCAAGAAGCTCGGGGACGCCTATGCCACCGAGATGGAAGCCTTCGACTCCTCGTCGATCGTCTGAGTAGGGGAAGCGCCCATGAAGTTCGTCGATGAATTCCGCGACCCCGCGGCGGCGCGTAATCTGCTGGCCGCCATCGAACACCTGGCCGGTGACGACGTGGAGCCGTTAAAGTTCATGGAGGTGTGCGGCGGGCATACCCACACGATTTATCGGCACGGCATCGAACACCTGCTGCCGGCTAACGTCGAACTCGTGCACGGCCCCGGGTGTCCGGTGTGTGTGATCCCGATGGGCCGCATCGATGACGCCATGTGGCTGGCCGCCCAGCCCGACGTGGTCTTCACCTGCTTCGGCGACATGATGCGCGTGCCCGGTTCGGCCGGCAGCCTGCTCGACGCTAAGGCCAAGGGCGCCGATGTGCGATTCGTCTACTCCCCGCTGGACGCGCTGAAGATCGCGGCCGACAACCCGCAGAAACACGTGGTGTTCTTCGCGATCGGGTTCGAGACCACCGCCCCCTCCACGGCCGTCACGCTGGTGCGCGCCCGCGACCTCGGCGTCACCAACTTCAGCGTCTTCTGCAACCACGTCACGATCGTGCCGCCGATCAAGGCCATCCTGGAATCCCCCGACCTACGCTTGTCCGGGTTCATCGGCCCCGGCCATGTCTCCACCGTCGTCGGCAACCGCCCCTACCGATTCGTGCCACAGGTCTACCGAAAACCTTTGGTGGTCGCGGGGTTCGAGCCGCTCGACATCCTGGCGGCCGTGGCGATGCTGCTCACCCAGATCCGCGAGGGCCGCTGCGAGGTGGAAAACCAGTACAAGAGGGTGGTCCCCGAACACGGCAACCCCGCCGCGCTGGCGCTGATGGGCAAGGTCTTCGCGCTGCGCCCCCATTTCGAATGGCGCGGGCTGGGATTCATCTCCCACAGCGCCCTGCGCCTGCACGACGACTTCGCCGACTACGACGCCGAACTGCGGTTCGCGATGCCCGGCGTGCGGGTCGCCGACCCGAAGGCCTGCCAGTGCGGCGAGGTCCTCAAGGGTGTGCTCAAGCCGTGGGAGTGCAAGGTATTCGGCACCGCCTGCACGCCCGAGACCCCGATCGGCACCTGCATGGTCTCCCCCGAGGGCGCGTGCGCGGCCTACTACAACTTCGGGCGCATGCACCGCGACGCGGCGAGGCTTGTGGCCCACACTTGACCACCACGCCGGACACCCGCGGCGCGGACATGTTCGCGCGCTACGCCTACGCCCCCAACGCGCTGGGTTACTGCGGTCCGCCGCTCGGCGCCACCTTGCGCGACGGCTCGGTCGACGAGGTGCGCAGGGCCGCGGCCGGCTTCAGCGGCGCCTGGCCCTACCTGCGGGTGCTGGCGAAACTCACCGGCATCGCCGACCCGCTGGACTTCCGGCTCGTCGAATCCTATTGGCTCGGCGGCGGCATCGGCGCCACCTGCGACCCACGAGACTTCTACCGGGGCCTGCTCGACATCATCGGGCCCCGGGCCGGCCACTACTGGACCCACCTAACCCCAGACCTGGCCGCCGAGGCGGCCGGCAACCACAGCTTCCACGTGTTCGGCGTCTACCCGTGGACGCGGTTTCTGGGCCGGGGCATGGACGAACACCCGCTCGGCGTGCTGGACAATTGCCGGATCGGTTGCGGCACGGTGTTATCCGTCACCGGAGACCGCGTCGAGGTGTCGTGTCGCCGGCTGGTCTGGGCCGACGGGGCGCTATCGCTCTCCGAGCCATCGGCGCGGGTGCTCGACATCTGGGCCGACGGCTACAGCGCCGTGCCCGACGTGGCGCCCGGCGATCGGGTCGCGCTGCACTGGGGCCGGTTGTGCGGCCGGCTGTCCGTGGCGCAGGCCCACACGCTGGCCGACAGCACGGATCGCCAGCTGCGCATCACGAGTGAACGGCTGGCGAACGTCTAGGGTCGTGTCACACTGACGGTCGTGTTCGGTTCACTGTGCGACGTGTTGCCCGCCGCGGCCGCACTGCTCGGCGTCCCGGACGCGCGGGACCGGCTGGCACTGACCGACCACGTCGATGCCGACGGGGTAGATCGCATCGCCGTCGTGCTGGTTGACGGGATGGGCTGGCACCTGTTACCCGAGCTCGCCGGCAGCGCGCCGCTGCTGGCCTCCGTGCTGGCCGGCGACACGGGGCGGTTGCTCGAGCTGGCCTGCACCTTCCCGTCTACCACGCCGACCAGCCTGGTGTCGCTCGGCACCGGCGCGCGGCCCGGGGAGCACGGAATCCTGGGGTTCACCCTCAACGTCCCGGGCACCGACCGGGTGCTCAACCACATCCGCTGGCGTGACGACCCGCCCCACGACGTGTGGCAGCCGCTCCCCACGTGGTTCGAGCGGCTGCAGCGGAACGGGACGAGCGCCCGCGCCCTGCTCCCGGAGTGGTTCATCGGCAGCGGGCTGACCGATGCCGCGTATCGCGGTGCGGAATTCCGCCCGACCGCCGCGACCGAGGACTACGCCCAACGGTTCTCCGACGAGCTGCGCGCGGCGCCCGGCCTGGTCTACGGCTACACCGCCGACCTGGATGCCGCTGCCCACGTGGCCGGCATCGGCTCGCCCCCTTGGCACGAGGCGGCCGCCCGGGTGGACACGCTGCTGGCGCGGCTCGTCGAGTCCCTGCCCCCGACCGCGACGCTGCTGGTGACCGCCGATCACGGCGGCCTCAACGTCCCCGACGCCGCGCGCGTCGACCTCGACGCCGACCCCCAGCTGACCGAAGGCGTGCGGGTGGTCGCCGGCGAGCCGCGGGTGCGCTACCTGCACACCGAGCCCGGTGCCGCCTCGGACGTGCGGTCCGCGTGGAGGGAGGTGATGGGCGGTGCCGCCGAGGTCTACGGCCGCGACGAGGCCGTCGCCACCGGGATGTTCGGTCCGGTCGCGCCGGCGAACCTGGCCCGGATCGGCGACGTCGTCGTGGTGTGCAACGGCGACGCCGCCGTGCTGGCCACCGGCCACGAACCCCCGGAGACCGCCCGCCTCATCGGGTTTCACGGCGCGAGCACACCGGCCGAGATGGCCATCCCGCTGATCGTGCTCTGAGCCCAGCCGGGCCCCCCCAGACGTTCCTGCAGGTCGATCGCATTTATTGTTGCAATCCGATTGCATGAGTTTCAGCGTGTCGTTACCGTCAAGGTGCGACGAACTCGTGCTTCGATTGAGGGCGCTGCGAGGGCGGTCCGGGCGGCATCCGCCGTCACGCGCCCGGCGGCCGAGCTCAGCACCCCAATGTGGTTGCGCGCCAGGACCGCCCGGTGCGCATCACACACCGCCATCGCCACGCCGCGCGAATCGGGCCCCTTGGCCAGACCGTCGATGGCCGACCCTCGAGCCACCTACCGATCTCGTGCTCGATGAAACGCGTTGCAGCGGAATACTTCACCCGCGCACTCCGATAACGCCGACGCGCGTCACAGGCGTGCGCCCACTTCTTCGGGGCGTCCCGGCCCAAAGCCCACTGAACTGGAGCAGTCGATGCGTACCTTCCACGGGCCTCGACGTCGATGGCGGCCGAGCCGATGAGCCCGGCCCCCGCGCCGTTGCCGACCGCGGGACGGTCGCGCCGCCGGCGGCGTCCGGGCTGGCAAATACGCTCGGCGGCGTGCCACTGGCCGGCCCGTCCGGGCGAGGGGTGAGCGATATCCCGCGCTACGGGTTCCGGCCCACCATAGGGGCGCATCCGCCGGCCGCCGGCTGAGCACTCGCACACCGAAACCCATACCGGACTTTGACCGTATTCACAGCTCGCAGACCTTGCCGCTCCAGTCTGTTGTTGTACAGTCAGCCAGCGTGGGGTGGTGGGGCGACGGCAGGCGACGACGTCGCCGGCCCGTGGTGGCGGCCGCCGCGATCCTCGGCGTATTCGTTGCGCTGATCGCGGGATCGGCGCTGCGACCGCAGTTTTCGGCCGCCGCACCACCGGAACCGGCGGCCTGGTCGCACGCACCCGTCAGCGCCACGAAATCGGTGCCGCAGACCGATGCCGCGGTCGCTCATGCTTTTTCGCCGCAGTCCGCGCCCGCCGGCAAGAAGCCGTTCCACAGCATGTGGATGACGCGGGATCGGCCGGCGTCGTGGGCGCGCGTGTCACCACCATGGTTCCGGGCCCCAGTGTTGGCCCCCGACAACGTCATTGAGGCGTCCGGGTACCATCCCGACGCTTCCACCGCCGGCCACGCCCGCACGAATCTCACCCGGCTCTGCGTCGCTCGCCGCTGATCGTTCAGCGCCAGGTCCCCGAATCCTAGATCACACGGCAGTTCGTGAACGGGGCGTGTAACCCCCGCGTTTATGACTTGGAGAGTCCGTTCCGCGAGCGACTCCTAGCGCGTTAGGCAGGCATCACGATGAATTTCGCATTGTTACCGCCCGAGACCAACTCCGGGCGGCTATACGACGGGCCGGGCTCGCAGTCGCTGAGCGAGGCCGCCGCCACCTGGCATCGACTGTCGCAGCGGCTGTGGACCGCGGCGGCGGACTACGCGAAGCTCGCCGCGAGGCTTCCGGCCGCGGATGCGGCCGCGCACGCCGCGGCGTGCGTCGAGTGGCTCGAAGCGACCGCCGCAAGCGCCGAAGACGCGGCCCACGGCGCCGCGGCGTCGGCTCGGGCGCACGACGCGGCGTTGACGGCGACGGTACCCCCACCGGCGATCGAGGCGAACCGGACGCGGCGAAAGTCGCTGGCCGCGGCCAACATTCTGGGCCAGGCCAGCCCGGCGGTCGCGGACACCGACACCGACTACGACGGCATGTGGGTGCGCAACGCGCGGGCCATGGCCGCCTACGCCCGCGCCTCGGCCGCAGCTTCGGTGCTGACGCCGTTCGCCCCGCCGGCCACACCCGCCTGCCGGGCCCCGGCCGCCCCTACCTGGGCCGTGGCATCCGCGCCCCACGTCGTGTCGACGGGCCGGCGGGTGATGTCGAGCATCCCCGACGCGTTGCGGGCGCTCGGTCGGTCACCGTCGACGACGCTCGACGTGCCCCTGGCGTCGGCGACGCCGTCCCTGTCGAGGCTGAGCTCGTTGAGCGCGCCGTCGGGGATCGCGATCAGTCGGCTCAACGCGCTCAACAAGGCGGCCGCTTTGCGCTATCTCTTGCCCGGCAACGGCCAGGCGCCGACGATCCGCGTGCGGCTGGGTCGTGCCAGCTTGCTCGGGGCGCTGTCGGTGCCCCGCGTCTGGTCCGCCGTGGCCACGCCGATCCCCGTCCGCCGCGGAACCGTCGCGTAGGACGGCTCAGAACGGGGTGACGTACGCCGAACTGATGCCGCCGTCCACCAAGAACGTCGAGGCGGTGATGAACGACGCGTCGTCGCTGGCCAAGAACGCGACGGCGGCGGCGATTTCGGCCGGCTCGGCGAAGCGCCCGACCGGCACGTGCACCAACCGGCGGGCGGCCCGCTCGGGGTTCTTGGCGAACAGCTCCTGCAGCAGCGGGGTGTTGACCGGACCGGGGCACAGCGCGTTGACCCGGATGCCCTGGCGCGCAAACTGCACCCCCAGCTCGCGCGACATGGCCAGCACCCCGCCCTTCGAGGCGGTATAGGAGATCTGTGAGGTCGCCGATCCCAGCACCGCGACGAACGACGCCGTGTTGATGATCGACCCCCTGCCGGCGGGGATCATGTGCCGCAGCGCCGCCCGGCAGCACAGGTAAACCGACTTCAGGTTGACGTCCTGAACCCGTTGCCAGGCGGGCAGTTCGGTGTTCTCGATCAGGTTGTCGTCGGGCGGCGAGATGCCGGCGTTGTTGAACGCGATGTCGACCGAACCGTGCGCTTCGGCGGCGGTGTCGAACAGCGCGTCGACCGCGCCTTGGTCGGACACGTCCGTGCGGACGAACAGCCCGGAGAGCTCGTCCGCGGCCGCGGCCCCGGCGTCGGCGTCGATGTCGGCGACCACGATCCTCGCCCCCTCCGCCCGCATCCGCCGGGCCGCGGCCAGCCCGATGCCGCCACCCCCGCCGGTGACCACGGCCACCCGCCCCGCCAGCCGCTGGGTCAGATCCATCACGCCTCCCTCACAGCGATGAAGACGTTCTTGGTCTCCGTGAATTGCAATGGCGCGTCGGGGCCGAGCTCGCGCCCCAGCCCAGACTGCTTGAAGCCGCCGAACGGGGTGTTGTAGCGCACCGACGAGTGCGAGTTGACCGAGAGGTTGCCCGCTTCGACGGCCCGCGACACCCGCAGCGCTCGGGACAGGTCGTCGGTCCAGATGGATCCCGACAGGCCGTATGTCGTGTCGTTGGCCAGCGCGACGGCGTCGTGCTCGTCATCGAACGCCAGCACGGTCACGACCGGGCCGAAGATCTCGTCGATGACGGCGGGGTCGGTGCGGGCCGGCGTCAGAACCGTTGGGGCGAACCAGAAACCCGGGCCGGACGGGGCAAAGCCGCGGAACGCGACGGGCGCGCCTTCGGGCACGTAGGAGGCGACCTTGTCGCGGTGCGCGGCCGAGACCAGCGGGCCCATTTCGGTATCGCGCGAGCCCGGGTCACCGACGACGACGCCGCGGACCGCCGGCTCCAGCAATTCCATGAATCGGTCATACACGTTGCGCTGCACCAGTATCCGGCTGCGGGCGCAGCAGTCCTGCCCGGCGTTGTCGAACACCCCGGCCGGGGCGGTCGCCGCCGCCCGCTCGAGGTCGCAGTCGGCGAAGACAATGTTGGCGCTCTTGCCGCCCAGCTCCAGCGTCACCCGCTTGACGTGCGTGGCGGCGCCGGCCATCACCCGTTTGCCAACGCGCGTGGAGCCGGTGAACACGATCTTACGGACGCCCGGGTGCGTGACGAACCGCTCGCCGACCACCGAGCCCTCGCCCGGCAGCACCTGCAGCAGGTCGCGGTCCAGCCCCGACTCGACCGCCAGCTCACCGAGCCGCAGCGTGGTCAGCGGCGTCCACTCGGCGGGCTTGACCAGCACGGCGTTGCCCGCGGCAAGCGCCGGCGCGATGCCCCAGGACGCGATGACCATCGGGAAGTTCCACGGCGTGATCACCCCGACCACACCCAGCGGTTCGTTGAAGGTGACGTCGATCCCGCCGGCGACGGGAATCTGCCTGCCGGACAGCCGTTCCGGCGCCGCGGCATAAAACTGCAGGACGTCGCGGACCTGACGGGCCTCGGCCTCGGCCGACGCGATCGGATGCCCCGAGTTGGCGACCTCGAGGGCGGCCAGTTCGCCGATGTGGGCGTCGACGGCGGCGGCGAAGGCTCGCAGCGCCTCGGCGCGCTGCGCCGGGGGCACCCGCGCCCAGCGTCGTTGCGCCTCGGCGGCACGCCGCACCGCGTCGTCCACGCCGGCGGCGTCGACGTGCTCAATCGTGCGCAGCGCTTCCCCGGTCGCGGGGTTGACCAGCTGCGCGGCGCTCATCGGCCGTCCGCGTACGCCCGCGCCGCCCCGACGATCGCCGAGAACAGCCGCAGGTCGTCCAGCCGCTCCTCCGGGTGCCACTGCACGGCGAGGGCGAACGCGTCGCCCGGCACCTCGAGCGCCTCGACCACGCCGTCGGCGTCCCACGCGCTGACCACCAGCCCCTCGCCCACCGTCGCGATCGCCTGATGGTGATAACAGCTCGTCTCGACCGACTCCCCCAGCAACGCGGCCAGCCGCGTCCCGGCGACCGTGCGCACCGGCAGTGACGTGAAGACCGCGTTGCCGGCCCGGTGCCCCGAGTGACCGAGGACGTCGGGCAGATGCTGGTGCAGCGTGCCGCCGAGCGCCACGTTGAGGGCCTGCGCGCCGCGGCAAATGCCCAGCACCGGCAAACCCCGCCGCAACGCCCCGCGCAGCAGCGCGAACTCCCACGCGTCGCGCAACGGGGCGGGCTCGTCGGTGTCCGGGTGTGGCTGCTGACCGTAGGCCGCGGGGTCGATGTCTTTGCCGCCGGTGATTACCAGGCCGTCGAGCCGGTCGAGCACCCGGTCGGCGGCGGCCCGGTCGACCGGCTGCGGGGGCAGCAGCACCGCGATGCCACCGGCCCGCGTGACGCCCTGGAAGTAGCTGGCCGGCAGCAGGCCCGCACAGATGTCCCAGACACCCATCTGCGCGCGGTCGAGGTAGGTGGTCAGGCCCACGACCGGGTCGTCGCCACCATCAAACTTCCGTGGCGATCGCGAGCGCGGCGAAGCCGGGCGCTGGGGACCCCGCGGAGCTGGGGAGAGGTCGCCACCATCAAATTCCCGTGGCGATCGCGAGCGCGGCGAAGCCGGGCAAAGCGGGTCGCCACCATCAAACTCAGAGGCGTTCAAAACCCCGCATCCTCTCCCAGTCGGTGACCGCCGCGTTGAACGCCGCCAGCTCCACGCGCGCGTTGTTCAGATAGTGCGCGACGACGTCGTCGCCAAAGGCCTGCCGTGCGAGCGCGGACCCCGCGAACAAGGCCGCCGCTTCGGCCAGCGTGGCGGGCAGCCGCCCGACGCCGGTCGCCTCGTAGGCGTTACCCGTGCACGGCTCGGGCGCCTCCAATCCCTGTTCGACACCGTACAGGCCCCCCGCGATCAGCGCCGCCACCGCCAGGTAGGGGTTGACGTCGCCGCCGGGGACCCGGCATTCGACGCGGATGCTGCGGCCGTGCCCGACGACGCGGAGCGCGCACGTGCGGTTGTCCAGACCCCAGGCGATGGCGGTGGGCGCGAAGCTTCCGTCGACGAATCGCTTGTAGGAGTTGATGTTCGGCGCGTGAAACAGGGTCAGCTCGGGCAGCCCGGCCAGCAGGCCCGCGACGAAACTGCCGAAAGTTCCCGACATGCCGTGCGGCCGGTCGCCGTCGCAGAATGCCGCCGAGCCGTCCGGACCGCGCAGCGACAGGTGAACGTGGCAGCTGTTGCCCTCGCGCTCATCGTATTTCGCCATGAAGGTCAGGCTCTTGCCATGCTGGTCAGCGATCTCCTTGGCGCCATTCTTGTAGATGGTGTGGTTGTCGCAAGTGACCAGGGCCTCGTCGTACCGAAAGCCGATTTCCTGCTGGCCCCTGTTGCATTCGCCTTTGACGGCCTCGAACCGCAGGCCCGCGCCCTGCATACCCTGCCGGATGTCACGCAGCAGCGGCTCCATGCGCGACGACGCGAGCACCGCGTAGTCGATGTTGTAGTCGCTGGCCGGGGTCAGGCCCCGGTAGCCGGCGGCCCACGCCTGGCGGTACGGCTCGTCAAACACCATGAACTCGAGCTCGGTCGCGACGTCGGCGCTCAGTCCCCGCTCGGCCAGCCGGCCGAGTTGCCGTCGCAGGACGGCGCGCGGCGCCACCGACACCGGGCTGCCGTCGGCCCACGCCAGGTCGGCGATCACCAGCGCGGTCGCGGGCAACCAGGGCACCAGCCGCAGGGTGGACAGGTCCGGCGCCATCACCATATCCGCGTAGCCGGTTTCCCAGCTCGACATCGCGTAGCCCGCGACAGTGTTCATCTCGACGTCGACGGCCAGCAGATAGTTGCAGCATTCGGCGCCGTGCGTCGCGATCTCGTCGACGAAAAGCCGGGCCGAGACCCGCTTCCCGACCAGCCGGCCCTGCATGTCGGCGAACGCGACGATGACGGTGTCGACCTCGCCGATACCCACCATTTGGTCCAGGGCACCCAGCGACAGCGGGGCGCCGGCATTCTCCTCACGAGCCATGACGGCTAGTCAACCAGGAATTACCAGGTGCTGGCGCGCAACACGATCTCGGCGGCCAGCTGAGCCGTCGACTCCTGCACGGTGCGGCGCCCCAGCTCCACCACGCGGTACTCGGCGTAGACCAGCCGCTGGCTGTTGCGGGCGATCGCCCGCGCGCCCGGGGAGCTGACCAGCACCGTGGTGCCGACTTCCACTGGCGGGCACTGGTCGTCGGCGACCGCCCCGGCGGGGTCGGGAACCCGGGGATGGCCCCGGTCGATCGCCACGAGCCCGACGAACCGGCCCAGCCTCGTCGCCGCGACCTCCCAGGCCAGCCCGGCCCCGGCGCGGTCACCGACGATCACGGCCCAGCCGATCCCCAGGGCGTCGAGGATGCCGACCACCGACTTGGCGGTGAGGCGGGGGTCGAATCCGACCACGACGGTTCGCAGCGAGGCGGTGTGCAGGCGCTCGCACACCGCGTCGTAGGTGGCGGGGGCGCGCTGCTCGTCACCCAGGAAGAGGACGACGACGCCTTTCTCCGGACCCGCAACGGCCACCGGGACGGGGAAACCGTCGAGCGTCGTCATCATCGAGGTCACTCACGCACGTTACAGCCAATCGGTCCGGGGGCGCGAGGTGCCCTCCACATCGATGCGTCGACTGCCCGGCCGGCGCGGGAGTCGCTCGGCTCCTCAGCGCTGCAACGACGTTGACAGGCACGGCCGTTGCGGTGGCGGACCGTCGAGCAGCCCGAGGACGGCGTCGAGGTCGAGGTGGGCGGCCAACAAGTTGGCGATCGCGTCGAGCTGCGCGTCACGCCGAGCCGCGACGTCGGTGTCGGCGGCTACCACGAAGCCGCGTCGCCCGGCCGCCTCGGCGACGAGGGTCAGCCACCCGCGACGGAACCCGTCGTTATCCAGCAGGCCGTGCCAGTGGGTGCCGAAGACGGCGCCGCGCGCGAGCCCCTGCGGCTCGGCGCCGGCGGCGAACCACGCCTCCTCGCCGCACCGGCGGACCTGGCCGTGATGGATCTCGTAGCCGGTGAGCGGTCGCTGCCAGCGGCGCAGCGTCTTGGCCGCGCGGAACGCGATGTCGGCGTCGAGCAGGCCCAGCCCGGCGACCTCCCCCCGCCCGGATTCCACCGGGTCGTCGATGCGGCGGCACAACATCTGGAATCCCCCGCAGATGCCGAGCACCGGCCGGTCGGCCCGCGCGTGCCGGGTGATCGCGGCCGCCAGGCCCCGCTCGTGCAGCCACGCCAGGTCGGCGACGGTGGCCTTGCTGCCGGGAAGGACGATCAGATCCGCATCGGCCAGGTCGGCGGGGTCGGTTACCCACCGCACCAGCACCCCCGGTTCGCAGGCCAGCGCCTCGACGTCGGTGGAGTTGGAGATCCGCGGCAACCGGACGGCGGCCACGCGCAGCCATTCGCTTCCGCGCGGCGGGGCCGACGTTCCCACCGCGCGGTGTGGGACCACCGACAGCGAGTCCTCGGCGTCCAGCCACAGTTCCTCGGCGTGGGGCAGCACTCCGTACGTCGGGCGGCCGGTCATGGCCCGCAACTGATCGAGCCCGGGCGCCAGCAGCGCCGGGTCGCCACGGAATTTGTTGACGACGAAGCCGGCGATCAGCGCCTGGTCCTCGGGTTCGAGCACGGCGACTGTGCCGAACAGGTGGGCGAGGAGTCCGCCGCGGTCGATGTCGCCCACCAGCAGTACCGGCAGGTCCGCGGCCCGGGCCAGGCCCATGTTGGCCAGATCGGTTGCGCGCAGGTTGATTTCGGCCGGCGACCCGGCCCCCTCACAGATCACCGCATCGAACTCGTCACGCAGGCGGGCCAGGTCGTCCGCGACGATGCCGGCGAGCCGGTCCCGGTGCCGCACATAGCTTGCGGCGGTGACCGATTCCGCCACCTGGCCGCGGATCACCAGCTGTGACGCGCGGTCGCTGCCGGGCTTGAGCAGGATCGGGTTGAACCGGACGCTGGGCTCGAGCCCGGCCGCCCGCGCCTGGATCGCCTGCGCCCGGCCGATCTCCCCGCCCTCGACGGTCACCACGGAGTTGTTGGACATGTTCTGCGCCTTGAACGGCGCAACCCGGGCCCCACCCCGGGCCAGCAGCCGGCACAACCCGGCCACCACGACGGACTTCCCGGCGTCGGAGCTGGTGCCGGCGACCAGCAAGGCCCCGCTCACCGAGCTACGGGTGGCGGGAGAAACCTCATGGGAGCGTGAGGATTTCGGCGCCGGTGTCGGTGACCAGCAGCGTGTGCTCGAACTGGGCGGTCCACTTGCGGTCCTTGGTAACCACCGTCCAGCCATCGTCCCAGATCTCGTAGTCCAGGCCGCCGAGATTGATCATCGGTTCAATGGTGAACGTCATGCCCGGCTGCATGATCGTCGTCACGGAGGGCTGGTCGTAGTGCAGCACGACCAGGCCGTTGTGGAAGGTGGTTCCGATGCCGTGGCCGGTGAAGTCGCGAACCACGTTGTAGCCGAAGCGGTTCGCGTAGGCCTCGATGACCCGCCCCACGACCGACAGCGCGCGGCCGGGTTTGACCGCGTTGATCGCGCGCATGGTCGCCTCGCGGGTGCGCTCGACGAGCAGCCGGTGTTCCTCGGAGACATCGCCGGCGAGGAAGGTCGCATTGGTGTCGCCGTGCACCCCGTCGATATAGGCGGTGACGTCGATGTTGACGATGTCGCCGTCTTCGATCACCGTCGAGTCGGGGATGCCGTGGCAGATCGCCTCGTTGAGCGACGTGCAGCACGACTTCGGGAAGCCCTTATAGCCCAGCGTCGACGGGTAGGCGCCGTGGTCGACCATGTACTCGTGCGCGATCCGGTCCAGCTCGTCGGTCGTCACCCCGGGCGCGACGGCTTTGCCCGCCTCGGCCAGCGCGCCGGCCGCGATCCGGCCGGCGACCCGCATCTTCTCGATCACCTCCGGCGTCTGCACCCAGGGCTCGCTGCCCTCCTGGGCCGTCGATTTCCCGACGTATTCGGGGCGCGGAATGCGGGCGGGCACCGGAAGGGTCGGGGACAACACTCCGGGCGAAAGGGCGGTGCGGGCAGGCATGCCGCCAGCTTAATCGCCGGTGGGGACCAACCTGCTTCTGCGGCCGTCAGGCCCTGCGGCGGCGCAGCGGAGAGCGGCGGGGTCCACGAATGACGACCGACCCGCAGACCACCCGGCCGGTCAGCACCACGTGCGGTCGGCCCTCCCCGGGCGCGTCCTTGCGGCGATCGCTGGCGCTGCCCCCGTAGACCTCGACGTCGTCGAGCGAGGCGCTGGCCCCGTCGGGCAGCCGGACGCGCACGGAGCCGAGCCTCATGTCGAGTTCGATGACGACTACGGGCCCGGCAAACCGGGCCCTGGTGAGGTCGAGGTCGATCGACCCCAGCCGGCGTACCAGGGCCAACCGTGTCGGCACCGTCCACTCCCCGTGGCGCTTGAGCGAGCCCGCCCAGCCGCGCAGTTCCACCCGGTCGGCCGCGGAGGTGACGATGGCGCCCGGGCCGGGCAAGTCGTCGACGACCCCGTCCAGCTCACCCCGGGTCCGCGCGTAGGAGACCCGCGACGAGCGCTGTTCGAACTCGTCGATGTCGATCAGGCCGAGCGCGACCGCGTTGTGCAACCGCCGCATGGTGCCGTTGCGGTCGGCGTCGGAGACGCGCAACGTCACCATGTCCCCGCCGGTATCCGTCATGTTCGCAGGTTACCGCTGCCGCGCCTCGGTGAAAGGCGCTAGGCCAGGTAGCCGGGCGGCATGGCCTCGAACATGAACTTGGTCATCCGGACCGCCCATTCCGAACTGCCACCCCCCACGATCAGCGAGGCGAACGCCAGGTCACCGCGGTATCCGGCGAACCACGAGTGCGAGCCGCCCGGAAATTCGGCCTCGCCCGTCTTCCCGTAGACCTCGCCGCAGCCGGCGATCTCCTTGGCCGTCCCGTTGGTCACCACCAACCGCATCATCGGTCTCAGCGCGTCGACCATCTTGGGCGAGATCGGGGTGTTGTCGCCGTCGACCGTCGTCGGATGCCCCGCGATCAGCTGCGGCACGGGGGTTTTGCCGGCGGCGACGGTGGCCGCCACCAAGGCCATGCCGAACGGGCTGGCCAGCACCCGGCCCTGGCCGAAGCCGTCCTCGGTGCGCTCGGCCAGGTCCACAGTGGGCGGCACGGATCCGGTCACCGTGGTGATTCCGTCCACCGTGTAGTCCAGCCCGATGCCGTACTGGGAGGCCGTCTGCGTCAGGCCGCGCGGCGGCATCTTGCTGCTCAGCTCGGCAAAGGTGGTGTTGCACGAGCTGGCGAACGCCCGCGACATGGACACCACGCCGAGGTCGAAGCCACCGTAGTTGGGGATGGTGCGGTGCCCGATGTCGAGATGGCCCGGGCAGCCGAGCATCGAGTTGGGCGTGGCCATGTCGCGGTCGACGGCCGCACCGGCGGTGACCATCTTGAAGGTCGATCCCGGCGGGAAGAGGCCGTTGGCGGCGGGCAGGCCGTCGGCGTCGGCGCCGCCGTTCTGAGCGATCGCGAGGATCTCCCCGGTCGACGGCTTGATCACGACGATCATCGCCTTGCCGCCCTTGTTATCCACCGCGCGCTGGGCGGCGTTCTGCACCACCCGGTCCAGGGTGATCGACACCGAGGGCGCCGGTGAGCCTTCCACCTCGTGCAGCACCCCGACGTCGACGCCGTTCTGGTTGACGCTGACCACCCGCCAGCCGGCCTGGCCGTCGAGCTGGTCGATCACGGCCTTCTTCACGGCGCTGACCACGGCGGGCGCAAAGTGTGGATCGGTGGGCAGCATGTCGGCGATGGGTGTGACGACGACGCCGGGGAGCTTCCCGATCAACGGGAAAACCTTGTCGTTGTCGTCGGGCTTGAGCGTCACCCCCAGGTCCACCGGCTGGGTCGACGAGCTGGCCTGTTCGGCGAGCAGTTGCGGGTCGCCGAGCGCGTTGTTGAACGGGTGCAGGACGTCCACCACCGCGTGGGCCGTGCCGATCAGGGCCAGGCCTGAGCCGGCCTGGGTCGCGTCCAGCGTGTAGTGGTAGAGGTAGCCGGGCGCCAGGACGTCGCTGCCGCCGAGTTCGTTGACCGACGCGCGGCGCGGCGGGTCGGCCCGCAGCGCGAACGTCTGGTGTTCCCCCAGCCTGGGGTGCAGCCCGTTGGCGGCCCAGCGCACCTCCCAGCGCCCCTCGTCGCGCGCCATCCGTAGCTGGCCGTCGTAAGCCCAGGTCCGGTTCTTCGGCAGGTGCCAGGTGAAGCGGTAGCTGATCGTGCCGGTGTCCTCGGCGTACTTGGCGGTGAGGATCTGGGCGTCCAGGTGGGTCGCCTGCAGGCCGGCCCACGCCGCGTTGAGCGCTTCGCGGGCGTCGTTGGGGTTGTCGGAGAGCTGGGCCGCCGTCGCGGTGTCGCCGATCGACAGGGCATGGAAGAACTTCTCGGCGGCCGGACCCGGCCCGTCGGGCCGCGGCGTGCATCCCGAGAGGGCCAGGGCCGCGACGAGCAGCACCCCGGAGACCACCGACGCGCCTGTTACGAAAGTGCTTCGTGTTGCCATCGTTACAGATGTTATTGAGGGGTCGCGGCCGGCCGGCGGCGACACACCGTGACCCGACCGTGATGTACTCGCCGCCCCCGGCGCGAGCAGACGCAAAAGCCCGCGACACGCCGAGGCAGGGGGGACTTTTGCGTCTGCTCGCGGGCATGGCGCGCCCGCGCACCCGGCCAGCGCCCGGCGGGCCGGGCGCTCAGGGGAAAGGCGACTCAGTCCAGCAGCACCGTGGCGAAGGTGCCGACCTCGGTGAAGCCCACTCGCGCGTACGCCGCGCGGGCGACGGTGTTGAAGCTGTTCACGTAGAGGCTGGCGATCCGCCCGCTGCCGACGGTCACAGCGGCGACGGTCGCGGTGCCGGCGGTCCCGAGCCCCAGGCCACGCCGCTCGGGATGCACCCACACCCCCTGGATCTGACCGACCCCGGGTGACTGCGAGCCGACCTCCGCCTTGAAGATGACCTCGCCGTGCTCGAAGCGAGCCCAGGCCCGGCCGGCGGCGATGAGGCTGGCGACCCGGCGCCGATAGCCGCGGCCCCCGTCGCCCGTGCGCGGGTCGACACCCACCTCACCGATGAACATGTCGACCGCGGCCACCAGGTAGGCGTCCAGCTCGTCCGGCCTGACCTGCCGCACCTCGGGATCGATGTCGCAATTCGGGTGGCGGGTCAGCGCCATCAGCGGCTGGTTGTCCCGCACGTCCCGCGCCGGGCCCCAGGCGGCCTCGAGCCGCTGCCACATCGGTATCACCAGGTCGGCGCGACCAACCAGCGACGAACAGCGGCGCGTCCCGCTCATCGCCTCGTCTGCGAACGCGTGCAGATCGGCCTGCGCGCCGCGCAGCGGAATCAGGTTGGTGCCGGCGAAGCACAGCGACTCGTCCGCGCCGCGGCGCGTCCACAGCTCCCCGCCGATGGAATTGGGGTCGATGCCGTGGTCGGCGACTCGGGCCGCGACCATGCACGAGCCGACCGGATCCTCGTCGAACACGCGCCACACCGCGGCGGCGTCGCGCACCACGGATACCCGCCGATCGCCGACAAGGCGAAAGATAGGCGGAGCCGACATCTGGCGAACCCTCTGTGGTGGCGGGCTGAAAGCCGGCGAAGTGCACCGGCCCCTATCAGCTTACGGTTACAATCGGCGAACCGCTCGTTTCTGTTTCCTGATCGGCGCCCATTTCCGACGCGAGTCGCATGGCCTCCTCGATCAGGGTCTCGACGATTTGCGACTCGGGCACCGTCTTGATGACCTCGCCGCGAACGAAGATCTGGCCCTTCCCATTTCCGGACGCGACGCCAAGGTCGGCCTCGCGGGCCTCGCCCGGGCCGTTCACGACGCAACCCATGACGGCCACCCGCAGCGGCACGTCCAGGCCGTCCAGCCCAGCGGAAACCGCGTTGGCCAGCGTGTAGACGTCGACCTGCGCGCGCCCGCACGACGGGCAGGACACGATCTCCAGTCCGCGCGGCCGCAGGTTCAGCGACTCGAGGATCTGGATGCCGACCTTGACCTCTTCGACCGGCGGCGCGGACAGCGACACCCGGATGGTGTCGCCGATGCCGCGGGACAGCAACGCGCCGAACGCGACCGCGGATTTGATGGTGCCCTGGAAGGCAGGACCGGCCTCGGTGACGCCCAGGTGCAACGGGTAGTCGCACTGGGCGGCCAGCTGCTCGTAGGCGGCGACCATGACGACGGGGTCGTTGTGCTTGACGCTGATCTTGATGTTGCCGAACCCGTGCTCCTCGAAGAGCGACGCCTCCCACAGCGCGGATTCGACGAGCGCCTCGGGCGTGGCCTTGCCGTACTTCTCCATGAACCGCTTGTCCAGGGAGCCGGCGTTGACCCCGATGCGGATCGGGATGCCGGCCGCGGCGGCGGCCTTGGCCACCTCGCCGACCCGGCCGTCAAACTCCTTGATGTTGCCCGGGTTCACCCGCACCGCGGCGCACCCGGCGTCGATGGCGGCAAAGATGTACTTCGGCTGGAAGTGGATGTCGGCGATCACCGGGATCTGGCTCTTCTTGGCGATCGCGGCCAACGCGTCGGCGTCCTCCTGCCGCGGGCAGGCCACCCGGACGATGTCGCAGCCCGCCGTGGTCAGCTCCGCGATCTGCTGCAGCGTCGAGTTCACGTCATGGGTCTTGGTGGTGCACATCGACTGCACCGAGATCGGGTGGTCGCTGCCGACCCCGACGTCGCGGACCATCAACTGACGAGTCCGGCGCCGGGGGGCGAGCGTGGGCGCCGGGGCGTCCGGCATGCCCAGGCCAACAGTCACTGTCGTGGTTTCCTTCGGTCGATTACTGGAAGAGCCTGATGGGGTTGACCAGGTCCGCGGTCACGGTCAGCAGCATGTAGCCGACCACGAACACCAGCACCACATACGTCGCGGGCATGAGCTTGAGGTAGTTCACCGGCGCGGCCGCGACCATGCCGCGGGCCGACCGGATCATGTTGCGGACCTTCTCGAACAGCGCGATGGCGATGTGGCCCCCGTCGAAGGGCAACAAGGGCACCAGGTTGATGGCGCCCAGGATCAGATTCAG
Source organism: Mycobacterium sp. 050134 (assembly GCF_036409085.1). Lineage (NCBI taxonomy): Bacteria > Bacillati > Actinomycetota > Actinomycetes > Mycobacteriales > Mycobacteriaceae > Mycobacterium > Mycobacterium sp. 050134. The sequence goes on from NZ_JAZGLV010000005.1 coordinate 212,555, forward strand.
CTGGGCGAGAAAGAACCAGAACGCCACCCACAGCCCGTGGTCGACGGTGTCGCCGCCGATGATGCTGGCGCCGACCACGCTCATCGGTGTCTGCGGGTCGCGCTGACCGCCGCCGATGGCGTGCACCAGGGCGCCGACCTTCGTCGGGATCGTCACGAGCGCCTTGCCCACCTCGCCGGTGAGTTGCCCGGCGAAGCCGAAGGTCGCCGGCACCGCGGTGAGCACGTTGTAGTGCGTGGGCGCGACCCGTTGGGCGCCGACGCCGATAGCGCCGACGGTCGCGACCTCGGGCTTGCCGCCCTGACCCTTCGAGACGTAGCGCTGCGTGGGCGTGACGTCGACGTAGGTGGTGACCGGCGCGCCGTTGCGCTCGACGACGACCGGGATGGTGCCGTGCAGCTTGCGCACCGCGGCGGCCATGTCTTCGAAGGACGACACCGGGGTGTCACCGACCTTCACCACGACGTCGCCGCTGCGGATCCCAGCCAGGGCCGCCGGCCCGGGCCCCGTGCAGCCGCCCACTTTACCCGGAGCTACTTCTGGTGCGACACAAGCGGTTTCACCGATGACGGCCCTGGTGTCTGGGTGCAGGTTCGGCAGCCCCCAGATCAGGGCGATGGCATAGATCAGGACCAGGCAGATGCCGAAGTTCATCCCCGGACCGGCGAACAGCACCGCGACGCGCTTCCAGGCCGCCTGCTTGTACATCGCGCGGTCGGTCTCGTCGGGCGCCAACTCCTCGACCGACGTCATCCCGGCGATGTCGCAGAAGCCACCCAGGGGGACGGCCTTGAGCCCGTACTCGGTCTCGCCGCGCCGGGTCGACCACAGGGTGGGCCCGAAGCCAACGAAATAGCGACGCACCTTCATGCCGGTCGCGCGCGCGACCCACATGTGGCCGCACTCATGCAGCGCCACCGAGATCAGGATGGCGAGCGCGAACAGCACAATGCCGATGGCGAACATCATGAGGCTGTTACGACCTTTCTAGAACCATTCCGGCAACCTTCTCGGAGGCTTTCGGTGGGCTCGCTGCTGCGATAGCGCGCTGCGCCCGTTCCCGTGCCCAGCGTTGCGCGTCCAATACCTCATCCACGTTAGCGGGTGAAACGGCCCATTGGTGGGCGGCGTGCAGCACGTCGGCGATGGTTTCGACGATCGCGGGGAAGCTGATCCGGCCCGCAAGGAAAGCCGCCGCCGCCTCTTCGTTGGCCGCGTTGTAGACAGCGGTCAGGCAACCGCCGGCCTCGCCCGCGTGGCGGGCCAGCTCGACGGCGGGAAAAACCGCGGCGTCCAGCGGCTCGAACTCCCAGCTGGTCGCGGTGCTGAAGTCGCAGCAGGCGGCCGCGCCGGGCACCCGGCGCGGCCAGCCCAACGCCAGCGCGATGGGCAGCTTCATGTCCGGCGGGCTGGCCTGGGCGATGGTGGAGCCGTCGGCGAAGGTGACCATCGAGTGAACGATCGACTGGGGGTGCACGACGACGTCGATGCGGTCGTATGGGACGCCGAAGAGCAGGTGGGTTTCGATGAGTTCGAGCCCCTTGTTGACCAGCGACGCCGAGTTCAGGGTGTTCATTGGGCCCATCGACCAGGTCGGGTGGGCGCCGGCCTGCTCCGGCGTAACGTTTTCCAGCTGGGCCGCGGTCCAGCCGCGGAACGGGCCGCCCGAGGCGGTGAGGACCAGCTTGGCGACCTCCTCGGGGGCACCGGCGCGCAGGCACTGGGCCAGCGCGGAGTGTTCGGAGTCGACCGGGACGATCTGGCCCGGCCGGGCGGCGCGCAGCACCAGCGGACCGCCGGCGACCAGCGATTCTTTGTTCGCCAGGGCCAGCCGTGCCCCGGAGTGCAGCGCCGCCAGGGTCGGCCGCAGGCCCAGGGCCCCCACCAGCGCGTTCAGGACGACGTCGGCCTCGGTCTCCTCGACCAGCCGGGTAACCGCCTCCGGCCCGCTGAACCGGACACCCCCCAACCGTTCGGCGGCGTCCTCGTCGGCGACCGCGATGTTGGCCACCCCGGTCTCGGCGCGCTGCCGCGACAACGCGTCGACGTTCGCGCCCCCGGCAGCCAGGCCGACCACCTCGAACCGGTCGGGATTGGCCGCGATGACGTCCAGCGCCTGGGTGCCGATCGACCCGGTGCTGCCCAGCACCAGCACCCGCAGCCGGCCGCCGGCCTGGGCTTCAGCCGTCGCGTTGGTCACCCACTCATTGTGCCGCCCGGCGCCGACGCAAGCTACGGAGCGGGCCATGACCCGCCGTAGCTCGGTATGCCAGAATCTCCGTTTGAGAAGCCGATCCGACGGGGAAAGGGATTCGCCGTGGCAAGTACCGAGGTGGAGCGCTACACCGGCGTCGACGGCGTCGACGTCGCCGAGGTGCCGTCCGCGGCCTGGGGGTGGAGCAAGATCAACATCCGCACCTGGCACATCACCGGCATTGCGATCGTGGTCTTCCTGCTGGCGATGCTGCGCGGCAACCACGTCGGCCACATCGAGGACTGGTACCTGATCGGCTTCGCCGTCGTGGCCCTGTTCGTGCTGGTCCGCGACATGTGGGGCCGTCGCCGCGGCTGGATCAGGTAGTCACCCGTCCGCGTTTTGCCGCCCGCCGCGTAGCGCGCCGCCGCCAGCCACCGCCGCCGGCCACCAGCAGCGACAGCGCCACCAGCCACGGCGCGACGCCGTGCTGGTGCACCCAGCCCACCAGCGCGCCCTGCACGCGGCCGGCCGCCTCGATCACCCGATCGTCGGGGTTCGCCGCGCCACCGAACAGGCGCAACTCGTAGATGCCGTAGTACGCGACGTACGCCCCCACCAGCATCATCAGCGCGCCGCCGACCCGGCTGACGTATGGGAGCGCTCGCCGCAGACGGCCGGCCAACGCCGTGCTCGCCGTCGCGGCGGCGACGGCGGGCACGCCGACCACCACGGTCAGGCCGGCGACATAGGCAAGGTAGACGGATGCGCCCGTGACGAGCGACCCGGCCCGGAGACCGGCCGCGGTCACCGCCAGAAACGGTCCGATGGTGCACGACAGCGAGGCGATCGCGTAGCTGACCCCGTACCCGTACATCGACCCGAGCCGCGCCGTAGGCGCCCAGCGCGGGGCGAGCGGCCGGGGCGTCAGGGCGGTCAACTCCCGGCCCGACAGCAGCCACGCCCCGAGCGCCCCCAAGACCGCGCCGATCACTACGGTCGCGTACGGCAGGTAGCTCTGTACCGTCGAGGCCGCGGAGATCGTCAGCGCGCCGAACAGCCCGAACACCGTCATGAAACCCAGCGCCATCCCGCCGGTCGCCGCCAGGGCACGGCCCAGCGGCGCCGGCCCGTGCCCTTCGCCGGATCGCCGCCCGCGGACCACCAGGAGCAGGTAGGCGGGCAGCATGGCAAACCCGCATGGGTTCAGCGCGGCCACCGACCCCGCGGCGAAGGCCAGGCCGACCAGTCCCTGCTCCACGGCGTCAGGACGTCAGCGCGGCGACCCGGCCGGCCAGCTCCTGCTCGGACATCGCGGACGTCGGGTTGTTGACGAACGTCGAACTGCCGTCCGGCCGGTAGAACACGTAGGCCGGCTGCCAGGGCACGTTGTAGCGGGCCCAGATGGCGCCGTCGGCGTCGTTGAGGTTGGTGAAATTCAGGTTGTACTTGGAGACGAAGCCCTGTATGGCGCCGAGGTCCGAGTGCGCGGCCACCCCCACGAACGTGACGCGCGGATTGCCGGCCGCCACCCGGCCGACGCCCGGGGCCTCGGCGTTGCAGAACGGGCACCACGGCGTCCAGAACCACAGCACCACCGGCTTGCCCTGCAGGCCGGCGCCGTTGAACGGCGCACCGCCGAGTGTGGTGCCCGTGAACTGCAGGCGGTCATCCGACGCTTTCGCGCCGGGCGCATTGGCCACCCCGACGATCAACACGGCGGCGAGCGCGGCCAGTGCAAAGAACTTGAACGAAGACAACGGTCGGAAGATCATGGCGCACCTCGTTTGCTGGCGGTATGCCTTCTAGGACGTGGGCGCGGCTCGGGCGGTTCACACCTTTTCGGCTACCGCCGCCCGCCCGCTAACCGCCTTGACTGGCCAGCTGTCCGCAGGCGGCGCTGATCTCGCGGCCGCGGGTGTCGCGCACCGTGCACGACACCCCGTGCGCCCGAACCCGCCGGACGAACTCCCGCTCCACCGGCTTGGGGCTGGCGTCCCACTCGCTGCCCGGCGTCGGATTCAGCGGGATGAGATTCACGTGCACGAGCGGCCCGAGCGCGCGATGCAGCCGGTCTCCTAGCAGGTCGGCCCGCCAGGCCTGGTCATTGACGTCGCGGATCAGCGCGTACTCGACCGAGACCCGCCGCCCGGTGACGTCGGCGTAGTAGCGCGCGGCGTCGAGCGCCTCGGCGATCTTCCACCGGTTGTTGACGGGGACGAGCGTATCGCGCAGCTCGTCGTCGGGCGCGTGCAGCGACAGCGCCAGCGTCACGGCGAGCCGCTCGTCGGCCAATTTGCGGATCGCCGGCACCAGCCCCACCGTCGACACCGTCACCGAGCGCGCGGAGATACCGAAGCCGTCCGGCGGCGGTTCGGTGATGCGCCGCACCGCCGCCAGCACCCGGGCATAGTTCGCCAGCGGCTCCCCCATGCCCATGAAGACGATGTTCGACAGCCGGTCACCGAACTCGTCCCGCAGGGCCGCCGCGCCGGCACGCACCTGCTCGAGGATCTCGGCGGTAGACAGGTTGCGGGTCAGTCCGCCCTGACCGGTTGCGCAGAAGGGGCAGGCCATGCCGCAGCCGGCCTGTGACGAGATGCACAGGGTGTTGCGGTCCGGGTAGCGCATCAGCACCGACTCCACGGTGGCGCCGTCGCCGGCCCGCCACAGCGTCTTGCGGGTCTGGCCGGCGTCGCAGGTGACCTCGGTCGCCGCCGTCAACAGCGTCGGGAACATCGCTTCGGCGATGCGCTCGCGGACCGCCGCCGGAAGGTCGGTCATCTGGCGCGGATCGGCGATCAGGCGACCGAAGTACTGGTGGGCGAGCTGCTTGGCCCGAAAGGCGGGGAGCCCCAGCTCCGCGACCGCCGACGCGCGGCCGGCCGCGTCGAGGTCGGCCAGGTGCCGTGGGGGGCGGCTCGGGCGGGGTTCGGCGAATACCAGTTGTTGGACCATGACACGTCCAGTATCGGCGCTTCAGGGCACCAGCGTGAGCACCGTCCAGGCGGCGACGGCCGACGGGAGCACTCCGTCGAGCCGGTCCATCAGGCCGCCGTGGCCCGGCAGCAGCCGTCCCATGTCCTTGATTCCGAGATCGCGCTTAACCTGAGACTCCACCAGGTCGCCCAAAATGCAGGTCAGCACCAGCACCACACCCAGCAGTAAACCCACCCACCACGACTTGTGGGCAAGGAAGGTGGCGGTCAGGACGGCCGCGGTGGTCCCGAAGATCATTGATCCAGCGAACCCCTCCCACGACTTCTTGGGGCTGATCGCCGGAACCATCGGGTGCTTGCCGAACAACACGCCGACGGCGTACCCGCCGACATCGGACGCGACCACGGTGATCATCAGGCAGAACACCCGTCCGGCGCCGTCCTTGGGGTAGACCAGCAACGCGCCGAACGACGCGAACAGCGGTACCCAGGCGGCCAGGAAGATCGTGGCCGACGCGTCGCGCAGGTAATTCGCCGACGGGGATCCGTCGAACGGCTCCGGCCGTTTGCTGTTGTCCTGCATGAAGAGTCGCCAGAAGTTGCAAACCACGACCGTGGCGCCGAACCCGGCCAGCGCGCCCGCAGCGTGGAACGGCCACGTCAGCCAGATGGTGACCTGACCCCCGATCAGGAGCGGGATGATCGGGATGAGGTATCCCGCCTCGCGCAGCCGCCGCACCACTTCGTGCGTGGCCACCACGATGGCCACCGCGACGATCGCCACCCAGTAGCGGGGTGCGAACAACAGGGTGACGATGAGGACGGCGCCGATGCTGAGGCCGACCGCGATGGCGGCGGGCAGGTCACGCCCGGCGCGCGACGTCTTCTTGGCCGGCTGCCGCGCCGCCGGCTCAGCCGCTCGCGCCGGCTCGTCGGGCATGCTCCCTGCGCCGGGATCGGTGGTAGCCACGGACTTGATTGGACTGAAGCTGCTGACGGTCGCTAGACCTCCAGCAGCTCTCCCTCTTTGTGCCTGACCAACTCATCGATCTGCGTGACGTACTGATGGGTGGTCTTGTCGAGATCCTTCTCCGCGCGGCCGACCTCGTCCTCGCCGGCCTCGCCGTCCTTGCGAATCCGGTGCAGCTCCTCCATCGTCTTGCGACGGATGTTGCGCACCGACACTTTCGCGTCCTCCCCCTTGCCCTTGGCCTGCTTGACCAGCTCCCGGCGGCGCTCCTCGGTCAACTGCGGCACAGCCACCCGGATCAGCGTCCCGTCGTTGCTGGGGTTGACCCCCAGGTCGGAGTTGCGGATTGCGGCCTCGATGGCGCCCAACTGACCGGCCTCGTACGGCTTGATGACGACGAGCCGCGCCTCGGGAACGTTGATGCTGGCCAGCTGGGTGATGGGGGTGTGGGTGCCGTAGTAGTCGATGGTGATCCGCGAGAACATCCCAGGGTTGGCACGGCCGGTCCGGATGGTCGACAGATCGTCCCGGGCCACGGCCACGGCCTTCTCCATCTTTTCCTCGGCATCGAAGAGAGCCTCGTCAATCATTTGCGCCTCTCCTCCACATCACTGCGCTTTCGCATCGTCGTCGGCGCGGAACATCGCGTCTTCCCCTCAGGTTGTGACCAGCGTCCCGATCTTCTCACCGGCGACCGCGCGGGCGATGTTGCCATTGGTCAGCAGGTTGAACACCAGGATCGGCATGCCATTGTCCATGCAGAGGCTGAACGCGGTCGCATCGGCCACGCGCAACCCTCGGTCGATGACCTCCCGATGGCTGATCGCCGCGATCAGCTCCGCCTCCGGATGCAGACGCGGGTCCTCGGTGAACACCCCGTCGACCGCCTTGGCCATCAAAACCACCTCGGCGCCGATCTCGAGGGCCCGCTGCGCGGCGGTGGTGTCGGTGGAGAAGTACGGCAGCCCCATACCGGCCCCGAAGATCACCACCCTGCCCTTTTCGAGGTGGCGGACCGCCCGCAACGGCAGGTAGGGCTCGGCCACCTGCCCCATCGTGATCGCGGTCTGGACGCGCGTGACGATGCCTTCCTTCTCCAGGAAGTCTTGCAGCGCAAGGCTGTTCATCACGGTGCCGAGCATGCCCATGTAGTCGGAGCGGGTGCGCTCCATCCCTCGCTGTTGGAGCTGCGCGCCCCGAAAGAAGTTGCCGCCGCCGATCACGACGGCAACCTGGACACCATCGCGCACCACCTCGGCGATCTGACGCGCCACCCGGGAAACGACGTCGGGGTCCAGCCCCACCTGGCCGCCGCCGAACATCTCGCCCCCGAGCTTGAGCAAGACCCTCGAGTACTTGGGTCGGCGCACCGGCTGCCCGCCGGCGATGCCGTTCTCGGGTGCAGGTGTCGGCACGCCGCGGGCGGTGATCGGCTCCTCCGTCATCAGACTCCTCGCATGAGAGTGCCATCCCGAACGACTTCATCCGGAACGGCATTTCACATCCTGCCCCATCGCAGCACAATCCCGTGGCGGCGGGGTGCATTATGCGCCTGTCGGCACGCCCGGGCCATCCCCCGTTGCCTGCGCGGGTCGAGGCGACTTCGCTGGCAAAGCGTTTGTTTCGCGTTGCGGATGTTTGAGCGGACGGGGACGACGGGAATAGGGACCAACGCGGTGGGTGACCACGGTCTTGAGAAAGAGGACCACTCTCGCCGCTCTCGGGCCGACCGCTTGGTCGGCGTTGAGCATTGGTCAACCAGGTACGCCACTGAGGAGGAGCTATCCATGGCGGACGACAACAACTCGGGTCCGGCCGAAGCCGTCAAGGGCATCGTCGAGGATGCAAAGGGCAAGGCCAAGGAGGTCATCGGCGCAGTGGCGGGTCGTGACGACCTGACCCGCGAGGGCCAGGCCCAGCAGGACAAGGCCGAGGCACAGCGCGACGCGGCGAAGAAGGAAGCCGAGGCAGAGGCCGCCCGCGGCGGCGCCAAGGCGGCCGAAGAGCGCCAGAAGTCTCACCAGTAGCTCGTAACGACGATGGGTCCGGTCCGTCCTAACGGACCGGACCCATCGGCTTTGCGCATCCTTTTCGGGGTCGCCGGCAAACACCGGCCGGGTGTGCGGCCCATTCGCGAGACGGGAGCGTTTGCATAGTTTTACTCTGAAACGGGTATCCAGCGTGGCGCTGGACGCGCCACTTTCACGCAGTGCCCACGGGGCGGGGGCCGTAGGAGACCCCAACCGAGCCTTTGGAGTTGTCGTTGGACGTTCTATTGCTTACCGACGAGGACGACTTCGTAGCCGCCCTGCCCGCGCTCGAATCGTTCGCTCAGACCACGCGGCGCGCTCCCCTGAGCTGCGACGTCGACGGGCACAACGGCACCGCCGATGTCGCCATCATCGACGCGCGCACCGACCTCACCGCCGCGCGCAGCCTGTGCCGCCGGCTGACCGCCAGCTCCCCCGCCGTCGCGGTGGTGGCGGTCGTGGCGCCCGCCGACTTCACGGCGGTCGACGTCGACTGGCACTTCGATGACGTGATGCTGCCGGCCGCCGGCGCCGACGAGCTGCAGGCCCGCCTGCGGATGGCCGTCACGCGCCGGCGCAGCGCGCTGGATGGCGCGCTGAAGTTCGGCGAGCTCGTCCTGCACCCGGCTCGGTTCTCCGGGGCGCTCGACGAGCGGGACCTGGCCCTGACGCTCACCGAGTTCAAGTTGTTGAATTTCCTTGTCCAGCATGCCGGCCGGGCGTTCACCCGGACCCGGCTCATGCACGAGGTGTGGGGCTACGACTGCAACGGCCGGGTGCGCACGGTGGACGTGCACGTGCGGCGGCTGCGCGCCAAGCTGGGGGCCGCGCATGAGTCGATGATCGACACCGTGCGCGGGGTGGGCTACATGGCCCCGACGCCCCCGCACCCGGAGTGGATCGTCGGCGAGTCGGCGGTGACGCCGTTGTGGACGTCGTCGCCGGCGCCGGCGACGGACGCCCTCTCGCCCTGATCTCGTTGCCCCAGAGGCGCTCCGCACCGGCCTCACCCGAAGAGCGGGAAGGCACGCTTGCGGGCCAGCGCGTCCATACCGGTCTGGATGGTGCCCTGTACCTCGTGGTACTTGCGCTCGACGTAATCGTCATCGTCGGCGCGAGCGGGATCGTGGTCGAGCTCGACGGCGGGCATGAACCGGGTCCTGATCTTGGCCGGCAACGGCAGCTGAGGAAGTGCGGCCGGAGCGATCCCCCATGGCAGCGAGACCGCCATCGGAAAGACTTTGAGCCGCAATAGGCGATCTAGTTGCAGGATCTTGGACAGCCGGTCGCCGCGGATGAGGACGGGCATGGCGTCCGCCCCGCCCACGGTCGCGATCGGGACGATGGACACGCCCGCCCGGATCGCCATCTTGACGAAACCCGTTCGCCCGGCGAGGTTTGCACGGTCACGTTCTGTCCACGGACGTAGCGAATCGACCTCCCCGCCCGGCCACAGCGCAACGTCGCGGCCCTCGGCCAGGGCGGTGGCGATCGCATCCGGGGCGGCCGGGAGGACGCCCATCGCCCGGAAGTAGTGCCCGAAGACCGGGATCGCCATCAATGCGTCATGGGCCGTGCCGTGCAGTTGGCGCTCCTGCCCGAAGCGCCGCCACCACTGCAGCCCCACGGTCCACGCGTCCCACACGAACGGGGCGCCGGAGTGGATCCCCACCAGCAGTGCCGGCGGCGCCGGAATGTTCTCCCAGCCGTCGATCTCCATCCGGAACCAATAGTCGACGAGGAAGTTCCACAGGTATTTCTGCCGCTGCAGGGACGTCTCGTCGAAGCCGCTCAGATCCCATTTGCCGGCCCGGTCGGCCACCCAGCCGCTGAGCCCGCCGTCCTGACCGTTACGCCGCGCCGCCATGGCGGCGCGCGCCTGCTCGGCATGCTTCTGCGCCTGCGCGCGCACCTCCGCGGGCCTGTGATCTTCGCAACTCATTTGGGCCGGGTACCCGATCCGGCCGCAGAAAATGCAACCGGTCGGGCCCCCAAAACGAACCTCCCCGCGCCACATGGACGCGGGGAGGTGGGGGTGGACCGTTCGGGCGACTTAAGCGTTGTTGGTCCAGATCAGGACGTCCTGGACACCGTCGTTGTACACGACGCCGTTCGGCGGTTGACCGGTGACGTCGAAGTAGATGGTGCCGCTGGCCTGCTGACCCTGATTGAGCGGCGCCGGGCTCAGACCGTTCGGGGCGGGGTGCTTGTCAATCACCCGGTATTGCTGGCCGTCCGGCGTGCGGGCGTTGAAGTCAGCGACCAACGGGGTCACGAGCCCGCCGTCCGACCGGGCCGTGACGTCGGCCTGATACAGGCGACCCTTCGGCGTGTAGCCGGGGATCATCGCGTTGCTGGGCTGCAGGTTGCTGACCGTGTAATTAGTCACCAGCGGCCCGTCGATGAGCTGCTCGCTGGTGCCGAAGCCCTGGATGGTCGGTGGCGCGGCGGAAGCGGTCCCCGCGGCGAAGATGCTCGCGGCCGCGATTCCCCCTGCGGCAATGGCGGTCTTTGCGGTCGTCGCATTGAACTTCATGCTCATTCCTTTCGTGTCGAACATTCGCTTCCCCCGGAGGGCGAAAAGCGCATGACCCCCTCATATCCATTCGTCAGGGAAGTTAAACGCGACAATCGCGAAATGCGAAGTGCGCGTGCGTTGCTCTGCGCATGACCGTCTTTCGTTTTGCCCCGCAGACCAATTGGTGCACATCTTTCACATGTGCACCACTCCCCTTACCAGGCCGATTAATTCACGTGCGACGGGGTAGCCGACGCTGCACTACCCGAAACGAAAACGCTTGTACGGCTTCATACGGGTATATCCCCCTTCAGAAAGAGGCACAACACAATGGGCTTTGCGACAACGACGCAAGCTACATCTCGGCGGCACGGGTGGCGGTGACCGGGGGCCGCCCGATTCTCTAGGGGCGGCCACCAGTGTTAATCACGCTGCGGCTGAGGAGGCTTCAGGAGCCCCGGTTCTCGCCCAGCTCGCCGGCGATCGCGGTCGGCGGGCCGATGTCCTTCTCCACGTTCTCGGCCAGCCCGGGCTTGGTATGCGAACGGCGCGCCGCGGCCTGGTCGGCCCGCTTGTTGGCCGGGAAGTCGACCGCGCCGAGGCACCGCCGGAGTTGGGCGGGGGTCATTGATGCAACCACGGCCGACCGGATGCCCGGCGACCGGAGCGCTAAACGAGGTCAGCGACCGCGGACCCGCCGGTTCTCCTTCTTGATCGCGTCGACGAGTTCCGGCTTGCTCATGGTGGACCGGCCGCGCACGTCGAGGCGCCGGGCGACGCCGAGCAGGTGCTTCTTGCTCGCATTGGCGTCGACACCCTCCGCCGAACGCCCGGACGCCTGCGGGCCGCCGCTCTTGGCGCGCTCGTCCGACGGACCCTTCTGCTCCTTGGGCTCCCAGTGGTCGCCCACCTTCTCGAAACTGTGTTTGAGCGCGGAGTAGGCCACCCGATGGGCCCGCTCCTCGTTGCCGTACTCCTCGGCGGCCGAATCATGGGTCTTGGCGAACGTGCGTTGCGCCTTGGCGTCGGAACGCTGCAGGGTGCTGGGCAGCTCGTCCTCCTTGGGCTTGCCGCCCTTCGTCGTCTTCGGCATCACAACTCCCCGTGGCCCGTGTGGTTAGGTGACTCCTGGTCGGTTACCCCCCTGGGCTGCCCGGCAATCACGGTTTGCACATCCCCACGCCCGAGGTATGTAAATATGACTGACATGGTTCAGGCCGAAGACGCCCCGCTTGGCTACCTGCTCTACCGCGTGGGAGCCGTTCTGCGGCCGGAGGTTTCCGCGGTGCTGGGCCCGATCGGCCTGACGCTGCCGGAATTCGTTTGCCTGCGCATACTTTCGCTGTCCCCGGGCCTGTCCAGCGCCGAACTGTCCCGGCACACCAACGTCACACCGCAGGCGATGAACACGGTGCTGCGCAAGCTGGAGGACGTCGGTGCCGTGGCCCGGCCCGAGTCGGTATCCTCGGGGCGGGCACTTCCGGCCACCCTGACTACCCAGGGACGGGCCCTGCTCAAGCGGGCGGAAGCGGCGGTGCGCGAAGCCGACGCCCGCATTATGGACAAGCTGACGCAATCGCAGCAGCGCGAATTCAAACGAATGCTCGAAAAGCTCGGTTCCGACTGCTAGTCAGGCGTCGATCCGGGCCCACGGCCGGGCCTCTTCGAGCTCGTACGCCAGCTGCAGCAGCAGCGCCTCCTGGCCGAAGTCGGCCGAGAACATCATTCCCACCGGCATGCCGTCCGTCGATTGCGCCAGCGGCAGCGACATCGCCGGTTCGCCGGTCACGTTCTGCAGCGGGGTGAACGAGACCCAGTCGATCAGCCGGTCGATGACCTGCCGGTAGTCGGTGGGCGCCAGGTAGCCGATGCGGGGCGTCTCGTCGGCCAGCGTCGGGGTCAGCACCACGTCGTAGGTGCCGAAGAACTTCGCGGTGCGCCGCCGAGTGCGGCGCAGGCGCATGATCGTCAACGGCAGGCGGTGCATGTTGCGACCGCTGTGCCGCTCGAGGCCGAGCGTCAGGCTGTCCAGCCGGGTGCGGTCGAACGTCGCACCGAACACCCGCCGCCCGGCGCGCACCTGGGCGAGCGCGAGGAAACCCCAGTACAGCACGAAGTCGTCCACGAAACTGGCCGGCACCGGGGGTTGGTCGACGTGTTCGACGCGGTGGCCGAGCTCCTCAAGGAGGCCGGCCGATTTCAGCGTCAATTCGCGTACCTGCGGGCTGCACTCCCGCTGCACCGACCGGGTCAGGACGGCGATGCGCAGCCGCTGCTTGCCCGGTCCGGCGACGTCGCCGATCGGAGCGAGTTTGGGGTTACGCCAGACGCGTTCGGCCTCCCGATAGAACGCCGCGGTGTCGCGCACCGAGCGGGTCACCACGCCGTTGGAGACGATGGCGACCGGCATGCGGCGCAGCATCGCGTCGAGTGGGAGCCGCCCGCGCGTCGGCTTGAGGCCGACGAGCCCGTTGCAGGCGGCCGGGATGCGGATCGAGCCGCCGCCGTCGCTGGCGTGCGCGATCGGGACCACCCCGGCGGCGACGAACGCACCCGAACCAGAGGACGACGCACCCGCGCTGTAGTCGGTGTTCCACGGGTTGCGGACGGGTCCGAGCCGGGGATGTTCGGCCGAGGCGCTGAACCCGAACTCCGACAACTGGGTCTTGCCCACCGGTGCCAGGCCGGTGGTCAGGTACAGCTCCGTGAACTCGCTGTCGGAGGTGGCGTTCCAGGGCGTCCATGCGTCGGTGCCGTGCATGGTCGGCTGCCCGGCGATGTCGACGTCGTCCTTGAGGAACGTGGGGACGCCCCCGAAGAATCCCTGCCCGGCGACGTTCCCCTCTGCGGCCTCCCGGGCCTGCCGGAAGGCCGCGTACGCCAAGCCGTTGAGGACCGGGTCGACGGCCTCGGTACGGGCGATGGCCGCCTCGACCGCCTCGGACCTGCTGACGTGGCCGGCACGGATCGCGTCGGCCAGGCCCACCGCGTCCAGGCCACCCAGGGCGTCGTCGCCGAAGGCGTGCACGTGTTGCATGGATCGACGCTAGCCCGCCGCCGCGCGGGGGTTAGGCCTGACCCACCTCAAAGCGGACGAACCGGGTCACGCTCACACCGGCCTCGTCGAGCAGCGCCTTGACGGTCTTCTTGCTGTCGGACACCGAAGGCTGCTCGAGCAGCACCGCGTCCTTGAAGAACCCGTTGAGCCGGCCCTCGACGATCTTGGGCAGCGCCTGCTCCGGCTTGCCTTCGGCCTTGGCGGTCTCTTCGGCGATGCGGCGCTCGCTGGCCACGACCTCTTCCGGCACGTCGGCGCGGGACAGGAACCGCGCCTTGAGCGCGGCGATCTGCAGGGCGACCGCGTGGGCCGCGTTGTTGTCCTCGCCAGTGAACTCCACCAGCACACCCACGGCCGGCGGCAGGTCGGCGGCGCGCTTGTGCAGGTAGGCCTCGACGTTGCCGTCGAAGAACTGCACGCGGCGCAGTTCCAGCTTCTCGCCGATCTTGGCCGACAGGTCGGCGATCGCCTGCTCGACGGTCTTATCACCGATCTTGGCGGCCTTGAGCGTTTCGACGTCGGTGGCCTTCGCGTTCAGCGCGGCGTCGACGACCTGGTCGGCCAGGGCTTGGAATTCGGCGTTCTTGGCGACGAAGTCGGTCTCCGAGTTGAGCTCGACGAGCGCACCGCCCTTGGCGGCCACCAAGCCCTCGGCGGTGGCGCGCTCGGCGCGCTTGCCGACGTCCTTGGCGCCCTTGATCCGAAGCGCCTCAACGGCCTTGTCGAAGTCGCCGTCGCTCTCGGCCAGCGCGTTCTTGCAGTCCAGCATGCCGGCGCCGGTGAGCTCCCGGAGCCGCTTGACGTCGGCGGCGGTGAAGTTCGCCAATGATCAGCCTTCCTGTGCGGGGGTGGATTCGGTTGCGCCCCCGGCGGCTTCGTTGCCGGCGGACGGAGCGGCGGTCGCGGTGGCGGATGCCAGCAACTCCTGCTCCCATTCGGCGAGCGGCTCGGCGGCCGAGTCCGTGGCGTCCGGTTTGCCGTCGGTGCGGCCGGCGCCAGCGCGGGCCTGGAGGCCCTCGGCTACCGCAGAGGCAATCACCTTGGTGAGCAGCGCTGCCGAGCGGATGGCGTCGTCGTTGCCCGGGATCGGGTAGTTCACCTGGTCGGGGTCGCAGTTGGTGTCCAGGATCGCGATCACCGGGATGCCCAGCTTGATGGCCTCCGCGACGGCGAGGTGCTCCTTGTTGGTGTCGACGACCCAGACCGCCGAGGGCACCTTGTTCATGTCGCGGATACCGCCGAGGCTGCGCTCCAGCTTGTTCTTCTCGCGGGTCAGCATCAAGATTTCCTTCTTGGTGCGACCTTCGAAGCCACCGGTCTGCTCCATACCCTCGAGCTCCTTGAGCCGCTGGAGACGCTTGTGGACGGTGGAAAAGTTGGTCAGCATGCCGCCCAACCAGCGCTGGTTGACGTAGGGCATGCCGACGCGGGTCGCCTCGGCGGCGATGGATTCCTGGGCCTGCTTTTTAGTGCCGACGAACAGGATCGTGCCACCGTGGGCGACGGTTTCTTTGACGAACTCGTACGCCTGGTCGATGAAGGTCAGCGTCTGCTGCAGGTCGATGATGTAGATGCCGTTGCGGTCGGTGAAGATGAACCGCTTCATCTTGGGATTCCAGCGACGGGTCTGGTGCCCGAAGTGGGTGCCGCTGTCAAGCAGCTGCTTCATGGTTACGACGGCCATGCTTGTGCCTCACGTGTGTCGGTTGTCGCCCGGCGTCGGGTGATGCCGGGCCCTGGCGCCTGCTGCGATGCCGTACCTCGCCAGGAAACCCCTGGCGGGGACCGCTCGGCATGCGGTGCGAACTCCTGAAGAAGCGGGAGCCGCTGTGCGGACGCGCGAAGTCAGCCCGCGAACGAGCTGCGACCAGGAGTTTACACCGGGTCGCCGGCTGGTTTTTCCACAGCGCCGGTGGCCGTGAGTGGCGCCGCCCGCGGCGCGGCGATGGACTGGGCCGGTGCGCCGGGTTTCTGGGCTGATGCTGGTGCTGGGACTGGCCGCCGCGGCACCGGCGGGGGCCGACGACCCCCGGCTGGATTGGCCGCTGCGCCCGCCGCCGGCCCTTGACCGGGAAGCCCGCGGCTTCGACGCCCCGTCGCCCGACTGGAGTCCAGGGCACCGGGGGGTGGACCTGCCGGGGGCGCCCGGCCAGCCGGTCTACGCGGCCGGCGAGGCGACCGTCGTGTTCGCCGGCGACCTGGCCGGCCGGCCCGTGGTGTCCCTGGCCCACCCGGGCGGCCTGCGCACCAGTTACGAGCCGGTCCGCGCCGCCGTCCGCGCTGGCCAGCCGGTGACGGCCTCGACCGTGCTCGGCTCGCTGGTCGCGGGGCACGCCGGCTGCCGAGCGGCCGCATGCCTGCACTGGGGTGCGATGTGGGGTCCGGCGTCCGGCGCGCGCTACGTCGATCCGCTGGGGCTGCTGAGGTCCACCCCGATCCGGCTCAAGCCGCTTCACCCGTGAGCTTTTGCCACTCGTGTGCCCGCCTCAGCGCGACTCTCGCCGCACAGGACGGGCCGGCCGGCCTCTCCTTCGGCCTCTCCTTCGGCGTTGTCGCTACGAGGCGGGCACTTAGGGGCATCCCCCGCTCCGCAAGGCCCGGTTGTGCGTCCACCGCGTTCGGTGTGCGTCCAGGGCGGTCGCCGGGGCGAATCCGCACCCGGGATGCACACTCGACGCCGCAAGTGCACACTCGACGGCCTACGCGCGGGGGTGGGCCTGGTCGTGCACCGCCCGCAACCGCGACACCGCGACGTGGGTGTAGAGCTGGGTCGTCGCCAGGCTGGAGTGACCCAGCAGCTCCTGAACGACGCGCAGGTCCGCCCCGCCCTCGAGCAGATGAGTGGCGGCGCTATGCCGCAGCCCGTGGGGGCCCATGTCGGGAGCGCCGTCCACCGCGGTGACGGTCTGGTGGACGACGGTTCGGGCCTGCCGCACGTCGAGCCGGCGCCCGCGGGCTCCCAGCAGCAGGGCCGGCCCCGACTCGGGGGTGGCGAGGGCGGGACGCCCGCCGGTCAGCCAGGCGCGCAGCGCCTCGGCCGCCGGCAGCCCGAACGGGACGGTGCGTTGTTTGTTCCCCTTGCCCAGCACGCGCACCAATCGGTGGTGGGTGTCGACGTCGTCGATGTCCAGGCCGCACAGCTCGCTGACCCGGATCCCGGTGGCATACAGCATCTCGACCACGAGACGGTCGCGAAGCGCCAGCGGATCCCCCTGCTCGGCGCCGGACTTCGCGGCCGCCATGGCCTTGAGCGCCTGGTCCTGGCGAAGCACCGAAGGCAGGGTGCGGTGCGCCTTGGGCACCTGCAGGCGGACGGCCGGGTCCTCGGACAGCAGGCCGCGCCGCACGGCCCACGCGGTGAACGCCTTGACCGCAGAGGTCCGACGGGCCAGCGTCGTGCGGGCCGCTCCGGCTCCGGCGGCCGTGGCGAGCCAGGACCGCAACACCGGGAGGCTCAGCCCGTCCAGGCCGATGCCCCGGCCGCCGAGGAACGCCAACAGCGAGCGCAGGTCGCCGAGATAGGCGCGCCGCGTGTGCGCCGAACGACCGCACTGCAGCGACAGGTATTCGTCGAACTCGTCGAGGACAGCCTCCACGCCTGAAACGTTCGCAGGCGCCGCCGCCTCGGGTCAGTCGACGCGCCGAAGCGTGTCCGGGGTGAGATCTTTGAGCGTCGGGTAGCCGTCGACGGCCATGATCAGGTCCGTTTCGGCCAGCAGGCTGCGCAGCACGTGCACGACGCCGTCGACGCCGCCGAGCGCCAGACCATAGGCGTACGGCCGACCGACCCCGACCGCCGTCGCCCCGAGCGCCAGCGCCTTGATGATGTCCGCGCCGCTGCGGATGCCCGAATCGAACAACACCGGCAGGCCGTCGGCCGCCTCGACCACGCCCGGCAGGCAGTCCAGCGCGGGCAGGCCGCCGTTGGCCTGCCGGCCGCCGTGAGTGGAGCAGTAGATGCCATCGACGCCGCCGTCCCTGGCGCGCCGCGCGTCGTCGGGGTGGCAGATGCCCTTGATGATCAGCGGCAGGTCGGTCAGCGACCGCAACCAAGGCAGATCGTCCCAGGTCAACGGGTTGCCGAAGGTGGTGACCCACTGCAGCACGGTGCCCTGCGGGTCCTCTTCGGGCGGGCGCGGCAGGGCGGCGCGGAACACCGGATCGCTCGTGTAATTGCTCAGGCACATCCCCCGCAACTGCGGGAAGTTGCCCGTGCTGAGGTCGCGCGGACGCCAGCCGGGAATCCAGGTGTCGAGGGTGACGATGATGCCCTTGAACCCGGCGGCCTCGGCCCGCTGCACGAGATTGGCGGCGAGCTCACGGTCCTTCGGCGTGTAGAGCTGGAAGAAGCCGGGGGTGTCACCGAACTCCGCGGCGACCTCCTCCATCGGGTCGGCGGTCAGGGTGGAGACGACCATCGGGACGCCGGTGGTAGCCGCCGCACGCGCGGTGCCCAGGTCGCCATGGCCGTCCTGGGCGCAGATGCCGATGACGCCGATCGGCGCCATGAACAAAGGCGACGGCAGGGTCAGGCCGAATAGCTGCACCGAGAGGTCGCGCTCGGCGGCACCGACGAACATGCGCGGGATCAGGCCCCAGTGATCGAATGCCTCCCGGTTGGCGCGCTGGGTGCGCTCGTCACCGGCGCCACCAGCGACGTACGACCACACCGACGGCGACATCGCCCGCTCGGCCCGGGCCTCCAACTCCGCGAATGCCATTGGCAGCGCGGGCGCCACGCCGCCCAGCCCCTTGAAGTAGATCTCGTTCTGGTAATCACCGAATGCCATGGCTTAGACAATGCCAGTCGGCCGTCAGGCCGTGGCCGATTCGGCCTCCGCCTGGGCGAGCTCCTTCTTCCACTGGCGGAAGGTTTCTTCGGTGCGGCCGCGCCGCCAGTAGCCCGAGATCGACGACGCCCACTTGGCGTCGACCCCGCGCTCCTTGCGGATGTACGGCCGGAGGTTGTGCATGACGGCCTGGGCTTCGCCGTGGATGAAGACATGAACCTGCCCGGGCAGCCACTGTGCGGTGGTGACCGCCTCAATCAGCGGCGCGAAGTCGCCGGCCCGGTCTTCGGGCACCAGGTCCGCGCGGCCGCCCCGGTACACCCAGCTGACCTCGACGGATTCCGGTGCGGCGAGCGGGATTTCATCCTCGGGGCCGGCCACCTCGATGAAGGCCTGGCCGACGGCGTTGACGGGCAGGGCTTCCAGCGCCGTCGCGATGGCGGGCAGGGCCGATTCGTCGCCCGCGAGCAGGTGCCAATCGGCGGCCGGGTCGGGGGTGTAGGCGCCGCCGGGTCCCATCAGATAGATGGGCTGACCGGGTTGCGCGGCGGTCGCCCAGGGGCCCGCGACCCCGTGCTCACCGTGCACGGCGATGTCGACGGCGATTTGGCGGGCCGCGACGTCGACGTGACGGACCGTGAATGTCCGCACCGGCGGCCTCTTCTCGGGCGGGAGCCCGGCGAAGCTGTCGAGGCTCAGCGGCTGCGGCAGCCGCGCCACGTCGACGTCCTCGGCGACGAAGGCCAGCTTGACGTAGGAGTCGGTGAATTTGCTCGGCACGAAGGTGTCGAAGTCGCTGCTACCCAGCACCAACCGCACCATGTGCGGGGCGAGTTGTTCCGTGCGAGCAACCTCGAAGCTCTGCAGAGGTCGACCTGCCACATATCCTCCCGTTCGGACCCGAACCCGCCGTCGACTATACGAGCCGCGGCATTGCCGCACCTGGTCGAGCGCGAACGATCCGCCATTGCCCGTCTTTTCGCTGCGCCAACCCGGCCAGCTCCAGCATCGCCAGCGGGCCAAGCGCCTGCTCGGGCGCGAGGCCCGAGGCGACGGCGATCTCGTCGACCGTGGCGGCGCCCCGGCCCGGCAGCGCCTCGTAGACGCGGCGCTCGGCGTCGCTCAACCCGTCCAGTGGGCCCGCCGGGTGGGGCTCGTCTGGCGCCAGCTCACCGATGCGACCGACCAGCTCGACGACGTCGTCCGCGCGGGTGACCAGCTCCGCGCCCTGCCGCAGCAGGGCGTGGCAGCCCGCCGACGCCGACGACGTCACGGGGCCGGGCACGGCGGCCACCACCCGGCCCAACGCCCGCGCCCAAGCCGCGGTGTTCGCGGCGCCGCTGCGCAGGCCGGCCTCGACCACCACCGCGGCGCCGGCGACCGCGGCCACCAGGCGGTTGCGGGTCAAGAACCGGTGCCGCGCCGGCCGGACGCCCGGCGGATACTCGGTGAACACCAGCCCGTGCCGGCCGATCCGGTGCAGCAGTGTGGAATGCCCGGCCGGGTAAGGGATGTCGAGCCCGCCGGCCAGCACCGCCACCGTTATTCCCTCGGCACCCAGCGTCGCGCGGTGAGCCGCGCCGTCGATGCCGTAGGCGCCGCCGGACACCACCGCTACGTCGCGTTCGACGAGTCCGGCCGCGAGGTCGGCGGCCACGTGTTCCCCGTACGCGGTCGACGCCCGGGTCCCCACCAACGCCGCGGCCCGCGGCGTCACCTCGGTCAGCGGCGACGGGCCCACCGCCCACAAGACCAGTGGCGGCCCGCCGCGAGGCCGCGCCACACCGTCGAACGCGGCGAAGGCGAGCCCCGGCCACTCCTCGCTGCCCGGGGTGATCAATCGGCCGCCGCGGCGCGCCAACAGCTCGAGATCTTCGGCCGCGCGGTCGATTTCGCAGCGCGCCTCGGTGTGCCGGGCCACGTCCGGGCCGACCATGCCCCGGCGGACCCGGTCCGCCGCCTCCATCGGGCCGACGCGGCGGACCAGGGCCTCGAGCTCCGCGCAGGGCGGTTCGGCCACCCAGGACAGGTACGCCCATGCGCGCATCACACCGTCGCTCATCGCGCAGCTCCCGCCTGCCGGAAACTGAGCGCGATGCCGACCTCGTCGGGCCCCGGGGATGCTCGGCCGGCCAGGTCGGCGAGGCTCCACGCGACCCGCAACGTGCGATCGAGCCCGCGGATGCTGAGCAGCCCGCGGTCGAGCGCTTTGCGCAGCGGCTCCATCGCGTCGTTGCCCGGGCGGAACTTCCGCCGCAGCAACGTGCCGCTGACCTCGGCGTTGGTGCGAAACCCGTACGGCTTCCAGCGCTCGGCGGCGGTGGAGCGCGCGAGCGCTACGCGCTCGCGCACCTGGGCGGTCGACTCGCCGTCGCTTGCCGAGAACGCCCCGGCGCGCACCCCATGCATCTGGACCCGCAGGTCCACGCGGTCGAGCAACGGGCCCGACAGCTTGCCCAGGTATCGCCGCTTGGCCGCCGCGGCGCAGATGCAGTCCTGGGGATCGGCGGGCGCGCAGGGGCACAGATTCGCCGCCAGCACCAGCTGGAACCGGGCCGGGTAGCAGGCCACCCCGTCGCGGCGGGCTAGACGGATCTCGCCGTCTTCCAACGGGGTTCGCAGCGCTTCGAGCACACTGACGCCGATCTCGGCGCATTCGTCGAGGAACAACACCCCGCGATGCGCCCGGCTGACCGCGCCCGGGCGGGCCATCCCCGACCCCCCGCCGACCAGTGCGGCGACGCTGGAGCTGTGGTGCGGCGCGACGAACGGCGGCCGGGTGATCAGCGGCGTGTCCCCCGACACTAGGCCGGCCACCGAGTGGATCGCGGTGACCTCCAGCGACTCGCCTTCGGACAAGGGCGGCAGCAACCCGGGAAGGCGTTGCGCGAGCATGGTTTTCCCTATCCCCGGCGGCCCGGTGAGCATGAGGTGATGCGACCCGGCGGCGGCCACTTCGACGGCGAACCTCGCCTGTGCCTGACCGACGACGTCGGCCAGCTCGGCCGTCGGTTCGGGCACGGTGACACCGGGCCGGACCCGCTCGGTCAGGGCGGCGGACCCGTTGAGCCAGCTCTGCAATTGGCCCAGGGTGCGCACCCCCCAGACGTCGATGCCGTCGACCAGGCTGGCCTCGGCGAGGTTGTCCACGGGGACGACGACGGCCGGCCAGCCGTCGCGCTTGGCGGCCAGCACGGCGGGCAGCACCCCCCGCACCGGCCTGACCCGCCCGTCCAGCGACAGCTCACCCAGCAGCACCGTCTTCTCCAGGCGCTCCCACGGGTTCCTGCGCTGCGCCGACAGCACGGCCGCCGCGAGGGCGATGTCGTAGACCGACCCCATCTTCGGCAGCGTCGCGGGCGACAGCGCGAGGGTGAGCCGCGCCGTGGGCCAGGTGTTGCCGCAGTTGGCGACCGCCGCCCGGACGCGGTCACGCGACTCCTGGAGGGCGGCATCGGGCAGCCCGACCAGGTGCACGCCCGGGAGGCCGGAGGTGATGTCGGCTTCGATTTCCACGCTCTGCCCGTCCAGCCCGCGCACGGCGACCGAGAAGGCGCGGCCCAGCGCCATCAGCCGACTCCCCGCAGGTGGGTGACCTCGGGGGTGCGCTGGCGACCGATCCGGACGCCGATCACGTCGATGCGGATCGCCGCCCAGCGCCGGTCCTGGCCCGCCAGCCAGAGGCCGGCCAGCCTGCGCAGCCGCCGCACCTTCTGCCCGTTGACGGCGTACGGCAATCCCCCGTACCCGTCGCCGGTGCGCGTCTTCACCTCGACGAACACCACCGTCTCGGTGGCCTCGTCGCAGGCGATCAGGTCGAGCTCTCCGTAGCGGCAACGCCAATTGCGGTGCAGGATGCGCAGGCCCATCCCGGTCAGGTGGTCGGCAGCGAGCGCCTCTCCCAGCGCCCCCAGCTGCCCCCGTGACATTGTCTGTGGGTTCGTCATGGCGCCACGGTGCACCCTGGCCCTGACAGACCGGTCCGTTCAACGGCCCGCGCCGGGCGGTTATCCCCAGCTGTCCGCCTATGCACAGGGCGGGATGGCCGCCCTAGCTGATCCGGTGCGCACCGGTATAGATGTTCATCGAGTCTCCGCGCAGGAAGGCCACCAACGTCATCCCGGACTCCTCGGCCAGCGAGACCGCCAGCGACGACGGGGCCGACACGGCCGCCAGCACCGGCACCCCGGCCAGCACGGCTTTCTGTGTCAGCTCGAACGACGCCCGCCCGCTGACCAGCAGCACCGAGGCGCGCAGCGGGACGAGCCGGTGCTCCAGCCCCCAGCCGATGACCTTGTCGACCGCGTTGTGCCTGCCGATGTCCTCGCGCACGACGAGCATCGTGCCGTCGGCCGCGAACAGCGCCGCCGCGTGCAGTCCACCGGTGCTGTCGAAAACCTTTTGCGCCGACCGGAGTTGATCGGGCAACGCGTTGAGCGTGGCCGCGGCGACGGTGGCCGGATCGTCGCCGACGGCGAAGCGGCCGCTGACCCGCACCGCCTCCAGCGATGCCTTGCCGCAGACCCCGCACGACGACGTCGTGTAGAAGTTGCGGGTGACGTCAGCGTCGGGTGCCCGCACGCCGGGGGCGAGGGTCACGTCGAGCACGTTGTAGGTGTTCGCGTTGTCGTCGTCGCGGCCGTCGCAGTAGCGGATGGTGAGCACGTCGTCGCGGTCGGCGATGACGCCTTCGGTCAGCAGAAAGCCCTGCGCCAGTTCGAAGTCGGATCCCGGTGTGCGCATGGTCACGCTCACCGCCGCGCCGTTCACGCGGATCTCGAGCGGTTCCTCGACCACCAGGGTTTCCCGCCGCGTGGTCGCCTTTTCGGCGGCGAGGTGTTTGACCCGGCGGCGTGCCGTCACCCGGTTCACGGCGTGCCGGGAGACGCGGCGCGCCACGGAAACGTCACGAAGCCAAACTACTCCGGCCACCGGGCGGGCGCCGGGCGCGAATTGGACGTCAAAGCGACGACGCCAGCGCCGCCAGGGTCTCGGCCGACGGATAGAGCGGTCGCCAGCCCAGCTGCGTCCTGGCCTTCGTGGTGTCCATCACCACAGATGTCCGCGCGGTGTGCAACCACTCGAGCATCGACGGGACCTTCGGCACCCGCGAGATCGCGGCCGACGCCGCCGTGGCGGCCACGGCCGGCACCCGCACCGGCCGGCCGCCCAGCGCCTCGACCACCTCCGACACGGTCACCGTGCCGTCGCCGGCGAGGTTGTAGGCCCCCGGTGGCGCCGGCGTGGTGGCCGCGAGCGCGATGGCCGAGGCCACGTCGTCGTGGTGGACCAGCTGCAACGGGATGCCCGGGTCCGGCACGACCGGCTTGAGCACCGGCACGGCGCCGACCACCGCGCGCACCGGGGCGGGCAGCTGGTTCCACGGCATGGCGTCGGCCAGCGCGGTGGCATTCGGTCCGGCGACGATGCACGGCCGCAGCACGAAGACCTCGAGCGGCGAATCGCCGGTGATCTGGGCGAGCAGCGCCTCACACGCCGCTTTCTGAGCGGAGTAGTAGTGCTCGGCGGATCCCCGCGTCGGCACGTCCTCGGTCAGCGGGACGGGATTGTCGGGGTGATAGCCGTAAGCCGCCACCGAGGAGGTGTAGACCAGGCGCCGTGGCCGCTCGGCGGCGACCGTGGCCGCGAACACGTTCCGCGTGCCCTGCAGGTTGATGCGTTCGCTCTCGTCCCGCGAGCCCATGATGATGAAGGCCAGGTGGACCACCACGTCGGCCTGGGCCACCAGCGCGTCGACCGCGGCGCGGTCCAGAATGTCGCCCTGCTGGTAGGTGGTCTTCAGCCAGCCGCGCGTCGACGGGTCGAACGGGCGCCGGGCCATCCCGACGATCCGATCGACCGCGGGCTCACGCTCGAGCGCGGTCACCGCCGAGATGCCGATCTCTCCTGTTGGCCCGGTGACCGCGACGGTGATGCCCATCCGGACATCCTTCCCGGTGGCGCCGCCCGGAAAACGCGGGTCGGCCGAAGACTCGACGCCCGTCTTCGCCCGTGCCGGAAACAGCCTGATCGACGCCGCCTGGGCGGGTAGCGTGTGAAGGTCGTCGGCGACCGATAATCTACGGCGATCGGACGTGGGTTCGATGACCTTCGATGACCACGCGCAGGAGGAGCAGGGACATTGGCAGACGAGCCCGATTCCGACAGCGCCGTGCCCGGCGGGGAGACGGCCGACCCGGGGACGGTCTTCGCGGC
This sequence comes from Mycobacterium sp. 050134, assembly GCF_036409085.1. Taxonomy (NCBI): domain Bacteria; kingdom Bacillati; phylum Actinomycetota; class Actinomycetes; order Mycobacteriales; family Mycobacteriaceae; genus Mycobacterium; species Mycobacterium sp. 050134. Next base: position 237,270 of record NZ_JAZGLV010000005.1, read on the forward strand.
ACTCGCGGAGATCATCTACCAGGGTTCGGACGCGGGCGAGATGTATGCGGCCATCTGCGTGGCCGCCACGCTCGTCGTGCGCGGCTGTGACCATGCCAGCCTGCTGATGCGCGAGAACGACCGGTACATCACCGTGGGCGCCAGCGACCGGCTCGCGCAGGAGATCGACGAGATCGAGCGCCGGTCGGGCGACGGCCCGTGCATCGACGCGATCGAGGAGGAAACTCCGCAGATCGACCCCGACCTGACCACCCCGTCGCTGTGGCCCAAGCTCGCCAAGGTCCTCGTCGAGGAGACGCCCGTGCGCGGCGCCATGGGCTTCCGGCTGCTCGTCGACAAGCGCAAGGGGGCGGCGCTGAACCTGTTCAGCGAAACCCCCAACATGTTCGACGCCGAGGCGGCCGGCCGCGCGGCCGTGCTGGCCTCCTTCGCCAGCGTGGCCATCAACGCGGTCGCGAAGGGCGAGGACGCCGCGAGCCTGCGCCGGGGCCTGCTGAGCAACCGCGAGATCGGCAAGGCCGTAGGGATGCTGATGCTGCTGCACGACATGAGCGAGGACCAGGCGTTCGACCTGTTGCGGCGGCATTCCCAGGCGCTCAACATCAAGCTGGCCGACGTGGCGCGCGCCGTCATCGAGCAGCGGGGTCAGCTCCCACCCGACACCCAGACCGAGGCCACGTCGAACGCGTAGCCCGCGGGGCTATTCGGGGAGCCGCAACTCGGGCTTCTCGACCTCTTCGATGTTGACGTCCTTGAAGGTGACCACCCGCACGTGCTTGACGAACCGCGCGGGGCGGTACATGTCCCACACCCAGGCGTCGGAGAGCCGCAGCTCGAAGTACACCTCGCCGTCGGCGTTGCGCGGAAACATCTCCACGCTGTTGGCCAGGTAGAAGCGGCGCTCGGTTTCGACGACGTAGCTGAACTGCCCGACGATGTCCTTGTATTCGCGGTAGAGCGAGAGCTCCATCTCGGTTTCGTACTTTTCGAGATCTTCCGCACTCATCTGCTCAGACGTCCTTCTCCACCAGACAACGTTGCCGGCCGCCGGCTCGCGCTGGTCAGCGACAAGCGACCCGCCGGATGAACCCGCGGTCCATCTTCCCTCACCGACATACTCCGCGCCCAGGCGGAGGGTCCGCTTTGCACTCGGCCACCACCCGGGCGCCCGCGCCCGCCGCCACCCGGCGCACGTTGATGAACGAATGCCGGTGCTCGCGGCAGGGGCCCAGCTCGGTCAGCGCCGAGCTGTGGGCGGGGGTGCTGTAGCCCTTGTGGTCGGCGAAGCCGTAGCCGGGGTGCTCGGCGTCCATGGCCACCATGAGCCGATCCCGGCTGACCTTCGCGAGCACGCTGGCCGCCGCGATGCAGGCCGCCACCGCGTCACCGCCGATCACCGGCAGCGACGGCACGGGCAGCCCCGGCACCCGGAAGCCGTCGCTCAGCACGTACCCCGGACGCACGGAGAGTCCCGCCACCGCCCGCCGCATACCCTCGATGTTGGCCACGTGCACCCCGCGGCGGTCCACTTCGGCCGGGGGAATGAACACCACGTGGTAGGCCAGTGCGTAACGCCGGATCAGCGGGAACAGCCGCTCCCGCGCGGCCTCGGTGAGCTTCTTCGAATCATCCAGCGCTGCAAGGCTTTCCAGACGGCCGGGCCCGAGCACACAGGCCGCCACCACCAGCGGGCCCGCGCACGCGCCACGACCCACCTCGTCCACGCCAGCCACCGGCCCCAGGCCGCTGCGGTACAGCGCCGACTCCAGGGTGCGCAAACCCCCGGACTTGCGGATCACCGTCCGCGGCGGCCACGTTTGCGTCAAATTCAAGCCACCGCTACTGGCTCTGCTGGGGGTTTACCGAACTCACACCGCCCCACCGCGTCGGCGGCCACACGATGAACCTGGCCTTGCCGATGACGTTCGCCACCGGCACCGTCCCCGAGTTCGGGTCGCCGGTGCACAGAATTTCCTTGAGCGCGTCGGCGGGAACGCTGTCGCAATGGGCGCGCGAGTCGGCCGAGTGCGTGCGGTTGTCGCCCATCACCCACAGCCGTCCCTGCGGAACGGTGACGGGCCCGAACTGACTGCCCAGGCACGGGTACATCGCCGGGTCGGCGTTCATGGTGGCGGCATTGAGATACGGCTCCTTGAGCGGCTTGCCGTCGACCGTCAACCCGGTGTCCGCGCGGCACTGCACCGTCTGGCCCCCCACGGCGATGACGCGCTTGACCAGGTCGTTCTCGTCGGGAGGCACGAAGCCGATGAAGGACAGGCCGTTCTGGATCCAGCGCAGCACGGTGTTGTTGGACCGGATCGACTTGTAGCCCCGGTTCCAGGAGGGCGGCCCCTTGAACACGATGACGTCGCCGGGGTGGGGAGTGCCGAACCGGTAGGTCAGCTTGTCGACCATGATGCGGTCGCCGACGCATCCCGTGCACCCGTGCAGCGTCGGCTCCATGGACTCCGACGGGATCAGGTACGGCCGTGCGATGAACGTCAGCATGACGTAGTAGAGGACCACGGCGATGAGCGCGAGGACCGCGAACTCCCGCAGCGGTGACTTCTTGGCCTCCGGCTCGGCCGGTCCCGGCTCTTCGGCGGGAGCGTCGAGATCACGGGTCGAGACCTTGGGCTCCGGCTGGCCGGCCTCGGACTGGGGCTTCGTCGAGTCGGCGGCTGAGTCCGGGGTATCGGTCACGAGATCAGCGTAGTCAGCACGGCGTCAGGCCGCCGAGTCGGCCGCAACCGGCCACCGGGGCGCACCGGTCAGCGCTTTTCCTTGATCTTGGCCTTCTTGCCGCGGAGTTCGCGCAGGTAGTAGAGCTTGGCGCGGCGGACATCGCCTCGGGTCACGAGCTCGATGTGGTCGATGTTCGGCGAGTGCACCGGGAAGGTGCGCTCGACGCCCACGCCGTAGCTCTCCTTGCGGACGGTGAAGGTTTCCCGGACGCCGCCGCCCTGCCGACGGATCACCACGCCCTTGAACACCTGGATGCGCTCCTTGGCGCCCTCGATGACCTTGACGTGCACGTTGACGGTGTCGCCGGGACCGAACGCCGGGATGTCCTCGCGCAGCGACGCTTGGTCGACAAAGTCCAGCCGGTTCATGAGAGACACATCCTTGAGGTCGACGGCGTGCGGCAGCCACTCCCACGCGCGTGAGTGCGGTCACCGAGCCGATGGTTTCGGGCGTTCGGCGTATCTCGCAGCAGGCGAGAAGCGGCCCGGACGGCGGCTTCGGCTGGAGACAACTGGTCAATTGTGCCAGACGGCCCGCGTGCGGAGAAAATCACACGAAATCGGCGCGGTTAACGGCGAGCCGAACACGCTGGTGAATGGTACATATGACTGGGGTCGACACGCGTCAGCCAAACCCGAAACCCGCCCCCACTGCACGTCGCAGTGCGCGCTTCTCGCCGGAGGAGAGCTCGGAGGACACATAATGCCGGTACGGCCACGTAGGCTGCTCACCGCCACGGCGGCGGTGGCGTTGCTGGTCGTCGCGGGGTGCGAGGCGAAAGTGCAGGCCAAGACGTACAGCGCGCCGACGCACGCCGCACCCGCCCCGTCGCCGTCGGCCGCGCCTCCGTCACCGCAGCTGGCCGAGCTGCTGTTCGAGGCGATCACCGTGCCGCAGGCGGCGGCCAGCTCTGGGCTCGGCGCGCTGCAGAGCCGCGTCCAGCAGGCGACGGACGAGGCCGCCGCCGCCGGTGCCGCGCTCTCGCTGGCCATCCTCGACCGGTCCACCCACCAGCTGGTCACCAACGGCAACGGCCAGATCATCGGGACGGCGTCGGTCGCCAAGCTCTTCATCGCCGACGACCTCCTGCTGCACGAAGCCGAGGGGAAGACGGTGCTGAGCGCCGACGACCGCCAGGCGCTGGATGCCATGCTGCAGTCGTCGGATGACGGGGCCGCCGAGCGATTCTGGGGCCAGGGTGGCGGCGACGCCATCATCACCGCGGTCGCCGGCCGGTATGGGCTCGCGTCGACCACCCCGCCGAGCGACGGGCGCTGGTGGAACACTATGAGCTCGCTGACCGACATGATCCGCTACTACGACATGCTGCTCGACGGGTCGGGGGGGCTGCCGCCCGAGCGGGCCAAGCTCATCCTCAACGACCTGGCCCGGTCCACGCCCACCGGAATCGACGGCTACCCGCAGCGATTCGGAATCCCGGACGGCCTGTACAACGAGCCGGTCGCGGTCAAGCAGGGCTGGATGTGCTGCATCGGTAGCAGTTGGATGCACCTGTCCACCGGGGTGATCGGCGCCGACCACCGCTACATCATGGTGATCCAGTCGCTGCAGCCCTCCGACGACGCCACCGCCCGGGACACGATCACCCGCGCGGTGAAGACGTTGTTCCCCAGCGGCCGGATCTGAGCCGCGTGCGCTAGTCGCCCAACAGGTCCGGGCGGCGTTCTCGTGTGCGCCGCAGCGAAACCTCCCGCCGCCAGGCGGCAATTCGTGCGTGATCGCCCGAGAGCAGGACGTCGGGAACATCCAGGCCGCGCCAACTCGGCGGCCGCGTGTAACTCGGCCCCTCCAGGAGCCGATCCAGCGCGGGCGAGTGCGAATCTTCGTGCAGCGATGCGGGATTGCCCAGGACGCCGGCGACCAGCCGCAGCACGGCCTCGATCATCACCACTGCCGCCGACTCCCCGCCGGGCAGCACGTAGTCGCCGATCGAGACCTCCTCGACCCGCATCCGGCGAGCCGCGTCGTCGACGACGCGCTGGTCGATGCCCTCATAACGGCCGCAGGCGAACACCAGGTGCGCCTCGCCGCTCCAGCGCTGCGCGGTGGCCTGCGTGAAGAGCGAACCGGCCGGCGTCGGGACCACCAAGACCGTTTCGCCGGAACAGGTTTCGTCCAGCGCGTCACCCCAGACCGGCGCCTTCATCACCATCCCGGGACCGCCGCCGTACGGGGCGTCGTCGACCGAGTGGTGCACGTCGTGGGTCCACCGCCGCAGGTCGTGCACCCGCAGGTCGACCAGGCCGGCGTCGATCGCCTTGCCCGGCAACGATTGTCGCAGCGGCTCCAGGCAGGCGGGGAAGATCGTGATCACATCGATTCGCACGGCTACCCCAGGTCCAGCAGACCCTCGGGCGGATCGATCTCCACGACACCGTCCTCCAGCGATACCGACGTGACGATCGCGGTGACGAACGGCACCAGCGCCTGAGCCACCCCGGGGCCCGCATTCCGGTCGATCGCCAGCAATTCCCCGGCGGCGGTGTGCAGCACCTCGGCGACGACACCGACCTCTTGACCCGTCGTCGTCCGGACCCGGAGACCCTCGAGCTGATGGTCGTAATAGGTGTCCGGCTCGTCTATCGGCGGCAGGTCGCCGGAGTCTACGACGAACAACCGGCCCCGCAACGCGTCGGCCCCGTCACGGTCGTGCACTCCGGCCAACCGCAGCAACATTCGCCCACCGTGCTCGCGCGCCGCCTCCACGACCAAGTCGTGTTCCGGACCACCGCGAGGATTTTTGGCGCGCAACGTGTTTCCGGGTGCGAACCGGGTCACGGGGTCGTCGGTGCGGACCTCGACGACGAGCTCGCCGTGAATCCCGTGGGCCTTCACGACGCGTCCGATGGTCAACTCCAACGGAGTTCCATACCGCAGCGCTCCGCTACTGGTCGGTGTCCACCACGTCGACGCGGATGCCGCGCCCACCGATGCCGGCGACCAGGGTGCGCAACGCGGTCGCGGTACGTCCGCCGCGGCCGATCACCTTGCCCAGGTCGTCGGGATGGACGTGGACTTCCACCGTGCGCCCCCGGCGACTGGTCACCAGGTCCACCCGGACATCGTCGGGATTGTCGACAATCCCGCGGACCAGGTGCTCAACAGCGTCGACGACGACCGTGCTCACGTCAGTCAGCTCTCGGTCGTCGGCTCGGCCTGCTCGGCCGGCGCGGCGTCGGCGCTCGCCTCGGCGGCGGCTTCATCACCGGATTCGGCCTTGGCGGCCTTCTTGGCCGGGGCCTTCTTCTTCGGCTTGGTGGCCTCGGTGGTGGGACCGCCGTCAGCCTCGGCGAGCGCGGCGTTGAACAGCTCCAGCTTGCTGGGCTTGGGCGGGGCGACCTTCAGGCTGCCCTCCGCGCCCGGCAGACCCTTGAACTTCTGCCAGTCGCCGGTGATCTTCAGCAGCTTGAGCACGGGCTCGGTCGGCTGAGCCCCCACCGAGAGCCAGTACTGGGCGCGCTCGGAGTTGATCTCGATCAGGCTCGGCTCTTCCTTGGGGTGATACCGGCCGATGACCTCGATGGACCGGCCGTCGCGGCGCGTCCGCGCGTCGGCGACGGCGATGCGGTACTGGGGATTGCGGATCTTGCCAAGCCGGGTGAGCTTGATCTTCACAGCCATGATTAAGCGATCTCCTGTGGTGTCACGCGGCAATTCAGCGACCCGGGCGGGATGCCGGGGTCCGGTTTTGCCTCGCGTGTGTGACCACCGAGCGATGCGTAATCGCTCAGCGGACAGCCGCCCATTGTGCCAGAACAGGTCACCGCGCCAGAAATCCGTCGGCGATCGCAAGCGCGGCGAAGCCGGGCGCAGCGGGTCACCGCGCCAGAAATCCGTCGGCGATCGCAAGCGCGGCGAAGCCGGGCGCAGCGGGTCACCGCGCCAGAAATCCGTCTTGCCGCGAAATTGCCGTCGTGGCCGCGTTCAGTGCGCGAGCGCAGCCCACACGGCCATCTCGGCGGAGCCGCGCCGCGTCACATCACTTTCTGGAAGACCTTGGTCTCGACGCGGCGGGTCATCCGCCAGCCGTCGGCGGTGCGAAGGAACTCGTCGTCGTACCACAGCCCGCAAAACAGCGCCTGGTCCCCGTCGCCGGGCAGCACCATGGGGTTGAAGCAGACGACCCTCGACGACGCCGTATCCCCCTCGATGCGCACCGAGAAGTTGCCGAGCATGTGGGCGTACACCGGGAAGTTCGGCAACACCTCCGACAGCCACTTCTTGACCTCCGGATAGCGGCCCTCGATGCCGCCCAAAGCGGTGTAGTCGATGTATGCGTCCTGGGTGAACACGCGATCCAGGTCGTCGAAGCGGCGGTTGTCGATGGCGGTGGAGTAGTCGACCAGTAGCTGCTGGATCTCCAACCGGTCCGAGATTTCCTCGAGGCTCAGCATGGGTCGATTCAACACCGCGCCGCGGCCCCGCCGGGGACCGGTGCCGGCGGCATTGGGATCGGTAGCGACGCGGCCCGGGTCCACTTGGCGGGAGACAGCCAGCAACGAAGGGACTGACCATGACCCTGGCGCGAGGATTTTCCCGTTTTCCCAGCCCACGCGGACCGCAGCGGGGGAATAATCCCCGGTATATGAAAGCAGCATGCGCCGGGGTGGCAACCGTCCTGAGCTTGGCGGGCGGTCTGGGTCTGCTCGCGCCGCCCGCGCAGGCCGCGCCATGCCCGGCCGGACACTCCTGCCAACAGTGGTGCCCGGGTGACGCCAACCCCGCGGGGCGCCCGATCCCGTGGGACGGCAACGTCTGCCACGACTACTACTGGGACTACTACGGCGTCCACGACGTCGGCACGGGCGCGTTCTACTCGTGGCGGGACATGCCGTGGCACTGACGCGAAAATAGCCGCCCGACGCGCCCGGAAGCTACTATCTGCGGCCATGCGCAAGCTCATGGCCGCGGCCGCCGCCGCGCTCACGCTCGGCACGTGCGCCGGCACCGCCGGCGTGGTCACCGCGGGGGCCGACAGCATGCAGCCTGTGGGCTCGGTGCCGATCCCCGACGGCCCGGCGCAGACGTGGATCGTGGCCGACCTCGACAGCGGTCAGGTGCTTGCCGGGCGTGACCAGAACGTCGCGCATCCGCCCGCGAGCACCATCAAGGTCCTGCTGGCCCTGGTGGCGCTCGACCAGGTGAGCCTCGACCAGACCGTCGTCGCCGACGCCGCGGACACCGAGGTCGAGTGCAATTGCGTCGGGATCAAACCGGGCCGCAGCTACACGGCGCGCCAGCTGCTCGACGCGCTGCTGCTGGTCTCCGGCAACGACGCCGCCAACACGCTGGCACACCTGCTGGGCGGCCCCGACGCCACCGTGGCCAAGATGAATGCGAAGGCCGCGTCGCTGGGGGCCACGAGCACCCGCGCCGCCACTCCGTCCGGTCTGGACGGTCCGGGAGGCTCCGGCGCGTCGACCGCACACGATCTCACCGTCATCTTCCGCACCGCGATGGCCAACCCGGTGTTCGCGCAGATCACCGCCGAGCCGTCGGCGATGTTTCCCGATCCTGCCACCGGCGTGGAACGCCCGATCACGAACCAGGACGAGCTGCTGCAGCGCTATCCTGGCGCGATCGGCGGCAAGACGGGATTCACCGACGCCGCGCGCAAGACGTTCGTCGGCGCCGCCGCCCGCGGGGGCCGACGGTTGGTGATCGCCATGATGTACGGCCTGGTCAAGGCGGGCGGGCCGAGCTACTGGGACCAGGCCGCCAGCCTGTTCGACTGGGGCTTCGCGCTCAACCCGGAGAACGGCATCGGCACCCTCTGACGACCGCGCTCAGGGGTTGGGCAGCCCGGCGGTCAGCAGCGCCGCGAGCACCGGAATCCGGCGGGCGGCGATGTCCGGCTGGGGCAGGACGCCCTCGACCACGGCCGCCCCGTCGAACACGTTGGTCATCAGAGCCACGAGCACCGGAAACGTCTCCTCCGGGAAGGCTTCGGCCCCCGGCAGGGCGCGGGCCGCGTCGTAGATCTTCGCCGAGTACTGCCCCAGCTCGTGTCGCAGTGTGTCCCTGAGCTTTTCGTCGGTCCGCGCGGCGACGAGCAATTCGTAGATGACGGCGTTGGCCGGGCCGCTGGTGATGTCGCGCAGGATCTCCAGGGCCGTCTGGAGCGCCGGCCGGTCGGCCGGGATCTCGGCGACCCGCTTGGTGAACGACTCCAGCTGGCGGCGCAGCACTTCGGACGCCGTCGCGGCCATGAAGTCGCTCATCGTCTCGAAGTGACGGAACAGCGCGCCCACCGACACCCCCGCACGCTTGGTGATCACGGCGGCGGAAGCCCGGGCGTAACCCACCTCGACGATGCTGGCGATGGACGCCTCGAGGAGCCGGCCGACGGTCTCCTCGCGGCGCTGCTGCTGGGTTCGCGCCACGTCAGACCCCGGCCTCGGCGGCCTGCCGGGCGCCGGTGCGCTCGGCGCCGCGGGCGCCCGGGTGGCGGGCGCCGGCCCGCAGGTACCGGCCGGACCGCACGGTCTCGCCGTAGCCCTCGTGGAAACGGCCGTCCCGGAACACGACCGTGCCGCCCACGCCGGTGGCGACCACGGCGTCGTCGTTGCGGTTGACCATGCGGCGCAGCCCGCCGTAGAAGGGCACCTCTTCCTCGTAGTAGCCGTCCACCGCGTCGTTGAGGCCGGCCGGGTCGATCACGACGAAATCCGCGCGGTCGCCCTGGCGCAGGGTGCCCGCGTCGATGCCGAACCACTCCGCCAACTCCCCGGTGAGGCGGTGCACCGCCCGCTCGGTGGACAGGAACGGCCGGCCGGCGCGGTGGGCGTCCCGGACGCGCTTGAGCATCCTCAGTGGGAAGTTGTAGAAGGCCATGTTGCGCAGGTGGGCCCCGGCGTCCGAGAAGCCCATGTGGATGCTCGGCTCGGCGGCCAGCTTGTTGAGCTGCTTGGGCCGGTGGTTGGCCACCGTCGTCGTCCAGCGGACGTTGCGCTCACCGTTCTCGACGAGCACGTCGAGGAACGCGTCGAGCGGATGCAGCCCGCGCTCGTCGGCGATCGCGCCGAAGCTCTTGCCGATCAGAGATGGGTCGGGGCATTCGACGATGATCGCGTCGTGGAAGTCGCGGTGCCACAGCGACGGGCCCAGTTTGATGCGGTCGAACTCCCGGCGGAACTGGCGGCGGTAGGACTCGTCGGCCAGCAACTCGTTGCGCTGCAACTGGTCTCGCAGGTGGAGGGCGGCGGTTCCCGCGCCGAACTCCTCGAACACCGGCAGGTCGATCCCGTCCGAGTACAGCTCGAACGGGACGGGCAGGTGCTGGAAGCGCACGCTGGAGCCCAGCAGCCGGTTGAGGATCCGGGTGCCCGGCCCGAACGTGCGCACGGCGTACGGCATGGACTTCGCATCGGCGGACACCAGCAGGCTCATCCGAACCCCCTTGCCGCGTCCCAGGATTCGGCTGCTGGAGAGGAAGAAGAGGAGACCGGACAGCGCGCTTTCGATGTTCGGCGCGCTCTGCAGGATCCGGCCGCGCTTGCGCAGCACCTTGATCAGCCGACGCCGCTCCCGCCACGTGGCGAACGTGGACGGCAGAGCTCGCGACCGGAACCGGTCGCCATCGAGCTTATCGATCGCCGCGTCCATGCCGGACATGCCCAGCATCCCGGCGTCCAGCGCCTGCTCGAGCAGCGCCGCCATCTTTTCCAGTTCGGCGTCGGTGGCCCTGACACTCGCGTCGGTGGCGCGATCGAGGCCGAGCACCGCGGCCCGCAGGTCCGAATGGCCAAGCAGCGAGCCAACATTGGGGCCGAGCGGCAGAGCGTCGATCGCCTCGACGTATTCCGCCGCCGTCGACCAGTTCCGGTGCGTGGTCAACGCGTCGTAGACGTATTCGCGGGGCACCGCCTCGACCCGGCTGAACAGGTCGGCGGCGTCCTCGGAACCGGCGTACACCGTGGACAGCGAGCAGTTGCCCAGCAGCACGGTCGTCACACCGTGGCGCACCGACTCCCGCAGCCCGGGATCCAGCAGCACCTCGGCGTCGTAGTGAGTGTGCACGTCGAGGAAGCCCGGGACGACCCACTTGCCCGCGGCGTCGATCACGTCCGGGCAGCCCGTCTCGTCGAGCGGCCGATCGGAAACCGTGGCCAGCACGCCATCACGGATGCCGAGCGTCCGGGTTCGCGGCGCGGCGCCCGTGCCGTCGAACCACAGTCCGTCGCGGATGATCACGTCGTAGGTCATGTCTTCCTCCAGGTGTCCGGTGCGGGAACCGTAACATTGATAGTGATCGCTCGCAATCTTTTCTGGAGGCGAGTCGAACGGACGGCGGCCGGAAGGCTCCGTCAGCGGTGGGGTTCGGTGGCCGGCGGCGCGGGGGCGTCGGCGATCGTCGCGGGGTCCGGCCCGGTGACGGCCGGCGGGACGTCGCCGCTGCGGCGCAGGACCGCCGGGATGCGGATCACGGCCGACCGTTGGGCGCACTCGTTGCTCTGCACGGTGACGGTCTCCTCGCCCACCAGATCGTCCTCCGGCCGGGGCTTCAGCGACAGCACCACCGTCGCCGCCTGCGTCTGCACCGGCCGGTCCGGACCGGCGCACGCGACGCGGGCCTCCTCCGGCTGCGATTGCCAGCGACCGTCCGCGAACCGCATGATCAGCTGGCCGGCGTCGGGCACGGCGGCCCGCTGATGGTCGCCGTCGTCGAGCCGGATCGCGGCCGCGACGCATTCCGCAGGGGCGCACGACGAGCGAAACGCCCACCACGTCGTCACGTCCGGCGGCTGCGGGTCGGCCACATAGTTGAACGTCTGCTTGGCGCGTTGGACCTCGAGGCGGTAGGAACCGTCGAGGGGGACGGGCGCGGCGGACGGGACCGCGGGCGTCGGCGGCTCGGCGGACGGGGCCGGCACCGGTGCGGCGGACCGGGCACCGCTGGTGCCGGTCGTGCGCCCGAGGGCGAAGCCGAGCGCGAGCAGACCGATCACCAGCAGGACGGCCGCGAGCACCAGCAGGATTCGGCGGGGCCTGCGCCGCCTCGGCGGGGGCGCCGGGGGCTGCCGCACCGCCCGCGCGCGACCCAGCGTCACCGGGCGGTGCTTCTCCGGGGGCCGGCGCCCTGACCCGGCGGCGGCCCGAGGCACTCGGGCTTTCCGGACGGGACCGTGGGCTTTGACCGACGCCACGTCTTCCGCCTCGACAGTCTCCGGCCAGGCGTACGCGGGATATTCGGCCACCAGCGGGGCCCCGGCGCTGCGGTCCGCGGTCGAGCCGCCGACCTGCTCGTTGGCCGCCTGGGCGAACTGGCGGCAAGTTTCGAACCGGTCCGCGGGGCTTTCGGCGAGCGCCCGGGCAAAGACGCGATCCAGCCGCACCAGCTCGGGGCGCAGGCTGCTCAGGCTGGGCGGACGTTCTCCCGGCGATGTGCCGGTCAGCAGATGGAACGCGGTGGCCGCCAGCGCGTACTGGTCGGCGCGCCCATCAACCGCAGACCCGGCACCGGCGGGCGCCTGCTCGGGCGCCGCATATTTCCCGGTTGACGCGCCCAGGGCCGGTGCCGTCCCGAAGTCGCTCAGGAGGATCCGCCGCTCCCCCTCCCCGCGACCGGTCAGCAGAATGTTGGCGGGCTTGACGTCGAGATGCAGCATCCCGCTGTCATGGGCGTAATCGAGGGCCTCGGCGACGGCGCTGACCAGGGCGAGCACCTCCCCCGCCGGTGAGACCGCCGGGAAGCGGTCGGCCATCAGCCGGGCAGCGTCGATGCCCTCGACGTATTGCATCGCTACGTAGAGGCGGCCGTAGAACTCGCCGCGCTCGTGGACCTCGACGATGTGCGGGTGGGTGAGGCTTGCCGCGGCCGGCGTCTCCGCCTGAAATCGCCGGCGGAATTCTTCGTCCGCCGACAACTCGGCGGAAAGGACCTTCAACGCCCGCCAGACGGCCGAGCTGCGGTCCTGCACCAGGTAGACGTCACCGGTCGACCCGGAACCCAGCCTTCGCGCGATCACGTATCCGGCAAACGTCGCGCCGCTGGCCAACGCCATGCAGCGATCCTATCCGCGATCCCGACCTCGCGCCCGCCGGTGCCCGGCCGGGACTAGGGCCGAAACACCTTGCCCCGCAAGATCACCAGATCGGGGTGGTTGAGCACTTCGGAACTCAGGCGCGGATCCTCCGAGTAGCACAGCAGGTCGGCCGACGCCCCGTGGTCCAGGCCGGGCCGCCCCAGCCAGCGGCGCGCGTCCCAGCACGCCGCGCCGAGCGCGTCGGTCGGGCTCATGCCGATGCCCTTGAGCGCCTCGACCTCGTCGGCGATCCGCCCGTGCGCGATCATGGTGCCGGCGTCGCTGCCGGCGTAGATCGGCACGCCCGCCTCGCGCGCCGCGGCCGTGCGCGCCCGGCAACGGGCGTGCAGGTCGCGCATGTGTGCGGCGTAGGCAGGGTAGCGCGCCGCGGCGTCCCCAATGCCTTCGAAGTTTTCCAGGCTGTTGATCAGCGTGGGGACGAGCGCGGTCCCGTGCTCGACCATCAGGGCGATGGTGTCGTCGGTGAGGCCGGTGCCGTGTTCGATGCAGTCGATGCCGGCGTTGATCAGGCCGGGCAGCGCGTCCTCGCCGAAGACATGCGCGGTGACCCGGGCGCCGTGGGCGTGCGCGGCGCCGATCGCGGCCTCGAGCACGTCGTCGGACCACAGCGGGGCGAGGTCGCCGACTCCGCGGTCGATCCAGTCGCCGACTAGCTTCACCCAGCCGTCGCCGCGTCTCGCCTCCCGGGCGACCGCGCCCGGCAGCTCGGATTCGTCCTCGAGTTCGTCGGCGAAGCCCCGCGAGTACCGCTTGGGCCTGGCCAGGTGTTTGCCGGCCCGGATAATGCGGGGCAGGTCGTCACCGTCGTCGAGGCTTCGCGTGTCGGTGGGCGACCCGCAGTCGCGCAACAGCAGGGCGCCGGCGTCGCGTTCGGTCTCGGCCTGTCCGATGGCCTCCTCGATCGGGATCTCGCCGTCGTCGCCGAGCCCGACGTGACAGTGTGCGTCCACTAGCCCGGGCACGATCCAGCCGCCCTCGAAGACGGTGCCGGCGCCCGCGACCCGTTCGGTACTGATGCGGCCGTCGACGATCCACAGCTCGATCTCGGTCTCGCCGGGCAGCTCCAGACCCCGCAGGCGCATCCGCACGGCGCGGTTAGTTCTTGCCCGGGTTGCCAGGGAACTTGAGCTTGGACAGGTCGAAGTCGGCCAGGCCGGGTGGCAGCTCGTCGAGGCCCTTGGGCATCTGCGACAGGTCGGGGAACCCGGCCGGCATGCCCGGCATGAGCGGGTTCCTGGCCTTGGGCGGCGTCGGTCCCCGTCCCCCCTTCTTGCCCTTCTTCCCCTTGGCGCCTTTGGCTTTACGTGTGGAGGACTTGCGCCCCATGCCGGGGATGCCCATGCCGCCGAGCATGGACGACATCATCTTGCGGGCCTCGAAGAAGCGGTCGACCAGCTGGTTGACCTCCGACACCGTCACTCCCGAGCCGTTGGCGATGCGCAGCCGCCGCGACGCGTTGATGATCTTCGGATCGGCGCGCTCCTGGGGCGTCATCCCGCGGATGATGGCCTGCAGCCGGTCGAGTTGCTTGTCGTCGACCTCGGCGAGCGCGTCCTTCATCTGGCCGGCGCCGGGCAGCATGCCCAGCAGGTTGCCGATCGGGCCCATCTTGCGGATCGCCAGCATCTGCTCGAGGAAGTCCTCGAGCGTCAGCTCGCCGGTGCCGATCTTGGCGGCGGCCTCCTCGGCGCGCTGCGCGTCGAAGACCTGCTCGGCCTGCTCGATGAGGGTCAGGACGTCGCCCATGCCGAGGATCCGGCTCGCCATCCGGTCGGGGTGGAAGACGTCGAAGTCCTCGAGCTTCTCGCCGCTGGAGGCGAACAGGATCGGCACACCAGTGACCTCGCGGACCGACAGCGCCGCGCCACCGCGGGCGTCGCCGTCGAGCTTGGTGAGCACCACCCCGGTGAAGCCGACGCCCTCGCGGAACGCCTCGGCGGTGGTCACGGCGTCCTGACCGATCATCGCGTCCAGGACGAACAGCACCTCGTCGGGGTCCACGGCGTCGCGTATGGCCGCGGCCTGGGACATCAGTTCGTCGTCGATGCCCAGCCGTCCGGCGGTGTCGACGATGACGACGTCGAAGTGCTTGGAGCGGGCCTCGTCCAGGCCGGCCGCCGCGACGGCGACGGGGTCGCCGGGGCCGGAGTCGGGCGACGCGCCCGGGTGCGGGGCGAACACCGGGACGCCGGCGCGTTGCCCGACCACCTGCAGCTGGTTCACGGCGGCGGGCCGCTGCAGGTCGCAGGCCACCAGCAAAGGCGTGTGCCCCTGCCCGCGCAGCCACGCGGCCAGCTTGCCCGCCAACGTCGTCTTACCCGAACCCTGCAGACCGGCGAGCATGATCACGGTCGGCGGCGTCTTGGCGTGCGCCAGCTGGCGCGTCTGCCCGCCCAGGATGCCGATGAGCTCTTCGTTGACAATCTTGACGACCTGCTGCGCCGGGTTGAGGGCACCCGAGACCTCGACGCCCCGGGCCCGCTCCTTGATCCGGCCGACGAACGCGCGCACGACGGGCAGCGAAACGTCGGCTTCCAGGAGCGCCAGGCGAATCTCGCGGGTGGTCGCCTCGATATCGGCGTCGGTCAGTCGACCCTTGCCGCGCAGCCCCTGAAGGGCACCGGTCAACCGGTCAGACAGCGATTCAAACACCCGACCAGCCTAGTGGTATCGCAAGCGCGGCGAAGCCGCGCGCAGCGGGTACCACGTATTGACCTCGTGGTATCGCAAGCGCGGCCGCGCTGGCGACGACGCGCGCCCCGCAGGGGCGCGAGGAGGAGGCGCGCCATCGGCGAAGCCGCGCGCAGCGGGTACCACGTATTGACCTCGTGGTATCGCAAGCGCGGCCGCGCTGGCGACGACGCGCGCCCCGCAGGGGCGCGAGGAGGAGGCGCGCCATCGGCGAAGCCGCGCGCACCCACCCGCGACACGTAAACGTCTGCGACGACACGCCGTGGCGGGTCGCAGAGGTTTATGTCTGGCGGCGGCTCGAGGCCCGGCGGCTCGAGGCCCGGCGGCTCGAGGCCCGGCGGCTCGAGGGCCGGCGGCTCGAGGCCCGGCGGCTCGAGGCCCGGCGGCCCGAGGCCCGGCGGCTCGAGGCCCGGCGGCTCGAGGCCCGGCGGAGACCGCCCGCACCCCTGGCGGCCAAAGGACGATTCGGTCAGACGACCGGGGGCTCGGGTGCGGTCACAAGAGCGCCCATCAGCCGTTATTGTGATTGCGGTCACAACGGAAGCAGCACGAGGGGCCATGCTCGAGGTCATCGACAACGGGGCCTGCACCGACGCCCATCCCGTCCCGCTGTTGTTCGTTCACGGCGGGCGGCACAGCGCGTGGTGCTGGCAGAACTTCCTGGACTTCTTCGCCGGTGCGGGCTATCGCGCGGTCGGGTCAGCCTGCGCGGGCATGGCGAAAGCCCGACGGCCAAGCCCCTGCACCAGGTGTCCATCGCCGACTACATCGACGACGTCCGCGCGACGGCCGACGAGCTGGGTAGCGAACCGGTGCTGGTCGGCCATTCGTTGGGCGGCTTTGTGATCCAGCGCTACCTCGAAGACCGGACCGCCCCCGCGGCGGTGCTGGTGGGCTCCGTCCCGCCGCAGGGCGTCCTCACGCTGGCGTCGCGAGTCTGGCGCCGCCGTCCGTCGATGACCCTGGAAGCGTGGGAGCGATCCGACGCTGCTGAGATTCCTGGCCACCCCGGCGCCGGCGCGCGAATACCTGTTTTGCGCCGCCACGCCCGAGGCGATCGTCGAATCCTGCCGGCGGCGCGCCGGAGCGGAAAGCGCTCGAGCCGCCATGACCGATCCGATGCTCCGCCGCGTCCGGACCCGCCGGGTGAGGACGCCGATGCTCGTGCTGGGTGCCGAGCACGACGGGTTTGTCAGCGTCGGCGAGGTGCGGGCCACGGCTCGCTCCTACCGCACCGAGCCGGAATTCTTCAGCATGGGTCACAACATGATGCTCGAGCCCGGGCGGCTGGGCGCCCGCGACCTGGTACGTCGCGCCGGATAACCCGTTTGAGTCGCTGCTGCGACGAAAACCATTGGCGTGCTAGATTTTACCGCCACCACTGAGGACCTGGCCGAGTCAGAAGCGCAACTACGGGGGAGAACTTGTCTGTGCAACCGGCCACCCGCGCGGAGCCCGGGGTGCTACGTGGCTGGCAGCGCCGGGCGCTGGTGAAGTACCTGGCCGGCCAGCCACGCGACTTCCTGGCTGTCGCCACCCCCGGGTCCGGGAAGACGACGTTTGCGCTGCGGGTGGCGGGCGAACTGCTCACCCAGCGCGCAGCCGAGCAGATCACCGTCGTGGTTCCGACCGAGCACCTCAAGACCCAGTGGGCGCTGGCCGCGCAGCGGCACGGTCTCGCGCTGGACCCCAAGTTCTCCAATACCAACCCCCAGACCTCCTCGGAGTACCACGGGGTGATGGTGACCTACGCCCAGGTGGCCGCTCATCCGACGCTGCACCGGGTGCGCACCGAGCAGCGCAAGACGCTGGTCATCTTCGACGAGATCCACCACGGCGGCGACGCCAAGACGTGGGGCGAGGCGATCCGCGAGGCGTTCGGCGACGCCACCCGCCGCCTGGCGCTGACGGGTACGCCATTTCGCAGCGACGACAGCCCGATCCCCTTCGTCAACTACGTCGCCGGCCCGGACGGGGTGCTGCGTTCGGAGGCCGACCACACCTACGGTTACGCCGAGGCCCTGGCCGACGGTGTGGTCCGCCCGGTGGTGTTCCTCGCCTACTCCGGTGAGGCGCGCTGGCGCGACAGCGCCGGCGAGGAACACGCCGCCCGGCTGGGCGAGCCGCTGTCGGCCGAGCAGACCGCGCGAGCGTGGCGCACCGCCCTCGATCCCGCCGGACAGTGGATGCCCGCGGTGATCACGGCCGCCGACGAGCGGCTGCGCCAGCTGCGCACCCACATACCGGACGCCGGCGGGATGATCATCGCCTCCGACCGCACGGCGGCCCGCGCCTACGCGGCCCTGCTGAAGCGGTTGACGGCGGAGGAACCCACGGTGGTGCTCTCCGACGACCCCGGCTCCTCGGCGCGGATCAGCGAATTCTCCGACGGCACCAGCCGATGGCTGGTCGCGGTCCGGATGGTCTCGGAGGGTGTCGACGTCCCGCGGTTGTCGGTGGGCATCTACGCCACCAGCGCCTCCACTCCGCTGTTCTTCGCCCAGGCCATCGGCCGGTTCGTGCGGTCGCGCCGGCCGGGCGAGACCGCCAGCATCTTCGTGCCGTCCGTACCGAACCTGCTGCAATTGGCTAGCGAGCTGGAGGCCCAGCGCAACCACGTCCTCGGCGAACCGCACCGCCCGGACGAGGACCCCCTGGACGGTGACCCCGCCACCCGGACGCAGACCGAAAAGACCTACCTCGACAACGGTTTCACCGCGCTTGGCGCCGACGCCGAGCTCGACCAGGTGATCTTCGACGGGTCATCGTTCGGGACGGCGACCCCGGCGGGCAGCGACGAGGAGGCCGACTACCTCGGGCTGCCGGGCCTGCTCGACGCCGAACAGATGCGGGCCCTGCTGCACCGGCGCCAGGACGAGCAGTTCCAGAAGCGGGCCGAGAAGCAGGCGGCCCAGGGATCGCCGCCCCTGCCGCCGCCGTCCATGCACGGCCAGCTGCGCGAATTGCGCCGCGAACTCAACACGCTGGTGTCGATCGCGCACCACCGCACCGGCAAACCGCACGGCTGGATCCACAACGAGCTGCGCCGCCGGTGCGGGGGGCCGCCGATCGCCGCGGCGACGCGGGATCAGCTCAAGGCGCGCATCGACGCGGTGCGGCAGCTCACCGCCGAGCAGGCGTAGCGCGCGGACCGGTCGCTAGTCGCCGACGGGTTCGTCAAGGACCTCGACGGCGGGCCCGCCCAGGACAGCCAGCAAGTGCTTCTCGACGGCGGCGCGGGCGTCCTGTTCCTCGCCGGGGGGCACGGCCATCGAGAAGACGTCGGCCGCCGTCGACCCGAACGTGTTGACCTTCGCCCACTGGATGTCGGCCTGGGCGCGTTCCAGCGCCTGGGCTAGTAGCGCGAGCAGGCCCAGCCGGTCCATGGCGCGCACTTCGGCGACGAGCTGGCCGGGCGCGGCGGCGTCGAGCCATAGGATGCGGGGCGGCGCCGTCGACCGGGTGACGGGAACCCCGACCTGGACCTCACCGGCGCGCGCACTCACCGCGCTGACGGCGTCGCTGTCCCGTTTCTCCAGAGCACCCACGACGTCGACGTCCCCGTTCAGCGCGCCGGTGAACTGCTGGCGCAGCAGGCCGGCTTCGGGCGGCGAACCGAAAACCGGCGACGCGACGAATTCGATGATCGCGACGCCTTCGTGAAGGTTGGCCGTCGCCGAGTGGATGCGCAACGAGTTCAGCGCGAGCACGGCGGCGGCCTTCGACACCAACCCCCGCTGGTCGGGCGCGAGCATCACCACTTGCAGGCGCTCACTGCCGCTAGGCGTGATCTGCACGTGCACGCCGTGATCGGCCGCCAGCGAAAGATACTGTGGTGCAGTCGGATTCGCCTGAGGCAGCGGTTCGCCGGCCATCACCAGCCGGCAGCGGCGCACCAGGTCCTCGATCAGCGAGGCCTTCCATTCGCTCCACACTCCGGGACCTGTGGCCTTCGAATCCGCCTCGGCCAAGGCGTGCAGCAGCTCGAGCAGGTGGGGGTCGCCGCCCAGCGCCTCGGTCACGTCCTCGATGGTCTTGGGGTCGTTCAGGTCGCTCCGGGTGGCCGTGACCGGTAACAGCAGATGGTGGCGGACCATGCCGGACACCGTGTCGACGTCGGCCGGCGGCAGGCCCAGCCTTTCGCAGATCGGGATCACCAGATCGGCCCCGAGCACGCAGTGGTCGACGCCGCGCCCCTTTCCAATGTCGTGCAGCAGCGCGCCCAGCGTGAGTAGGTCCGAACGCGCCACGCGGGTGGTCAAAGGCGCTGCGTTGACGGCGGTTTCGACGATGTGCCGGTCCACGGTCCACTTGTGCGAGACGTCGCGCGGCGGCAGGTCGCGCACGGCGTCCCACTCCGGCAGCAACCGGCCCCACAGCCCGGTCCGGTCGAGCGCCTCGACCGTCGCGACGGTGGTCGGGCCGGCGGACAGGACGACCAGCAGGTCATCCAGGGACTCGCGCGGCCATGGCGTGGGCATGTCCGGTGCACTCGCGGCCAGCCGCGCGAGCGTCCCGGCGCCGATCGGTAGACCCGTGTCGGCCGACGCCGCGGCCACCCGCAACACCAACCCCGCGTCCCGGTCGGGGTGGGCGTCGCGGGCGAGCACGATTTCGCCGCCGTACTCGACGACGCCCTCATCCAGCGGCCGGCGCTTGGGCCGCCGCACCAGCGCCGTGAGGCCACGGCGTGGCAGGGCGTTCTCGGCCGTCCGCAGCCCGGTCTCGGCGTGGTACGCGATGGTGCGGCTGGCACCGGAAAGCTTGCGCGACAAGTCGAATCGGTCCCCGATGTGCAGCGCCGCGCTGATCTCGTCCGCGAACTGGGCCAGCAGCTGGTCGCGTCCGCGCCCGGAGACCCGGTGGAGTTCTGTGCGCACGTCGAGCAGGGTGAGGTAAGCGGTGTCCAGCGACCCCCCGGGCATGTTGGGGTTGGCCATGCCATGCCGGTCGATCAGCTGGGCGACGCCCAACGCGTCGAGCAGCTGGACGTCGCGCAGGCCGCCGCGTCCGGATTTGAGATCCGGTTCGGCACGTTGGGCGATCCGGCCGCACCGCTGCCAGCGGGCGTTGGTCATCTCGATGAGCTCGTCCATGCGGGAGCGAATCGCGCTGCGCCACTGGCGTCGTGCACCGGCGATCAATTCCTCCGACAGCGTGGCGTTACCGGCGATGTGACGGGCGTCCAACATGCCCAGCGCGGCGATCATGTCGTTGTTGGCGACGCCGAGGGCCCCGGAGACGGTGCGAACGCTGTGGTCCAGCCGAACGTTGGCGTCCCACAGCGGATACCATAGCCCGTCGGCCACCCGCTGCAGGACTTCCGCGGATTGGTTGTCGTGCAACAACATCAGATCGAGATCGGAATACGGCAACAGCTCTCGGCGGCCCAGGCCGCCGATCCCGACGATCGCGAAACCGCTGTCCGCGGTGATTCCGAGCTCCGCGGCCTTGGCGGCGAGCCACGACTCGTGCAGCTCCAGCCACGCCTGGCGCAGCGCCGCCGCGTCGAGTTCGGCCCCCTCAGACAGCAGTTTGCGCCGCGAGGCAGCCAAATCGGCTGCCCCGCAGGCGCTTCCTGTCCCCGACATGTCCCCGGAGGGCTCGGGCCGGTCGGGCGTCACGCCCTCCCGGCCCGCCCGGGTTGGTTCAGCAATCGGCGGCCGGTGTCATAGCGCATCGGTTCCGCGCTCACCGGTGCGCACGCGCACGATGGTTTCGACGGGGCTCACCCAGACCTTGCCGTCACCGATCTTGCCGGTGCGCGCCGCCCGAACGATGCTGTCCACCACCTTGTCGACGATGGAGTCGTCCACGACGACCTCGATCCGCACCTTTGGGACGAAGTCCACCGAGTACTCCGCACCACGGTAGACCTCGGTGTGGCCCTTCTGCCGTCCGTAACCCTGGATCTCGCTGACCGTCATCCCGAGGACGCCCGCGTCCTCCAGGCTGGTCTTGACATCGTCAAGGGTGAACGGCTTCACGATCGCGGTGACTAGCTTCATGACTGCTCTGCCTCCACTTTGTCGCCCGCCCGGTCTTCAAGACCGTTACGGTCATCCGCGGGGATCCGCGCCGCCGGAAGAACCGACCCCTGCCCGCCGATCGTTCCAAAATCGTAACTGCTCTCAGCGTGCTCAGCCTCGTCGATACCCGAGGCTTCTTCCTCGGCCCCGACACGCAACCCGATTGTGTACTTCAGGATCAGCGCCAAGATAAGGGTAACGATGCCGGAGTAGAACAGGACAGCGAACGCGCCGACCGCCTGTCGTTCGAGCTGCGACCAGCCGCCGCCGTAGAACAGGCCCTTCGACACCCCGGTCACCCCGTTGATCGCGGGCGATTCGGGCGCGGCGAGCAGACCCACCAGCAACGTGCCGGTCAGACCGCCGATCATGTGGACACCGACCACGTCGAGCGAGTCGTCGTAGCCGAGCTTGAACTTCAGCCCGACCGCCAGCGCACACACCACACCGGCGACCGCGCCGATCACCAGGGCGCCCAGCACGTTGACCGACGAGCAGGACGGCGTGATCGCGACCAGCCCGGCGACGATGCCCGACGCCGCTCCCAGCGTCGTGGGCTTGCCGTCGCGGATGCGCTCCGTGAGCAGCCAGGCCAGCATGGCCGTCGCGGTCGCGATGGTCGTGGTCATGAACGTCGTCCCGGCGGAGCCGTTGGAGCTGGTGGCCGAACCGGCGTTGAACCCGAACCAGCCGAACCACAGCAAGCCGGCGCCGAGCATCACGAACGGCAGGTTGTGCGGCCGGAACAGCGTGGTCGGCCAGCCCTTGCGC
Organism: Mycobacterium sp. 050134; assembly: GCF_036409085.1. Lineage (NCBI taxonomy): Bacteria > Bacillati > Actinomycetota > Actinomycetes > Mycobacteriales > Mycobacteriaceae > Mycobacterium > Mycobacterium sp. 050134. The sequence continues at coordinate 259,573 of NZ_JAZGLV010000005.1, forward strand.
TTGCCCAGCACGATGGCGAGCGCCAGACCGGCAACACCGGAGTTGATATGGACCGCGGTTCCTCCTGCGAAGTCGATCGCGTGCAGCTTGTTGTTGATCCAGCCGCCCTTCTCGGAGGCGAAACCGTCTGCGGCGAAGACCCAGTGCGCGACGGGGAAGTACACCAGCGTCGCCCACAATCCGGCGAACACCAGCCACGCGGTGAACTTCAGCCGGTCGGCCACCGCGCCCGAGATCAGCGCGACGGTGATGATGGCGAACATCAACTGGAAGGCCACGAAGACCGTGGCGGGCATGGTGCCGGCCAGCGGGATGTCGGTGGCCGAAATGCCCTTGGTCGGGTCGGCCTTGACGGCGTTGCCGCCGATCAGGCCTTTCAGGCCCCAGTAATCACCCGGGTTACCTACGACTCCACCTTTGTCGTTACCGAATGACATCGAGTAGCCGTAGAGCACCCACAGCACGGTCACCACGCCCATCGCGCTGATGCTCATCATGATCATGTTGAGCACGCTTCTGGTGCGGACCATGCCGCCGTAGAAGAACGCCAGCCCCGGCGTCATCAAAAGCACCAAGGCGGAACTAGCCAACATCCATGCGGTATCGCCGGTATCAGGTTGGCCCAATTGCGGGAAACTCACTCGCTTTCACCTCCGGTCGGCCCTGTCCTGGCCGTCAGACGTATGCCTGATGACCTGCCGAGAACACTGCGCAATGGTTGTTTCTGCAATGAAGCAACCATGTTTCGTGAGGATTAACGTCGCGCTCCCCCGTGTAATGGGTCAGCCAAGCAGCGCGTCGACGAATGCGGCCGGTTCGAACGGCGCCAAATCGTCGGGACCTTCGCCGAGCCCGACGAGCTTCACCGGCACGCCGAGTTCCTGTTGCACGCGGAACACAATGCCGCCCTTGGCCGTTCCGTCCAGCTTGGTCAGCACCGCACCGGTGATGTCGACAACCTCGGCGAACACGCGGGCCTGAGCCAGCCCGTTCTGCCCGATCGTGGCGTCGAGCACCAGCAACACCTCGTCGACCTCGGCCCGCTTGCTCACGACGCGCTTGACCTTGCCGAGTTCGTCCATCAGCCCGACCTTGGTGTGCAGCCGCCCGGCGGTGTCGATGAGGACGACGTCGGCGCCCGTGGCGATGCCCTTGTCGACGGAGTCGAATGCCACCGACGCGGGATCGGCGCCCTCGGGCGCGCGCACCACCTCGGCGCCGACCCGGGACGCCCAGGTCTGCAGCTGGTCGGCCGCCGCGGCCCGGAAGGTGTCGGCCGCGCCGAGGACCACACGCCGGCCGTCGGCCACGAGCACCCGGGCCAGCTTGCCGACGGTGGTGGTCTTGCCGGTGCCGTTCACCCCGACCACCAGCAGCACCGACGGGCGATCCGCGTGCGGCAGGGCACGGATCGAGCGGTCCATGCCGGGTTGCAGTTCCTTGATCAGCACATCGCGCAGCGCGGCCTTGGCGTCGGCCTCGGTGCGGACATCGCTGCTGGCCAGGCGGCTGCGCAGCTGCGCCATGATCGACTCGGTGACCACCGGACCCAGGTCGGCGATGAGCAGGGTGTCCTCGACGTCCTGCCACGAGTCTTCGTCGAGGTCTCCGCCGCCGATCAGGCCAAGCAGGCTCCGCCCGAACGCATTCTGCGACTTAGCCAGGCGGCCGCGGAGCCGTTCCAGGCGGCCTTCGGTCGGTTCGATGGCCTCGATCTCGGGCGCCGCCGCAGCCTCGGGCGGGGCTTCCGGCGCCGCGGGGGCTGAGGGCGCCGGGTGCGCCTCGGGCTGGGCTTCGGGCGCCGGCTCCGGCAGCTCAACGTCGGAGATCGTGCGTCGCGGCGCGTCCCGGGGCACGGTCGCGTCGTCGCCCACCGACGGCAGCCCAGTCGTGTCGATCCGCTCGGCCGGCTGGACGGTCTGGCTGAACGTGATGCTTGACGACGCGGTGTACCCCTTGGGGCGGTCCAGGCTGCCGGGCTCCGGCCGCGAGGCCAGGCTGATTCGCCGCCGGCGGTACCGCACCAGGCCCAGGACCAGCACCGCGATGACGACCAGGACAGCTACGACCGCGATGGCGATCCAAAGACCCTGTGACACGCTGACATTGTTTCAGGGACACCGCGCGCGCCGGTCGGCGCGGGGTCGATGGCGCCGACCCGCTTCACCCGGCCACGCCGCGCTCGCGATCGCCGCGAGGTCGATGGCGCCGACCCGCGGGGACTAAGGCGACGAGGCCGAGACGAGCTGTTCCACCTGCTGACCCCGCATCCGCTGGGAAATGACCGCGGTGATGCCGTCGCCCTGCATGGTCACGCCGTACAGCGCGTCGGCGACCTCCATCGTCGGCTTCTGGTGCGTGATGATCAGCAGCTGCGAGCGCGCCCGCAGCAGCTCGAACAGGCTGATCAGGCGGCGCAGGTTGGTGTCATCGAGCGCGGCCTCGACCTCGTCCATGATGTAGAAGGGTGACGGGCGCGCCCGGAAGATCGCCACCAGCATCGCCACCGCCGTCAGCGCCTTCTCGCCGCCGGAGAGCAGGGACAGCCGCGTGACCTTCTTACCCGGCGGCCGCGCCTCGACCTCGATGCCGGTGGTGAGCATGTCGTCCGGATTCGTCAGCCGCAACCGCCCTTCCCCACCGGGGAACAGCACGGTGAAGACCTCCCGGAACTCGCGCTCCACGTCGACGAACGCGTCGCTGAACACCTGCAGGATGCGGGCGTCGACGTCGGCGACGACGTCGAGCAGGTCCTTGCGCGCGGCCTTGACGTCCTCGAGCTGCGTCGACAGGAAGTTGTAGCGCTCCTCTAGCGCGGCGAACTCCTCGAGGGCCAGCGGGTTGACCCGGCCGAGCTCGGCCAGTTCACGCTCGGCCCGTTTGGCCCGCCGCTCCTGGGTGGGGCGGTCGTAGGGCATGGGCGCCGGCGCCACCACCTGCTCGCCGCGCTCCCGGGCCTGCTCGAACTCGGCCATCTCCAGCTCGGTCGGCGGGAGGCCGACGTGGGGCCCGTATTCGGCGATCAGGTCGACCGGAGCCATCCCGAACTGCTCGAGCACCATCTGCTCGAGCTGCTCGATCCGCATCGCCGCCTGCGCATTGGCCACCTCGTCGCGGTGCAGCGAGTCCGTGAGCGTGGCGACCCGGGCGCTCAGCACGTTCACCTCGTCGCGCACGGCCGTCATCGCCGCCGACCGCTCCTGGCGTTCGGCCACCAGCGCATCGCGAATGTGCGACGCCGCGGCGACCACCCCGTCCAGCCGCTGCGCCAGCAGCCGCCCGGCGTCGGCCACCGCCGCGGCCACCGAGGCCGCGCGCAGCCGCGCCTCGCGCGCCTGTTGGGCCCGCACCCTGGCTTCACGTTCGGCCGCGGCCGCGCGGCGCAACGAGTCGGCCCGCCCACGCACCGCGTTGGCTCGTTCCTCCGCGGTCCGCACGGCCAGCCGGGCCTCCACCTCGACGCCGCGGGCGCCCTCGGCGGCGGCGGCGATCCGCTGGCGGACCTCCGCATGGCTGGGGTCTTCGGCGTGCACCTGCTGGGTCTCCTGGGCGTTGCGCAGCCGGGTCTCGAGTTGGGTGACCTCGTCGACGGTCTGGGCCCGCCCCACCTCCAACTCCTCACGCTGGCGCAGCAACCTGCCCCACTCGTCGTCGGCCGCCCGGGCCTCCTGGCCGAGCCGGCCGAGCTGCTCGTACATCGCCGAGATGGCGGTGTCGGATTCGTTGAGCGCGGCCAGCGCCTGCTCGGCGGAATCCTGGCGCGCGGTCTGCTCGGTCAGCGCGCCGGAGAGCGCCGCCGTCAGCTGCTCGACCTGCGCCTCCGCCGCCGCTAGCTCGGCGCCGGCCTTATCGATCTCCGAGGTGACCTCCAGCGTGGAGAGCTTGCGGTCCGAACCGCCGCTCACCCAGCCGGCGCCCACCAGGTCACCGTCGAGCGTGACGGCCCGCAGCTCGGGCCGCGAGGCGACCAGGTCCAGCGCCGCCCGCAGGTCGTCGACCACCACGACTCCCGACAGCATCGCGGTCATGGCGCCGCGGAGCCGGGCCGGGCTGTCGATGAGGTCGAGCGCCCACGACGCGCCGGCGGGCGGATCATCGTGCGGTTCCTGCTGCGCGGCCGGCCAGTCGCCGAGCACCAGCGCCGCGCGGCCGCCGTCGGCCTCCTTGAGCGCGGCCACCGCGGAGTGCGCCGCGCCGAAGCTCTCGGCGGCCAGCGCGTCGGCGGCCGACCCCAGCACCGCGGCCAGGGCCGCCTCGTAGCCGTTGCGAACCTTCACCAGCTTCGCGATCGGCCCCAAAAGCCCAGGACCGGAATGGTTTTGGGCCAACCACGCGGCGCCGTCCTTGCGCTCCAGGCCCACCGCGAGGGCGTCGATGCGCGCGCGCAGCGACGCAACCCGACGCTCGGCGTCCCGCTCGGCCGCCTGCAGCTCGGCGACGCGGGCGTCGGCCAGCCGCAGCGCGGCCACGGTCCGCTCGTGGTGCTCGTCGAGGCCCACCTCGCCCTGATCGAGTTCCCCGACGCGGCTCTGCACGGTTTCGAATTCCGCCCGGGTGTGCTGCGCGCGGGTGGCCGCCTGTTCGATGCGTTCGGAGAGCCGCGCCACGCTGTCGTCGATCGATTCGACGCGGGCCCGCATGGTCTCCACCTGACCGGCCAGCCGGGCCAGGCCCTCGCGCCGGTCCGCCTCGGCCCGGACCGCCTCCAGGTGGGCGCGATCGGCCTCGGCTGCCTCGCGCTCGCGCTCGGCCAGCTCGGCGCGGGCGGCGTCCAGCCGGCCGCGCGCCTCGGCGAGCTCCGAGAGCAGCCGCTGCTCGGCGACGGCCACCCGCTCGGCCTCGGCGTCCAGCGCGTCCGGATCGGTGTCGCCGGTTGCCACGGGCTCGACATCGAGATGCTGCGCACGTTCGCTCGCGATCCGCACGGTCGCACCGACGCGCTCGGCCAGCGCGGAGAGCGAGAACCAGGTGTTCTGGACCGACTCGGCGCGGACCGACAGCTCGGCCAACGCGGCCTCGTGCGTGGTCAGCTCGTCGGAAGCGACGGCCAGGCGGGCGGCGGCCTCGTCGTGCTCGCGGCGCATGGCGGCCTCGGCCTCCAGGATGGCGTCGCGCTGCGTCTGGCGGTTGACGAGGTCGTCGGCGGCCAGCCGCAACCTCGCGTCGCGCAGGTCGGCCTGGATGGTCTGCGCGCGACGGGCCACCTCGGCCTGGCGGCCCAATGGCTTGAGCTGGCGGCGCAGCTCGGTCGTCAGGTCGGTGAGCCGGGCGACGTTGGCCGCCATCGCGTCGAGTTTGCGGAGGGCCTTCTCCTTGCGCTTGCGGTGCTTGAGCACGCCGGCGGCTTCCTCGATGAACGCGCGACGATCCTCGGGCCGCGACTGCAGGATCTCGTCGAGCTTGCCCTGCCCGACGATGACGTGCATCTCGCGGCCGATGCCCGAGTCGCTCAGCAGCTCCTGCACATCCATCAGGCGGCAACTGCTGCCGTTGATTTCGTACTCGCTCGCGCCGTCGCGGAACATTCGGCGGGTGATCGACACCTCGGAGTATTCGATTGGCAGCGCGTTGTCGGAGTTGTCGATGGTGACGGTGACCTCGGCGCGGCCCAGCGGGGCCCGCGACGAGGTGCCGGCGAAGATGACGTCTTCCATCTTCCCGCCGCGCAGGGTCTTCGCCCCCTGCTCCCCCATGACCCAGGCCAGGGCGTCGACGACGTTCGATTTACCCGAACCATTAGGCCCGACGACCGCGGTGATGCCCGGCTCGAAGCGCAAAGTCGTCGGCGAAGCGAAGGACTTGAAGCCCTTCAGCGTCAGACTCTTGAGGTACACGGCGTGCCAGACTACCGCTCAAATCGCCGCGCCCAGGCTCCCCGCGGAGTGTCGGAGCGCCCGAAAATCCCTGGTCGACGCACAGGCCACACAGGTCACACCAGTCACTGGGCCAGCGGGCACCTCGTCGTGAAACGCGATAGCGCCGGCGGTATCGCGTTCGAAGGAACACCATGGGCGGCCCCCTGGGGCCCCAGTGACCTGTGATTACCGCTCGACGAAGCCGTCGAACCGGTCCCGCGGCTCGGACCAGTCGGCGATCACCTTGTCGACGCACCCCGGCCTGGGCGGCCACGAATCGCCGCCTTCCAGCGCCTCGAGCAGCTTCTCGCAGCCCGCGCGCGGTCCCTGGGCGACCACCAGCACGCGGCCGTCGTCCTGGTTGGCCGCGTAGCCGGTGAGCCCCTGCTCGAGCGCCCGGGAACGGGTCCACCAGCGGAAGCCGACGCCCTGGACCTTGCCGTGCACCCAAGCGGTGAGCCGCACGTCAGGATCCGACATCGGCAACCCCGAACTTGACCGTGGTGCCCGACTCGAGGGTGCGCCCCACCGTGCACACCTGGTCGATCGCGCGGTCAACAACCAGCAGCAGACGTTCCCTTTCCTCGTCGGACAACCCCGACAGGTCCAGCTCCAGGGATTCCTCCAGCAGCGGATACCGTTCCTGCTCACGGTCGGCGGCGCCGGTGACCCGGACGACCGCCTTGTAGTCGTCGCCGAGGCGGCGGGACAGCGGCGCGTCGCTGGACATGCCACTGCACGCCGCGAGCGCGATCTTCAGCAATTCGCCGGGGGTGAACACCCCCTCGACATCCTCGGAGCCGACGCGCACCTGCGCACCGCGCGAGCTGTATCCGGTGTAGCGGCGAGTTCCGGTGCGTTCCACCCACAGTTCGGTCATGGCTCATTTCTACCGGGCGGAATCGCCCACCGAGATCGACGGGACCGCGGCGCACTCAAACCCGCGGACGGGGTTGGCATTTCGGGCAATAGAAGGACGAGCGATTCATGAACTTCTCCCGCCGCATGACCGCGCCGCAGCGTCGGCAGCTCTGGCCCTCGCGGCCGTAGGCGTCCAGCGACCGGTCGAAGTAGCCCGATTCCCCGTTGACGTTGATATACAGCGAGTCGAACGACGTCCCGCCCTGCGCGAGCGCGTCGCGCATCACGTCGGCGGCGGCGGCGAGAATCGCACCCAGCTTCCGGCGGCTCAACTCCGCGGCGATCCGGGCGCCGTTGACCCTGGCCCGCCACAGCGCCTCGTCCGCGTAGATGTTGCCGATGCCCGAGACCACGGTCTGGTCGAGGAGCTGTCGCTTGATCTCAGAATGCTTGTGCCGCAACACATCTACCACGGCGTTCCGATCGAAGAGGGGATCCAGCGGGTCGCGAGCGAGGTGCGCGACGGGGGCCGGGACCACGCTGCCGTCGACGCTCACGAGGTCGGCAAGCATCCAGCCACCGAAGGTGCGTTGGTCGGCGAAGCTCAGCACGGTCCCGTCGTCGAGCAGCGCGGAGATGCGCACGTGGTCGGCGCGGGGCACCTGGCCCAGCAGCATCTGCCCGCTCATGCCCAGGTGCACGACGAGCGCCGTGTCCGGCTGGTCGGGACCGTCGAGCAGCAGCCACAGGTACTTGCCGCGCCGGTCGGTACCGGTGATCCGTGCGTCGAGCAGGCGGGCGGTCAGGTCGGCGGGCCCGGCCTCGTGCCGGCGCACCGCGCGGGGGTGGTGCACCCGGACGGCGGTGATTGTCCTGCCCACCACGCGGGCCTGTAAGCCGCGGCGGACCACCTCGACCTCGGGCAGCTCGGGCATTCAGTGATGATCGCAAGCGCGGCGAAGCCGGGCGAAGCGGGTCATCACCAAGACTGATCGCAAGCGCGGCGAAGCCGGGCGAAGCGGGTCATCACCGCAACATCAGTCAGACGGAAGTTTTCCCGGCGCGGTCCAACTCTTCCAGCGTCTTCCAGGTGGCGGCGGCGGCCTTCTGCTCCGCCTCCTTCTTGGAGCGGCCGACGCCCGACCCGTATTCGGTGTCCATCACGACGACGACCGCGGTGAATTCCTTGTCATGGTCGGGGCCGGTCGAGGTCACCACGTACGACGGCGGGCCCATGCCGCGCGCGGCGGTCAGCTCTTGGAGGCTCGTCTTCCAGTCCAGCCCGGCCCCGAGCGTCGGCGCGGCGTCGAGCAGCGCGCCGAACAAGCGCAGGATCACCTCGCGCGCGGTATCGATCCCGTGCTCGATGTAGATCGCGCCCAGCAGCGACTCCATGCCGTCGGCCAGGATGCTCGACTTGTCGGCCCCTCCGGTGTTGGCCTCGCCGCGCCCCAGGAACAGGTGAACACCGAGGCCCTCGTCGGAGAGGTTGCGCGCGACGTCGGCCAGCGCCTGGGTGTTGACCACGCTGGCGCGCAACTTGGCGAGGTCGCCTTCGGATCGATCGGGGTGACGGTGATACAGCTCATCGGTGATGGTCAGACCCAGGACGGCGTCGCCCAGGAACTCCAGGCGCTCATTGGTCGGCAGGCCGCCATTCTCGTACGCGTAGCTGCGATGGGTCAGGGCCAGCGTGAGCAGCTCCTCGGGTAAGGCGACCCCCAGCGCGTCCAGCAGCACCTCGCGCGCCGTCAACGCTTGCCCCCGGAGGCGTCCGAGTCCGGGGCGAACATCCCGGCGAGCTTGGACCAGCGGGGATCGATGCGGTCGTGCTGATGATCCGGCTCAACGGCAAGGGAGACCCCGCAGTCCGGGCACAACCCCGGGCAGTCCGGGCTGCACATCGGCGCGAACGGCAGCTCGAGCCCGACGGCGTCGACGATGGGCTGCTCGAGGTCGACGGTGTCGTCGACGACGCGGCCGACCTCGCCCTCCTCGGTAGTCGCCTCGGTTGTGCTGTCGGGGTAGGCGAACAGTTCGGTCAGCGCGACCTCGATGCGGCCGTTGACCGGCGTCAGGCACCGCGCGCACTCGCCGACGGTGGGCGCACCCACCGTGCCAGTCACCAGCACGCCCTCGGACACCGACTGGATCTGCAGGTCCATATCCAGCGGGGCGCCCTGTTCGATGGCGATCATGTCCAGACCGATGCGCGACGGGGCGGGGACCGTCTGGCGCAGGGTGACCATCGCGCCCGGGCGACGTCCCAGCCGGGTGATGTCGATGGCCATCGGCGAGGTCGCGCGTGATGCTGCGTTGCGGGCCCACGATGTGCTGTGCTGCCGCTTCATAGAAGAAATCCTACGGCCCGGGCCGCGCGACGCCAGGGCCGAACCGGCGCCTTTGAGGGCTACCGCGTCGCGTAGTCGTGCGTGCCGGCCGCCGTGCGGAGCTGGTGACGACCACGCCCCACCGAGCGCAGGGTGCCGTTGAGGAACTCCTCGAACTCGGCAAGCTTGTTGTCGACGTAGATGTCGCATTCGCCGCGCAGCCGGTCCGCCTCGGCGTGAGCGGTGTCGATCAGCCGGGTGGCTTCCGCGTTGGCCGCCTGCACCACCTCGTTCTGCGACACCAGGCGCTGCTGTTCCTTGATGCCCTCCTGGACGGCCTTCTCGTAGGAGATGTTGCCGTTCTCGATCAGCCGATCGGCTTCGGACTGGGCACGGCCCACGCTCGCCTCGTACTCGCGCTTGGCCGCGGTGGCGATGCGGATCGCCTCCTCGCGCGCCTCGCCAACCATCCGCTCGCAATGCTGGCGGGCCTCGTTCACCATGCGGTCTGCCTGCGCTTTCGCGTCGGACAGGATCCGGTCCGCCTCGGCGCGGGCGTGGTTGAGCATGGACTCCGACTCCGTGGTCGCCGAGGACACCATCGAGTCGGCGTGCGATTTGGCGTCGTGCAGCATCGAGTCCCGCGCGTCGAGCACGTCCTGGGCGTCGTCGAGCTCGCCGGGTATCGCGTCCTTGATGTCGTCGATCAGTTCGAGAACGTCACCGCGCGGCACCACGCAGCCGGCCGTCATCGGCACGCCACGGGCTTCTTCGACGATGGCGCTCAATTCGTCCAGCGCTTCAAAGACTCGATACACGGCCAATACCTCCTGGCGTTTGCCAAATCACTGTTGTTACCAGTGTGCCTGGTGTTACTTCTGTGGCTGCGGTGGTCGAGTCGGTGTGTCGGGTATTCGTTGCGGCGGCCTTCGCGCGTCCGGCGAGCGCCGCCGGCGAGCACCTCCGGCAGATTCGGTTCGGCCCATCCAACAGCCCATTAAGGCCATTCAACACCGCGCCGAGCAGCGGCGGCCGGCGAATTGCCTGTTCGGCCGCCCGCGGCTACAGCCACCGGCGGAGCGCACCGCCCCCGGGATCGTCGCCGGGGGGCTCGGACAGCGACCGCTCGACCACCCACTCGGGCTTGGGCGTCGGAGCCACCCGGCCGCGATACAGGCTGAGGTACCCCTCGGCGTTGGGGTCGGACTGCGGGCCGAGGCCGCCGGGCGGACGTTTGCGCAGATAGGTCACGAGCAAGACGGTGCAGCCCGCGACCAGGAAGCCGACCAGCGCGATCTTGCCGAGCAGCACGAGGGTCGCACCAGTGAGCACGTTCACTCCTTTCAGACGACGCTGATGATCGGGCGGATCGGCGCCGGAGCGTTCCGTGGGGCGATGGACGTTCCGAACTCGGAAGGGACGGCGGTGGCGCGCAACCACGCCGGAAACGGATCCGGCAGGTCCGCGAGCTGGCCGCGGTCGGCCGGGTTCTCGGTCGGGACGTACAGGACCCCCTCGTTGTAGCAGGTTGTCCGCTCGGGCGGCAGGTAAGTGCGGACCAGCGGCAGGTAATCCTGACCGAGCCACGTCCACCAGATAGCGTTGGCCGGCAGCCCGAGGATCCCGTCGGGGCCGCGCAGCGAGCCGCTCAGGTCGCAGCTGCCGTCCACGGGGCCCGCGAGCTTGTGGTTGCGCAGCACCTCTCCGGTGGCCAGGATGCTGCGGCGCCGGCGGGCGTACTCGACGAAGAAACGCCGCACGGTATTGCGCCAGCGCGGCTCTTCGAGCGGGTCGACCACGAGTCTGAGCCTGTCGACCAGAACGCCGTCCCACTCGTTCGGATACAGCCCCCCGTCCAGGCAGGGGTACGTCCCGTCGAACCAGGCGACATCGCAATAACTCGAGATGAAGCGGTCACCGCCGTCGCGGTCCAGCCGATGCGCCAGCGGATAGACATTCCCGAAGCGTCGTGGGAGTGCCTCCGGCAGGAACTTCTTGGCGGTTTCCACCCACTCGGCGGGCGCATTGGGCGCCGACGCCGGCGAGTACCAGCGCAAGTCGAGGATCCGGACGGTCGCGGCGGCGGGGCGCGGGGTTTTGCGAACCGGCTTGCGGCCCGGCAGGTTTTCGGTCTGCTCGTCGACCACCACGCCGCCCGTCGCGAGCGCCAGGGCCTTGGCGAACCGGCGAGCGCACCGCACGTGGGCGGGGTCGTTGCCCGCGACGGTCACCCGCCAGCTGGCGGTTGGCGCCACGACGCGCGACGAGACATGGTCGCGGACGTCGCGCGCGGCGATCGCGCGGGGGTCGGTGACGGTGAACGCGTGGATCTTCCGCTTTCCGCGCAGCACGACCAGCTCCTTACCGACGTCGCCGGCCGACAGACCCGGGACGGATTCGACGATCGCCAGCAGTTGGCGTTCGGGCACGGCGCGCCCGGCGTACACCGTCAACCCGTGCGACTTCGCCTGCGCCCGGGCGCTCAGCGCCGCGGATCCGTGCGTGCACCCGACCCCGGGTTCGTGGTGAACCGACATCGCGCCCCCATTTCGTTCGCTCACTCGATGCTACGTATGAAAACACAGACAGACGTAGCGCTGCAACAACTGATTTGATTTCACCCTCCAACCTTCGCTCAAGCCGTGGACGCCACACCGCGACACGTAAACCGCCTTGACTAGGCGATACATCGGGATGCCGGCCGTTGTCGCGGATGGGGCACGCGCGCAGCGAGGCGCCACCGCCCAACACGCACGTGCTGCGTCTTTGTTTCTATTGCTTCGAACCGGCGGTGGCGTCACACCGGTTGACCGATACCCCCTCCGGGTATAGGTTGGAGCGGAAAGGGCGTGACGAGACGGAGGACGCGGTGGCGGTGCTGGCAGCAATCGGACACGCCCTGGCGCTGGCCGGGTCGATGACGTGGGAAATTCTCTGGGCGCTGATTCTCGGTTTCGCGCTGTCGGCCGTGGTGCAGGCGGTGGTGCGCCGCTCGACGATCGTGACCCTGCTCGGCGACGACCGGCCCCGCACGCTGGCGATCGCCGCCGGGCTCGGGGCGGCGTCGTCGTCGTGCTCGTATGCGGCCGTGGCATTGGCCCGCTCCCTGTTTCGCAAGGGCGCAAACTTCACCGCCGCGATGGCGTTCGAGATCGGTTCGACGAACCTGGTCGTGGAACTGGGCATCATCCTGGCCCTATTGATGGGGTGGCAGTTCACGGCGGCGGAGTTCGTCGGGGGCCCCCTGATGATCGTCGTCCTGGCCGTCTTGTTCCGGCTCTTCGTGCGCAGCCGGCTGGTCGACGCCGCCCGCGAGCAGGCCGAGCTCGGAGTCGCCGGATCGATGGAAGGCCATGCCGCGATGGACATGTCGATCCAGGGGGAAGGGTCGTTCCGGCGGCGACTGTTCTCAGCGCAGGGCTTCACCTCCGTTTCACACGTGTTCGTCATGGAGTGGTTGGCGATCCTGCGCGACCTCGTCCTCGGCCTGCTGATCGCGGGCGCGATCGCGGCCTGGGTGCCCGAAAAGTTCTGGCAGGCGTTCTTTTTGACCGATCACCCGGGTCTGTCGGCGCTGTGGGGACCGATCGTGGGACCCCTCGTGGCGATCGCATCCTTCGTCTGCTCGATCGGGAACGTGCCACTGGCCGCCGTCTTGTGGAATGGGGGCATCAGCTTCGGCGGTGTCGTCGCCTTCATCTACGCCGACCTGCTCATCCTGCCGATCCTGAACATCTACCGGAAGTACTACGGCACCAAGATGATGCTGACGCTGCTTGGCACCTTCTACGCCGCGATGGTCGCCGCCGGATACCTGGTCGAGTTGCTCTTCGGCGCAACGCATCTCATCCCTACGCAGCGCAACGCCACCGTGATGACCGCGAGCATTTCGTGGAACTACACAACCTGGCTCAACATCGCCTTTCTGGTGGTCGGTGCGGTTCTCGTCGCCCGGTTCGTCACGTCGGGGGGTCTGCCGATGGTGCGGATGATGGGCGGCCCACCCCCGACGGGGGACGGGTCGCACGACCACAGCGGTCACCACCACTGACGACCGTCACGGCGTGGGCGGGCGCAGGCCTCCGGACCCTCCACCCTCGCGGTTCTCCCTTGGGCGGTTGCAGTTTCAGATCTTCAGGATGCGTTCGGCGTTGGCGTGCGCGATGTTCTCGCCGTCCCCGGGGCTCAGCGTGGTGCGCTCGAACCCGTCGACCGCCTCCTGCGAGGACTCGTAGAGATAGTCGACGGAGAACATGATGGCGTCGGCCCCGCGAGGCCGCGTTCCGGGTGGCCGCCGAACGCGCGCTGGCCGGGGCGAACCCGTTGCCGCAAAACGGATTCAAGGTCGATCTCGCCAAGCATTGCGTGGTGCACGCGCTTACCCGGGCGGTGACACCGCGCTGAGCCGACCTGGATCAGCCGGAAAGCTTCTCGCGCAGCCGGCGATTGACCGGTTCGGGCAGCAGCTGCGAGACGTCACCGCCGAGCATCGCGACCTCTTTGGCCAGCGACGACGAGACGAACGAATACTGCGGCGCCGTCGCCACGAAGAAGGTGTCCACGCCGGCGATGTGCTTGTTCATCTGCGCCATCTGCAGCTCGTATTCGAAGTCGGTGCCGGTGCGCAGACCCTTCACGATCGCCGTCATTCCGCGGGCCGTGACGAAGTCGACCACCAGGCCCTTTCCGACCTCCACCCGCAGGTTCGGCAGGTGGGCCGTCGACTCCTCGATCATCGCGATCCGCTCGTCGACGTCGAACAGGCCCTTCTTGGAGGGATTGCTCAGAATCGCCACTACGACCTCGTCGAATTGGGCCGACGCGCGCTCGAAGACGTCGATGTGGCCCAACGTCACCGGGTCGAACGATCCCGGGCACACCGCCCCGCTCATACGGCATGACGGTACACGCCTGGATCAGAGCCGCTCGGCCAACTCCAGCCGGGTGTCCCCGTAGACGCGGTGCGGCCACGCCGACCAGCCGTCCGGCCACGCCAGTGGCGCGCCGCCCGCCGGGCGCTCGATGACGGCGACGGCTCCCTCCCGCACCCAGCCGTGCTCGGTGAGCGCGGCGAGGACGGCGCCCACGTCGTCGGTCCCGACTTCGTAGGGCGGGTCGGCCAGCACGAGGTCCACCGGCGACGCGGCGCCGCCGGCCAGGACGCTCGCCACAGCACCGCGGCGCAGCGTCGCCCCGCTCAGCCCGAGCGCCCCGATGTTGCGCGCGATAACCGACGCGGCGCGCGGGTCGGACTCCACGAACAACGCCGACGCCGCCCCGCGCGACAGCGCCTCGAGCCCCAGCGCGCCGGAACCGGCGTACAGGTCCAGCACGGCGAGCCCGGTCAGGTCGCGGCGGGCGGCCAGGATGTTGAATAGCGACTCACGGACCCGGTCGGTGGTGGGCCTGGTGCCCCGCGGGGGGACGGCGATGCGCCGGCCGCCGGCGACACCGCCGATGATGCGGGTCACCCGGCGCCGCCTAGATCAGCGTCGACCAATAGTCCCAGAACCGCGCCATGATCAGCAGGATCACCGCCGTGAACCACAGCACGGCGATCGACCACCGCCATTGATAGACCACCTGAGCCAGGCCGCTTGCCCGGCGTCCGAGCGCGGGACGAAAGATGATGGAGGCGACGACGACCACCAGCGAGATGTCCATCGCCCACACCACCATGCAATACGGGCACAACGCCCCGATCCGATACAGGCTCTGGAAGATCAGCCAGTGCACGAACACCGCACCGATCAGGACTCCGACCGCCAGGCCGACCCAATACCATTGCGGCAAGGGCACTTTCGCCAGCGCCAGCACGCCCGTGACCACCACCACGGTGAAGCCCACGATGCCGATCAGCGGGTTGGGAAAGCCCAACACCGACGCCTGCGGGGTGACCATCACCGATCCGCAGGCCAGGATCGGGTTGAAGTTGCACGACGGCACGTAGGCCGGATCGCGCAGCAGTTCGATCTTCTCGATCGTCAGCGTCATCGACGACACCAACCCGATCACCCCCGCGATCAGCACCCACCAGGCGCTCGCCACGGCCACCGGGGTTCCCGGACCGGAAGCCGGTGCGGGGTCGCCGCCCCGCTCGCTGGGTTGCGCCGACGCCGGGGTGGTCACGCCGCGGCGGGGGTGGCGGCGGTGTCCAGGCCCGGGATGTCGCCGACGATTTCCTTGATCTTGCTCACCAGCGCGTCCGGGGTCGACGCGTCGTAGTCGGCGCCGTTGATCCGGACGGTGGGTGTCGCGCTGATCCCGGCGGCCCCCGCCTCCGCGGTCACCTTGGGCACGTACTTCCCGCTGTTGATGCAGTCCGGCACCTTGCCCACGACGCCGGCCTCGCGGGCCAGCTCGATCAGCTTCGCGTTGTCCGGGAAGCTGGTGGCGCGCTCGTCGGGCTGGATGCTCTTGCTGTAGAGGGCGGCGTGGAAGCGGCGGAAGGCGTCGACGGACTCATCCGCCACGCACAGGGCCGCCGCGCCCGCGCGGGACGAGTAGTTCTGGGTGCGCGGGCTGTCCAGGATCGACACCACCGAGTAGTCGGCCGCGATGGCGCCGATGTCGATCAGCTTGGACACCGTCGGGCCGAACGTCCGCTCGAAGTTGCCGCACGCGGGGCACAGGAAGTCCTCGTAAAACGTGACGACGGCCTTGGGATTGCTGGTGCCGGGCTGGGTGACCAGTTTGCTCGAGGTCACCCGCACCGTGTCGCCGCCGCCCGCGGCGACCGCGCCCTTCTTGTGGTGGGTGGCCACGATGTAGGAGACGAGCGCGACCAGGAAGATGACGATGACTGCGGTGCCGCCGATCTGGACCAGTCGGCCGGATTTGCGGTCGCCGGACTTGAGGTCGAAGCGCGGGGGACGTTTCGGTGTGTCGGCCACGGGTTCGCTGATCCTTCGGTGCTCGGGGTCGTCCGGTGGTCGGACGGTCGTCGGACGGGACCTTCAGATTACCGGCGAAGACGCCCGGAGAGATCAGACCCGGCTCAGGTGTGCGCGCAGCGCCGAGATGAGCTCGCCCGTCCCCGCGGCGCTGTCGCCACCGAGCTGGAACGTGTTCACGAAGCCGTGGGTGAGCGAACCCAGGCACCGCAGGTCGACGGCGTTGCCGGCGGCCCGCAGCGCCGCCGCGTAGCTCTCCCCCTCGTCGCGCAGCGGGTCGAAGCCGGCGATCGCGATCAGCGCGGGCGCCAGCCCCGCCAGCGACTCGGCGAGCAGCGGCGAGGCGCGCGGGTCGGTCCGGTCGACGGGGGAACCCCTCAGGTACTGCGCCTCGAACCAGTCGATGTCGCGCTTGGTCAACAGGAAGCCGCGGGCGAACAGGCTCAGCGACCGCGTGGGCGTCGTGAAGTCGGTGCGCGGATAAAGCAGCCACTGCAGCACCGGGGCCGGCCCGCCCTCCTCGCGGGCCAGCTGGCACACGACGGCGGCCAGGTTGCCGCCCGCGCTGTCCCCGCCGACGGCGACTTTCCCCGGCGCGGCGCCGAGCTCCGCGGCGTGTTCGTAAGCCCAGGTGAATGCCGCGTACGCGTCCTCGATGGCCGCCGGGGCGGGATGCTCGGGAGCCAGGCGGTAGTCGACCGACAGCACGTGGATCCCCGCGTCCCGGCACGTCAGCCGGCACAGCGCGTCGTGGGTATCCAGGTCGCCGATCACCCAGCCACCACCGTGGTAGAAGACCAGCAGGGGCGCCGCGCCGCCGTGGGGCGGCCGGTAATGCCGCGCGGCGATCTGCCCCGCCGGGCCAGGCAGCGAGAGCTCGTCGACCTCGACGTGGATCTGCGGGCCCGGAAGCTCGGTACACATGCGGTGCATCTGTGCGCGGGAGGCGGCCGCATCGTCGTCGACGACCAGACCGTCGATGCCGACGGCCCGGGAACTCGAGAGCATCAGCTGCAACGTCGGATCCAGCGTGTTTCCGTCGATGATGACGGCCCGACCACCGCACAGGGCCCGCTTGGCGGGGGCCGGGATCCACGGGATGACCTTGAGCCCGACGCCGATCGCCGTACCCCGCGCGCGACTCGTCAGGCGCATCGGCGCGGCTTTCGCTCCCGAATGGAGGTCCGGCGCGCCTGGCAGACTCTTGGTCATGGGTAGTTCCCTCCGACAAGCCTTCGTCACCCTCAACGACGGCAATGCGATTCCCGCCGTTGGGCTGGGAGTCTTCCAGGTTCCGTCGGCGGACACCGATCGGGCGGTCGGCGCCGCGCTGCGGGCCAGCTACCAGCACATCGACACCGCCGCGGCCTACCGCAACGAACGGGAGACGGTGCGGGCGATTGCCGACTCCGGCGTGCCCCGCGCACAACTGTACGTGGTGACCACATTGTGGAACGCCGACGAGGGCTACGACAGCACGCTGCCGCGTTCGACGCGAGCATGGAACGGCTCGGACCCGACTACCTGGACCTCTACCTCATCCACTGGCCCACGCCGGCCCTGAACAAGTTCGTCGACACCTTCAAGGCGTTCGCCCACCTGCGCGGCCAGGGCCGGATCCGGTCCATCGGCGTCAGCAACTTCGAGCCCGAGCATCTCACCGTCCTCATCGACGCCACCGGGATCGTTCCCACGGTCAACCAGGTCGAACTGCACCCGCGGTACCCCCAGAAGGAGTTGCGCGAGCTGCAGGCCCAGCGCGGCATCGCCACCGAGGCGTGGGCACCGCTGGGCCAGGGAGCGCTGCTCGCGGCACCCGACGGTCACGGCCGTCGCCGAGGCACGTGAGCGAACGCCCGCGCAGGCGTTGATTAGGTGGCATATACAGCTCGGTAATATCGTGATCCCCGAGTCGGTGAACCCCTCAAGGATTGCGAGCAACTTCGACGTGTTCGATTTCGAACTCAGTGCCAAAGAAATGGCGTCGATCTCCTCGCTCGATGACGGAAAGCGGCTTGGCCCGGATCCACGAACCTTCAATTTCACAGGCAGGTGACAGACGTTGACTGACGAGTCGGGCGTTGCCATACCGTCCATAGCTCTCAATGACGAGAACACGATGCCCGTGCTCGGCCTAGGCGTCGCGGAGCTGTCGGACGACGAGACGGAACGCGCGGTGTCGGCGGCCCTGGAGTTGGGCTGCCGGCTCATCGACACCGCTTCCGCGTACGGCAACGAGGCCGCCGTCGGCCGCGCAATCGCGGCCTCCGGCATCCCCCGCGCGGAGCTGTTTGTCACCACCAAGCTCGACATCCCCGACCAGGGGTTCACGAAGGCGCAGGACGCCTGCTCGGCCAGCCTCGAGCGTCTCGGGCTGGACTACTTGGACCTCTACCTCGTTCATTGGCCCGCACCCGCGCTGGGCCGCTACGTCGACGCCTATGGCGGCATCATCCAGTCGCGGGGCGAGGGGCACGTCCGCTCGATTGGTGTCTCCAACTTCACCGCGGACCACGTGGAGACGGTCATCGACCTCACCTTTGTCACCCCGGCGGTCAACCAGGTCGAGCTGCACCCGCTGTTCAACCAGGCCGACCTGCGCAAGGCCGACGCTCAGCACAACGTGGTGACGCAGGCCTACACCCCGCTGGCGTTGGGCAAGCTGATGGACAACGCGACGGTGACGTCGATCGCCGGCGAGTACGGAAAGACCGCGGCACAGGTTTTGCTGCGATGGAATGTGCAGCTGGGCAATTCGGTGATTTTCCGGTCGGCCAAAGCCGAGCACATCTCCGGCAACCTGGATGTCTTCGATTTCGAATTGGCCGCCGAGCACATGGACGCGATCAACGGGCTCAACGACGGGACCCGGTTACGTCCGGACCCTGACACCTTCAACGGGCCCGACGAGCCGATCGGCCCTGTCAGCTCGTCGGGCAGGTAGCCGCGGCGCGGCGCAGCACGCCCACCGACGCCTGGTCGACCGGCAGCTGGTATCCGCGCAGCACCGCGATGAACTGCATGGCGTATTGGCACGCGAACGCGGCGTTGGGCGGCATCCACTGCGCCGGCGGCGAATCGCCCTTGTCCTGGTTGGCCTGGCCGTCGACGGCGAGCAGGTTGGCCGGGTCGTTGGCGAACCTCAGGCGCTCGGGGTCCGGCCAGCCGAACGCCCCCATGTCCCAGGCGTAGGCCAACGGGACGATGTGATCGATCTGGACCGATTCCCCGACCTTGGGACCGCGGGCGAAGGCTATGGTCTTGCTGGTGTACGGGTCGTGCAGCGTGCCGGTGGCCACGGCGTCCGGGCAGCGCTTGACCCAGACGTAGCTCTTGTCGACGAGGTCGCGGTTGAGGATGTCGTCCCGGGTGTCGCATCCGTTGTGCCCCAACGGGGCGTCGTTGTCGTCGTCCCAGGCCTCCCCGAACGCGGCCCGGCGGTAGTCGTAGCGGTGTTGCCGCAGCGGGAGCACGGCGACGCCCGCCAGCACGTCGACGCCGGGCTGCACCGTCGGAACCTCGGCGCGCGCGGCGTACTGGTCGGCGCGGCGGGCCGCCGACGATCCCAGCGTCTGGTAGGCGACCAGGACCGCGACGATCGCCGCCGCCGTCAACCACAGCAGGAGCTTGCGGTTCATGCCTTGTCGAGGTATTCGATGCGGTCGGTATCGGTGAATCGCGCTGCCAGCGCTGCCAGCCCGGCGTTGGTGGCGTCCTCCTCGTAGGCGGAGACGCAGAAGGCGCGGGCCCCGTCGATGACGTCGAGATGGTCGGCCAGCGAGAGCAGCTTCAGATTGATGGCGCGGCCGGACTGGTTGCGGCCCAACACGTCTCCCTCACGCCGCTCCTTGAGGTCGAGGTCGGCCAGCGCGAACCCGTCCAGGGTGTTGGCGACGGCGCGCAGCCGCTCGCCCGCCCCCGAACCTGGCGAGACCCAGCTGGCCAGCAGGCAGAGACTCGGGTGCCGGCCGCGCCCGATGCGGCCGCGCAGCTGATGCAGTTGGCTGATCCCGAAGCGGTCGGCGTCCATCACCAACATGACGGTCGCGTTCGGGACGTCCACGCCCACCTCGATGACGGTGGTGCAGACCAGCACGTCGGTCTCCCCCGCGCGGAACGCGGCCATCGCGGCGTCCTTTTCGTCCGCGGACAACCGTCCGTGCATCAATCCGAGGCGCACGCTCGCCAACTCACCCGATCGCAGCCGCGCGTAGAGCCCCTCGGCGGTCTCCGAGGGCTTGGCGTTCTGCTCCTGCTTTTCCTTCTCAGGATCGTCGTTCTCGTCGATCCGGGGCGTCACCACGTAGGCCTGGCGGCCGGCGGCGACCTCTTCGAGGATCCGGCGCCACGCGCGGTCGAGCCAAGCGGGCTTGTCCTTGACGAAGATGACGTTGCTGGTGATCGGCTGGCGTCCGCGCGGAAGTTCGCGCAGGGTCGAGGTTTCCAGGTCGCCGTAGACCGTCAGCGCGACGGTGCGGGGTATTGGCGTCGCCGTCATCACCAGCAGGTGCGGTGTGACGCCCGGACGGGCCTTGGCGCGCAACTGGTCTCGTTGTTCGACACCGAACCGGTGCTGCTCGTCGACCACCACCATGCCCAGGTTGTCGAACTCCACGGCGTCCTGCAGCAGCGCGTGGGTCCCGACGACGATGCCGACCTGACCGCCGGCGATCTCCGCCCGGACTTGCTTCTTCTGCGCCGCCGTCATCGAACCGGTCAGCAGGGCGACGCGGGTGGCACGGTCGGCGCCGCCCAGCTGGCCCGCCATGGCCAACGGTCCGAGCACATCGTTGATCGACCGCAAGTGTTGGGCCGCAAGGACTTCCGTCGGTGCCAGCAGCGCACATTGGTATCCGGCATCGACCAGCTGCAGCATGGCCAGCACCGCGAGGATCGTCTTCCCGGAACCAACCTCGCCCTGGAGCAGGCGGTTCATCGGCCTGGTGGCCGAGAGCTCCTGGGCGAACACGGCGAGCACCTCGCGTTGGCCCGTCGTCAGCTCGAAAGGCAACCGCGCCAACAGTTCCGCCGACAGGCCGTCGGGACGCGGCGGCGCCGGTGGTCCAGATTCCGACAGCTCGCTGTGCCGCCGGGCGACCAGCGCCCACTGCAGCCCCACGGCTTCGTCGAACGTCAGGCGCTGCCGTGCCCGTCTGCGCGCCGACTCGTCCTCCGCCAGATGGATGTCGCGCAACGCGCGGTCCTCGGAGACCAGGCCGTGCCGTTCGCGCAGGTCGGCGGGCAGCGGGTCGTCGATCGGATCGAGGACGTCGAGCACCTGGCGCACGCACCTGAAGATGTCCCAGCTCTGCAGCTTCGTGGTCGCCGGGTAGATCGGGAAGAAGGCCCGCTCGAACGCGGACATCTGCACCTCGCCGGTGCTGGCCTTGGAGGCGAGGGCGATGTTCTTCAGGGAGCTGGTGCCGCGGTCCCTGCCGTCCGGCGAGTCGAGGATGAGGAACGCCGGGTGCGTCAGCTGGATGACGTTGTTGAAGAAGCCCACCTCCCCGGAAAGCATCACCCGGGTGCCTTCGGTGAGGTCCTTCTTGAGGTAGTTGGCGTTGAAGAACGTCGCGGTCACCTTGTTACGGCCGGCGCCCAGGGTGATGCGATGGCACAGCTTCTTCGGGGTCTTCTTCATGGGCCAGGTCTTGGTTTCGGCGATCGTGTCGACGATCGTGATGTGCTCGCCGGCCGGCGGGCGCCGACCGTCGGCATCCCAGCGGGTCGCGCCCTCGGTGTAGCTGCGGGGGTAGTGGCGCAGCAGGTCGTCGACGGTCCGGATGCCGAGCTCCTCGTCGAGCTGGTCGGCCGCCTTGGCGCCCACCACGAAGTCCAGCCGATCGCCCAGCGACGCCACGGCTACTCGACCCCGATCAACAGCGCGTCGCCGCGATGGCCGGTGCGGTAGGTCATCAGCTCGGTCCCCGGGTGGTGGTCGTGCATGTGTTCTTCCAGGATGTCGCCCAGCGCCTCGGCGTCGATATCGTTCTCGAACCCGGCGCCGACCAGGACCGTCACCAGGTCACCCCCCGACGCGAGCAGGAGGTCGAGCAGGCCGATCGCCGCCCCCACCGCGTCGGCGGCCACGATCAGCACCTCGTCGCCGGCGATGCCCAGCCCGTCGCCCGGCTGGCAGCGGCCCGCCCAGGTCAGCGCGCTCTCGGTCGCGATGCGCACCGAGCCGTGCCGGGCGGCGCCGGCCGCGCGGGCCATCGTGTACCCGTCGTCGACGGCCGGCCGGTCCGTCTCGTGCACGGCCAGCGCGGCCAGGCCCTGCACCATCGAGCCGGTCGGTATCGGCACCACGTCGATGCCCCAGCCGATGGCCGCGGTGCAGCCGGCCACCAACTCCTCGGCGGCCACGTAGCCGTTGGGCAGCACCATCACCTGCGCGGCGCCGGTATCGACCACGGCGCGCATCAACTGGTGTGCGCTGATGTCCGTCGCGGGATGGCCGGCGGTCGCGTCCGGCCGCAGCACGTTGGCCCCCTCCGCGGCGAACAATTCGGCCGCCCCGTCGCCGTCGACGACGGCGAGCACGGCCCTCTCGCGCGTCCAGCCACCCGCCGGCAGCCCCGTGCCCCCCGAACCGAGGACCGAGATCACGATCCGGCTGGGATGCCCGGCCACCAGGCCCGCTTCGACCGCGGCGCCGGCGTCATCGGTGTGCACGTGCACGGAATAAATGCCCTCGGTCGAGGGCGCGGCCGCGATGGCCACGGAATCACCCAGTTCCTCCAGCCGGTCCCGCAACGCGTCCGCGGCCGCGGGGTCGCACCCGTCCAGCCGGTACATCACCTCGAACTGCGGCGCCGGGCGCTCCGTGGGGGCCTGCGGCGGCATCTCGCGGGGCGATATCTCGTACACGGTGCGGGCCGGGGCCTGGCCAGAGATCGTGGAACGGAGCGCGTCGAGCAGGACCAGCAAACCCCGCCCGCCGGCGTCGACCGCTCCGGCATCGGCCAGCACGTCGAGCTGCTCCGGCGTCTTCTCCAGCGCCACCACCGCCGCGTCCCCGGCGGCGGTGACCGCGGCCACCAGCCCTTCGTCCGCGCACTCGGCGACGGCCTCGGCGGCCGCCCGCAGCACCGAGACGATGGTGCCCGGGACCTCCGCCCCGCCCATCGACGAGATGACCAGGTCCACACCGCGCCGCAGGCCTGCCCCGAGGAGGGCGGCGTCGATGCGGCCCAATTCGCCACCGGCGTCGGCCGCCGCGGTCGCGGTGACGTCGGCGATGCCGCGCAGGATCTGCGAGAGGATCACGCCGGAGTTGCCGCGCGCGCCGTTGAGCGCCCCGGCCGACAGCGCCGCCGCCGCGCGGGCCACGCATCCCGGGCCACCGTCGGTGTTGGCTCCGGCGTTCGCCTCGGCCAAGGCCGACCGCATGGTGAACAGCATGTTGGCGCCGGTGTCGGAGTCGGCGACCGGGAAGACGTTGAGCCGGTTGATCTCGTCGATGTGGGTGATCAGGTCGCTGACGGCGGCATGCGCCCAGTCCCGCAGGGTCACCGCGTCGAGCGCGCGATGGGATGCGTCCAGGGTGACCCACCTCCTCCGTGCCCCGCGCCGGTGGGCGCCAGCGTAGCGCCGGGACACGGCCGACGGCTGCCCATGCGCACCGGACCCGGCGCGTCGAGCCTAGCCAGTGGATACGACAGCGCACGCGTACGCTGGACGGCGCCTGTTGGCCGTTTTGGCGGTTGCCGCAACAGTCGGTATCCTGGGAAGCCCGGGTCGACCCGGGCGCTGTGCCGGCCATCTGTCAGACCCGAGCCGGACCCCCGATATCTGAGGAGCTTGAACCATGGCCGCTGTGTGCGACATCTGCGGGAAAGGCCCCGGCTTCGGCAAGTCGGTGTCCCACTCCCATCGCCGCACCAGCCGGCGCTGGGACCCGAACGTGCAGACCGTGCACGCCGCGACCCGTCCCGGTGGCAACAAGCAGCGCCTCAACGTCTGCACGTCGTGCATCAAGGCCGGCAAGGTCGTCCGCGGCTGACGCAGCCGCCTCATTCGTCGAGGAAGACCGCGTGCTGGTCCACGCGTTCGCGCCCGACCCGGAGCGCATTGCCCGGGAAATCCGGGTCTGAGTAGCCGATGGCCAAGCCGCACAGGACGGTCATCTCCAGCCCGATCCCGAGCCGCTCCCGTAGGATCTCCGGATAGCCGGCGATGGAGACCTGGACGCAGGTGCTCAAGCCCCGCGCGGTCAGCGCCAGCACCAGCGTCTGCAGGAACATCCCGACGCCCATGCTGTCGACCAAGCCGAAATCCCGGTGCATCGAGACCACACCCCCCAGCGGGGCGCGAAAAAACTCCCAGTTGCGCAGCACCGCGGCCCGCCTGGCCTCGGCGTCGCCGCGAGCGATGCCCATCGCGCCGTACACGTGGGCGCCAAGGTCGCTGCGCAGGTGGGCGAATTCGGGGGGCAGCTGCGGCACGTTCGGTGGTTCCGAGCGCGCCTTCGCCAACATGGCGGCGACGAGCCTGTCCCGGGCAGCGCCGGAGACGAATACCACGTGCCAGGGCTGCACGTTGGAGTTCGACGGTGCGCGCATGGCCAACTCGAGCGACTCCTCGACCAGGTGACGTGGCACGGGGTTGGACAGGAACATTCGCGTCGAGTGCCGCTGCCGGATGGTTTGGTCGAGGTCGTACACGTCTACGCCTGCCTCCCTGCCGGTCCCGGCGATCACTTCCGCACGACGATGACCGTCTTGCCCGGGCGCCGGCCCGGACGTTGGCCGCTTTCGAAGGCCTCCCGGCCCCTGCCAAGCGGGAAGGTCGCCGCGATCTGGACCTGCAGCCGTCCGTCGTCGACGAGCGCGGCCAGCCGGGACAGCTGGTCGCGATCGGGGGTGACGACGAAAAACGTGGCGATGACACCGTATTCGTCGGCCCGCCCGCTCGGTGGTGGCGCCGAAAGGGTGACCAGTCGCCCGCCGCGGCGCAGCAGCGGGAACGACCGGTCCAGCGTCTCCCCGCCAACGGTATCGATGACGACGTCGTAATGCCCGGGTCGCCGGGCGTTTCGGCGCGCACGTCGATGACGCGTCGCGCGCCGAAGCCGCGAACGAGCTCGGCCGCATCGCTGCGCACGGTCGCGGTGACGTCCGCGCGGCCGGCTTGCCGGCCAGATCGCCCGCGGGAACGGCGACGAAATCCGCCGCGGCGCCGTCGCGATCGAACGGGACCAGCCCGTACACCTCGTCGTCGGGTGCGAAATCGGTTACCCGCCGACCGATTTGGTGTACCACGCCGGAAACCTCGTGCGACGGGATGACGGGTGTCCGGCTCGCTCCGTCGCGGGTCCACGTCTCCTCCCAGGTCAGCTCGTCGAAGGTGATGGCGGCGGCGTGCACGGCGACCAGCACTTCGTCGGGCGCGGGAACCGGCACCGGCGCCCGTTCGACGACCAGTTCCTGCGGCCCGCCCCGGTGATGCGCCCGCAGCGCCGTCATCCCGGTCAGGGTAGCCGCCAATCGATGGGGTCGGCGCCCATCTCGGCCAACAATTTGTTGGCGCGGCTGAAGGGGCGCGAGCCGAAAAATCCCCGTGACGCCGAGAGCGGTGACGGATGCGGCGATTCGATCGCCACGCAATTACCCTCGGCGAGAACGGGTTTGAGCGTCGAAGCGTCACGCCCCCAGAGGATCGCCACCAGCGGCTGAGACCGCGCGACCAGTGCGCGGATGGCGCATTCGGTCACCGCCTCCCACCCCTTGCCGCGGTGCGACGCGGGAGCGCTGGGACGCACCGTCAGCACCCTGTTCAACAGCATCACGCCGCGCTGCGCCCACGGCGTCAGGTCACCACACGCGGGCTGCGGATGGCCGAGGTCTGCGGTGTACTCGTCGAAGATGTTGGCCAGGCTGCGCGGAAGCGGCCGCACGTCGGGGGCCACCGAGAAACTCAGCCCCACGGCGTGGCCCGGTGTCGGGTATGGGTCCTGCCCCACGATCAGGACGCGGACGTCGTCGAACGGGAAGGAGAAGGCCCGCAACACGTTCGGCCCCGCGGGAAGATACCTCTGGCCCGCGGCCATCTCGGTCCGCAGAAACTCCCCCATGTGGGCCACCTGGCCGGCGACCGGTTCGAGCGCGGTCGCCCATCCCGGGTCGACGAGCTCGCTCAACGGGCGCGCGCTCACAGCTCTCCCTCCGCCATCGCGTACACGACCACCGCGCCACCCTAACCTTCGAACGATTCCCAGCCGGCGTAACCGGCCCAGTCCGCGCCGTCGAGAAGAACCCGGGCCGGCCCGTCGAGCACCCGGCCGATCGGCCGCCAACCGGTCGGCACCGGGCCCGCGAAACAGGCCACCAGGGCGTGATCTTCACCACCACCAAGCACCCACAGCCAGGGGTCTTCGCCCGCGGCCGCGGCCGCCGGGGCGAGCGCGTCACGGTCGGCGGCCAGCGCGGCCGTCGACAGATCGAGCCCGACGCCCGACGCGTCCGCGACGTGACGCAGATCGGCGATCAGACCGTCGGAGACGTCGATCATCGCCTCGGCCCCGGCGTCCGCGGCCTCGGCGCCCCGGCCATACGGTGGCCGCGGCACCAGATGTCGGCGCCGCAGCTCGTCGTGGCCCTCGATGCGCTTGCGCCACAGCGCGTATCCGGCCGCCGAGCGGCCCAGCTCGCCGGTCACCGCGATCACAGAGCCGGCCGTGGCGCCGGAACGCAACACCGGCGCGCGGCCGCCCAGGTCGCCCAGCACCGTCACCGAGATCACCCATTGCGGGCAACTGACCAGGTCTCCACCGGCGATCGCCGCGCCGATTCGTCCGGCCTCGGCCCACATTCCGTCGACCAGCGCCTCGACCTGGGCCGCCGGCGTGTCCGCCGGGGCGCCGAACGCGACGACGAAGGCCGTGGCCCGCCCGCCCATGGCCTCGACGTCCGCGGCGTTCTGCGCGATCGCCTTGCGCCCGACGTCGTGGGGTGTCGACCAGTCCAGCCGGAAATGCCGGTCCTGCACCAACATGTCGGTCGACACCACGGCGCGGCCGTCCCCGGCCGCGATCACGGCGCCGTCGTCGCCCGGCCCCAGCAACACCGCCGCGGACTGCCGGCGGCCGAGCACCAAGCGATCGATGACGCCGAACTCGCCCACTTGTCGCAGCGTCGGGGGCTGCCCCGAGAAGTTGTCGCCCACGCCACCTCCTCCTGCGGGTCGGGCTGTGTGAGGCCACCATACGGTCGCCGGGCCCGCGGTAAGTTAGGTCCCTGCCCGTGCCAGCGGACCGCGTGACGAGACAGGAGGTACGCGGGCGGTGCCGACCGACCCCGATATCGGCTCGATGGACGACGCGGGACCCCCGCGCGCGGCGATCCTGGCCGCGGTCGCACTGGCCGTCGTGGCGGTCGGGGTGATCCTCGCCATCGCGGCCACCCGTGGGGCGCCGCGGCGACCGGTTGACGTCGCCGCCGTCCCCGCACCGCAGGCCGACAGCCCGGCTTGCCGGTCTCTGGCCGCGGCGCTGCCCCAGCGGCTCGGGGACTACGAACTCGTGCCGATTGCCGCACCGGCGCCCCCAGGTGCGCACGCGTGGCGGGCAAGCGCGGACGGCCAGGCGGTGATCATGCGCTGCGGCCTCGCCCGCCCGGCCGAATTCGTGGTCGGCTCGCCCATCCAGGTGGTCGACAGGGTGCAGTGGTTCGAGGCCGCTGCCGAGCGGCAATCGGCCGGGGACGCGGGCACTTTCACGTGGTACACGGTGGACCGGCCGGTGTACGTGGCGCTCACGCTGCCGTCGGGGTCGGGACCGACGCCGATCCAACAGCTCTCCGACGTCATCAACCGCGCGGTGCCGACCGTGCCGATCGATCCCGCGCCTGCCCGCTAGCGCAGACCCACGCCTCGGGCCAGTGCGGTCTCGACCATGGTCGCAAGCAGGGTCGGATAGTCGACGCCGCTGGCGGCCCACATCCTCGGAAACATCGAGATTGTGGTGAATCCGGGCATCGTGTTGATCTCGTTGATCACCGGCCCCTCCTCAGTGAGGAAGAAGTCGACCCGCGCCAACCCCTGACAGTCGATGGCCTTGAACGCCAGGACCGCCAACTGGCGCACCGCATCGGCGATCTCGTCGTCGACCTTGGCGGGCACGTCCAATTCGGCCGCGTCGTCGAGGTATTTCGTCGCGAAGTCGTAGAACGAATCCTCGCGGCCGCGCACCCCGACCACCCGTATCTCCCCCACCGTGCTGGCTTCCACGGAGCCGTCGGGCATTTCGAGCACGCCGCACTCCAGCTCGCGACCGCTGATCGCCGCCTCCACGATCACCTTCGGGTCGTGGCGACGGGCGGCGGCGACCGCCGCGGGCAAGTCGTCCCAGCTCGTCACCCGGCTGACGCCGATCGACGAGCCCCCGCGCGCGGGCTTGACGAAGACAGGCAGGCCCAGGCGCTCCCGTTCCTCGGGATGCAGCGTCGGGCGTTTCGGGCGCAAGACGATGTGCGGGCCGACCGGCAGCCCCTCGGCGGCCAGCAGCTTCTTAGTGAATTCCTTGTCCATGCCGGCGGCGCTGGCCAAGACCCCGGCGCCCACGTACGGCACGTCGGCGAGTTCCAGCAAACCCTGGATGGTGCCGTCCTCGCCGTAGGGGCCGTGCAGCACCGGGAAGACGACGTCGACGGACGCCAGAACCTCGCCGGCGCCGGGCTGCAGCGCCACCAGCTGGCCGCTACGGCCCGGATCGGCCGGCAGCGCGAGCTCCGTTCCCGACTGGGCCGTCACCGCGGGCAGCTGCCGGTTGGTGATCGCCAGCGCGTCGGGGTCACCGTCGGTGAGCACCCACGCACCTTCCGGCGTGATCCCCACGGCGATCACCTCGAAGCGCTCGGGGTCGAGGTTGCGCAGGATGCTGCCGGCGGAGACGCAGGAGATGGCGTGCTCGTTGCTGCGGCCGCCGAAGACGACGGCGACACGCACCCGGTCCGACCGGTCGCTAGCACTCACAACCTTCAGAGGCTACCGGGTGCGCGGCCCCGGGGTCGGACGGCGGCGGCCTGGCTGCGCGTTTGCGTCACTCGGGCTTGGTGCTGCGGCCCAGCAACAGGGCCATCGCCTCGTCGACGGAAAGGCCCTTGTGGCAGACCCGGTGCACGGCGTCGGTCAGCGGCATCTCGACGTCGTAACTGGACGCCAGCGCGAGTACCGACTCGCAGGAGGTGACGCCCTCGACGACGTGCCCGTCACGCGCCTGCATCGCCGACTCCATCGTCCCGCCGCGGCCGAGGCATTCGCCGAACGAGCGGTTGCGCGAATACGGCGACGTGCAGGTGGCGACCAGGTCGCCGACTCCGGCCAGCCCGGCCAACGTCGCGGCCTTGGCTCCGAGTGCAATGCCCAGCCGCATGATCTCCGCGAGGCCGCGGGTGATGATCGCCGCCGCGGTGTTCTCGCCGAGCCCGACGCCGGCCGCCATCCCGCATGCCAGCGCGATGACGTTCTTGCAGGCTCCGCCGATCTCGGTGCCGATCACGTCGCTGTTGGTGTACGGGCGGAGATAACCGGTGTTGAGCATGCGCTGCAGCGCAACAGCGCGCCCGGAGTCGGTGCAGGCGACGACGGTGGCCGCGGGCTGGCATCCGGCGATCTCGCTGGCCAGGTTGGGCCCAGAGATCACCGCGACGTGATCGGGTTCGACGTCGGTCACCGACACGATCACCTGGCTCATCCGCATGAGGGTTTCCAGCTCGATGCCCTTTGCGAGGCTGACGAGAGTCGCACCGTCGGTCAATGCCGGAACCCAGTCCTCGAGATTCGCGCGAAGCGTCTGCGCGGGCACGCCCAGGAGGACGGTCGTCGCGCCGCTGAGCGCCTCGCCCGCGTCCGTCGTGGCGCGGATGCCGTCCGGCAACAGCGTGCCGGGCAGGTAGTCGGGGTTGTATCGGGTCGAGTTGATCTGGTCGGCAACGTGGGGCCTGCGGGCCCACAGCGTCACCGCGGTCGCCGGCCCCCCGGCATCGACGAGCACCTTGGCCAGCGCGGTGCCCCAAGCACCGGCGCCCATGACCGCAACGGCGCCCGATGTGCCGGCCATTCACCACCCCCGTCAGTCCGCGGCATGCAGCCGATACACCCTAGAACAGGGACCGCCCCACGGTCGACCAGCGGTGATCGCGAGCCCGGCGCCGCCGGGCGAAGCGGGTCACCGCCATCAGCCCAGCGGTGATCGCGAGCCCGGCGCCGCCGGGCGAAGCGGGTCACCGCCATCAGCCCAGCGGTGATCGCGAGCCCGGCGCCGCCGGGGGCCACGCGCGGTGCTGGCAGGATGGCTTTCATGAGCGGCACGCGCGCCGGCGATGCGGGTGAAGTGGCGCTGATCATCGCGGTGAAGCGGCTAGCCGCCGCGAAGACCAGGCTGGCGCCGGTCTTTTCCCCGCGGACCAGGGAAAGCGTGGTCCTCGCCATGTTGGTGGACACCCTGTCCGCCGCGAGCCGTGTCAAGGCCGTGGGCGCGATCACCGTCATCACGCCCGACGCCGCCGCGGCGGCCGCGGCGACCCAACTCGGGGCCCGGGTGGTGGACGACCCGACGCCCGAGGGCCACAGCGACCCGCTGAACCACGCGATCGCCACGGCGGAACGATCGGTCACGGATTTGTTCGCGAATTATGTTGTCCTGCAAGGGGATTTACCCGCTCTACAGAGTCGGGAGCTAGCGGAGGCGATCGCGGCCGCGCGCCAGCACCAGCGCAGCTTCGTCGCCGACCGGTTGGCGACGGGCACCTCGGCGCTGTGTGCGTTCGGAACGGCGCTCGATCCGCACTTCGGAGCGGATTCCGCGGCGCGGCACCGTCGTTCGGGAGCGATCGAGCTGACCGGCGCGTGGCCGGGGCTGCGATGCGATGTCGACACACCCGCCGATCTGGCGGCCGCCCGTCAGCTCGGAGTCGGCCCGGCGACCGCCCGGAGCCTCGCGCATCATTAGCCCGCGTCTGCGTATTCGGCGGCGAGATTGCCGCGGCGGTCGCGGTTACCCGGGCGAATCACCATCCTCGCCGCGATTTCGGCGGATAGCGCCCGGAGATGATCGACCAGCGCGGCGCGGCCGGGCGCCGGGCCGCATCCCACTTGCGGGAGACGCCTCACCATAATCGGATCAGCCCGCATTTCCAGACGGTGAACGCAGCGCCAATGGCGAATGGATGTCCGCCATGCGCTAGCAGCATGCGTGGGTCATGAGCAATGATCGCAGGGTGACCGAAATCGAAGCCGAGGCGCGGCCCGACGAGAACATCTGGCATCCAGGCGACTCCACCCTGACTGCGCCCCCCGCGGCCACCCCCGCGGCAATCACCGACGAGCTGCCGGAGGAGCGCTACCTCAATCGGGAACTGAGCTGGCTGGATTTCAATGCCCGCGTTCTGGCGTTGGCAGCCGATAACTCACTGCCCCTGCTCGAGCGGGCCAAATTCCTGGCGATCTTCGCCTCGAACCTCGACGAGTTCTATATGGTTCGGGTCGCCGGCCTCAAGCGCCGCGACGAGATGGGGCTGTCGGTCCGGTCGGCGGACGGCCTCACGCCGCGGGCGCAACTTGCGCTCATCGGTGAGCAGACTCAGCGAATCGCGACCCGGCATGCCCGCGTCTTCCTCGACGCGGTGCGCCCGGCGCTCGCCGAAGAGGGCATCCACATCGTCACGTGGGCCGATCTCGACGAGGCCGAACAGGCCCAGCTCTCCACCTATTTCATGGAGCAGGTCTTCCCCGTCCTGACGCCGCTGGCCGTCGACCCCGCGCACCCGTTCCCGTTCGTGAGCGGCTTGAGCCTGAACCTGGCGGTCATGGTCCGCCAGCCCGAGGACGGCGGCCAGCACTTCGCCCGAGTCAAGGTGCCCAACAACGTCGATCGCTTCGTCGAGCTGCAGTCCCGCGGCGCCGCCGACGAGGGCGAGCGGCCCGCCGTTGTCCGCTACCTGCCAATGGAGGAGCTGATCGCGGCGTTCCTGCCGGTGCTGTTTCCGGGCATGGAGATCGTCGAGCACCACGCATTCCGTATCACCCGCAACGCCGATTATGAGGTCGAGGAGGACCGCGACGAGGACCTGCTCCAGGCGCTGGAACGGGAATTGGCGCGCAGGAGGTTCGGGTCGCCCGTGCGACTCGAGATCGCCGACGACATGACCGAGAGCATGTTGGAACTGCTGCTGCGCGAACTCGACGTGCACCCCGGTGACGTCATCGAAGTCCCCGGGCTGCTTGACCTCTCGTCGCTGTGGCAGATCTACGGCATCGACCGGCCGGCACTCAAAGACGTTGCCTGGGTTCCGGACACGCATGCCGCTTTCGCGGACCGCGAGACACCGAGGAGCATCTTCGCGACCCTGCGGGAAGGCGATGTGCTGCTTCATCATCCGTACGACTCGTTCTCGACCAGCGTTCAGCGATTCATCGAGCAGGCCGCGGCCGACCCCAACGTCCTGGCGATCAAACAGACGCTGTACCGCACATCGGGCGACTCGCCGATCGTCCGGGCGCTCATCGCCGCCGCCGAAGCCGGCAAGCAGGTGGTGGCATTGGTTGAGATCAAGGCCCGCTTCGACGAGCAGGCCAACATCCGCTGGGCACGCACACTGGAACAAGCCGGGGTGCATGTGGTCTACGGGTACGTCGGGCTCAAGACGCACTGCAAGACCTGTCTGGTGGTGCGCCGCGAGGGGTCGACGATCCGGCGTTATTGCCACATCGGCACGGGCAATTACAACGGCAAGACGGCGCGGCTGTACGAGGACGTCGGGCTGCTGACGGCGTCGCCGGAGATCGGCGCCGACCTGACCGACTTGTTCAATTCGCTGACCGGCTACTCGCGCAAGGTTTCCTACCGCAACCTCCTGGTCGCTCCGCACAGCATCCGCACCGGCATCATCGAGCGCGTCGAGCGCGAGGTCGCCGCGCACCAGGAAAGCGGCGGCGGCCGCATCCGCATGAAGATGAACGCCCTTGTCGACGAGCAGGTCATCGACGCGCTGTATCGCGCATCACAGGCGGGTGTGCGGGTCGAGGTCGTCGTTCGAGGCATCTGCGCGCTGCGCCCCGGCGCGGAAGGCTATTCCGAGAACATCACCGTTCGCTCGATTCTCGGGCGCTTCCTCGAGCACTCGCGGATTATGCATTTCAACCGCCTGGGCGAGTTCTGGATCGGCAGCGCCGACATGATGCACCGCAACCTCGACCGGCGCGTCGAGGCGCTGGTTCAGGTGAAGGATCCCAAGCTGACCGCGTACCTCGACGACCTGTTCGAGTCCGCACTGGACGCGGCCACCCGGTGCTGGGAGCTCAGGGCGGACGGGCAGTGGACCGCGTCGCCGCAGGACGGCCAGACCGTGCGCGACCACCAAGTATCGTTGATGGAGCGGCACCGCAGTTAACACTGTGTGGTCATTTCCGGTTATTTTCGGGCCGCACCCGCGACCGTGTGCGCGGCCCCGACCGAATTAACCTGCAGGAGTTGACGTGCCAAATCAGGACTCGTCCGCCGCTCGGCGCTCGGGGAGCCGAATCGTGTACGCCGCCGGAGCAGTCCTTTGGCGACCCACCGAGACGGCGAATCCGGTCCTGGAGATCGCCGTGATCCACCGCCCCCGCTACGACGACTGGTCGCTGCCCAAGGGGAAGGTCGATCCCGGCGAGACGGCACCCGTGGCCGCGGTGCGGGAAGTGTTGGAGGAGACCGGTCACCGAGCCACATTGGGCAGGCGGCTGGACTTGGTGAGTTACCCGATCGATCAGGGCATCAAAAAGGTCTACTACTGGGCGGCGCGCAGCAACGGCGGCGAATTCCATCCCGGCAAAGAAGTGGACGAGCTGATCTGGCTGCCGGCCGACGAGGCGATGCGGCGCCTCGACTACCCCCAAGACCGAAAGATGCTCCGCCACTTCGCCCAACATCCCGCCGACACGAAAACCGTGCTGGTGGTCCGGCACGGGACCGCCGGAAGCAAGTCTCGCTTCTCCGGAGACGACGCAAAACGGCCCCTCGACAAACGAGGACGCGCCCAGGCGGAGGCCCTGGTTCCGCAGCTGATGTCCTTCGGCGCCTCGGAGGTGTACGCGGCCGACCGCCTTCGCTGCCACCAGACGGTGCAGCCGCTGGCCGAGGAGTTGGGTGTGACCATCCACAACGAACCCGCCCTGACCGAGGAGGCTTACGCCAAGAGCCCGAAGCGGGCCCGTCAGCGAATGCTGCAGATCGCGGAGCGCGACGGCACACCGGTGATCTGCTCGCAGGGCAAGGTGATTCCGGACCTAGTCCAGTGGTGGTGCGATCGCGACGGGGCGCGGCCGGACAAATCCCGCAACCACAAGGGCAGTACCTGGGTGCTGTCGCTGGCGGGTGGTCGGCTGTTGGCTGCCGACCACATCGGCGGCGCGCTCGCCGCCAACGTGCGGGCCTAGCACGCGAATACCCTTCGGGGGCACCGCTGCCACCGAAGGGTATTCGCGTCTGGAATTTGTTACTAGCGACGGCCGCGACGCGCGGGCGTCTTCTTGGCCGGAGCCTTCTTGGCCGGAGCCTTGGTCACGGCCTTCTTGGCCGGAGCCTTGGTGGCCACCTTCTTGGCGGGCGCAGCCTTCTTGGCCGGAGCCTTGGTCACGGCCTTCTTGGCCGGAGCCTTGGTAACGACCTTCTTGGCGGGCGCAGCCTTCTTGGCCGGAGCCTTGGTCACGGCCTTCTTGGCGGGCGCTGCCTTGGTTGCGGCCTTCTTGGCGGGCGCCTTGCTCGCGGCTTTCTTGGCGGGGGCCTTCTTGGCCACCTTCTTCGCCACACCTGCTCCAACACCACGTTTCACTGCGGGTCCTTCCGCCGGGAGGCGCTGTGCGCCAGCCACAACCGCTTTGAATTGGGCACCCGGCCGGAACGCCGGCACGGACGTCGGCTTCACCTTCACCGTCTCACCGGTGCGCGGGTTGCGGGCCACGCGGGCCGCGCGCCGCCGCTGCTCGAAGACACCGAACCCGGTAATGGTGACGCTCTCACCCTTGTGCACCGCGCGCACAATGGTGTCGACGACATTTTCGACGGCGGCCGTGGCCTGCCGGCGGTCCGAGCCCAATTTCTGTGTGAGCACGTCAATGAGCTCTGCTTTGTTCATCCAATCCCTCCAAGCTAGTGGTCCTCGTTGTTGCGAACCGACTAGTGGACACGGTAAACCCTCACCCAGCAAATTTCCAAGAGCCACGCGCAGTTTCACGGCCGGCGGACCGACATTTTCGCAATCCGGTTGCCGCCCTTGACCGGTGGGGGGTGCCGGAAATCGGGTGTTTTAGTTAGTCGACCGAGAAAAAATTCGGCCCGGATTGACCCGTTAGGAAGCTGGCAGAGTGCGCGGTTTCCACGCCGGGCGAGCGGCTTCGAACGACTCGATCTTGTCGAGTTTCCGCAGCGTAAGGCCTATATCGTCGAGTCCTTCGAGTAGCCGCCAGGCGGTGTGGTCGTCAATCCTGAACGGCAGCACCACCGTTCCGGCGGTGATATTTCGATCTTGAAGATTGACAGTGATTTCCAGACCCGGGCTCTGCTCGATGAGCTTCCAGAGGAGTTCCACGCCGTCTTGGGAGACTTCGGCCGCCAGCAGGCCCGCCTTGCCCGCGTTGCCCCGAAAAATGTCACCAAACCGGGATGAGATAACCACCCGAAACCCGAAGTCCATGAGGGCCCACACCGCGTGCTCCCGGGACGAGCCGGTGCCGAAATCGGGTCCCGCAACGAGGACCGAACCTCGGTCAAACGGGCTGAGGTTGAGTACGAATGACGGATCCGACCGCCACGTCGCGAACAAGCCGTCCTCAAATCCGGTCCGCGTCACGCGCTTCAAATACACCGCCGGGATAATCTGGTCGGTGTCCACATTGGACCGGCGCAGCGGCACGCCGATGCCGGTGTGGGTGCGAAATGGCTCCATCGTCGTCCTCGATTCTGGTCAGTGTGAGTTCAAGTCGGCAGGCGCGGAGAGTTTTCCGCGGACCGCCGTCGCGGCCGCGACGACCGGCGACACGAGATGCGTGCGGCCGCCTTTGCCCTGCCGCCCTTCGAAGTTGCGGTTGGAAGTCGCGGCGCACCGCTCGCCGGGCGCTAGCTGGTCGGGGTTCATGCCCAAGCACATCGAGCAGCCCGCCTGCCGCCACTCGGCGCCGGCCGCGGTGAAAAGCTCACCCAGCCCTTCGGCTTCGGCCTGCGCGCGCACGCGCATCGAGCCGGGAACGACCAGCATCCGCACCCCGGGAGCCACCTTGCGGCCCCGCAGCACCTCGGCCACCGCGCGCAGATCCTCGATACGACCGTTGGTACAAGACCCGACGAACACGGCGTCGACGCCGATTTCACGCATCGGCGTTCCGGGCCGAAGGTCCATATAGGCCAACGCTTTCTCGGCGGACTCACGCTCGCCGTCGTCGGCGATCAGCTCGGGATCCGGGACCGCCGCCGACAACGGCACCCCCTGGCCGGGATTGGTTCCCCACGTGACGAAAGGACTCAACTCGCTTGCGTCGAGGTATACCTCGGTGTCGAACTCGGCACCGTCGTCGGTGCGCAAGCGTTGCCAGTAGGCGATCGCCTCGTCCCACTGGGCGCCCGTCGGGGCGTGTGGGCGGCCGCGCAGATATTCGTAAGTGATCTCGTCGGGCGCCACCATGCCCGCGCGGGCGCCGGCCTCGATGCTCATATTGCAGACCGTCATCCGGCCTTCCATGGAAAGCGATTCGATGGCGCTGCCGCGGTATTCGATGACATGGCCCTGTCCACCACCGGTGCCGATCTTGGCGATCAACGCCAGAATGATGTCTTTGGCCGTCACACCCGCGGCCAGGTGTCCCTCGACATTGACCGCCATCGTCTTGAACGGCCGCAGCGGCAAAGTCTGCGTGGCCAGGACGTGTTCGACCTCCGAGGTGCCGATTCCCATGGCGAGTGCGCCGAATGCCCCGTGCGTCGAGGTGTGACTATCCCCACACACGATCGTCATTCCCGGCTGGGTCAGCCCCAGCTGCGGTCCCACCACGTGGACGATGCCCTGCTCGATATCACCCATCGGATAGAGCCGGACGCCGAATTCGGCGCAGTTGTGCCGCAACGTCTCGACTTGAGTGCGCGAGACTGGGTCGGCGATCGGCTTGTCGATGTCGACGGTGGGCACGTTGTGATCCTCGGTGGCCAGGGTCAGGTCGGGTCGGCGCACCGGTCGACCGGCCAGGCGGAGGCCGTCGAAGGCCTGCGGGCTGGTGACTTCGTGCACCAGGTGCAGGTCGATGTAGATGAGGTCGGGAGCATCGCCCTGCTCGGCGCCCGATGCCACAACGTGGTCGTTCCAGACCTTTTCGGCCATCGTGCGCGGCTTGTCGGCTCCCGCGGTGTCGGATCCCATCTCGAATTCGCCTCTATTCGGTCATTTCGGGCTGCCATCTCAATATATGAGACGTTAGTATCTCTCTATGAGACAGCATAGCGGCATCGGCGTACTCGACAAAGCCGTGGTGGTGCTGCACACCGTCGCGGAATCCCCATGCGGGTTGACCGAACTCTGCGAGCGCACCGGCCTGCCGAGGGCGACCGCGTACCGCTTGGCGGCCGCGTTGGAAGTTCATCGCTTGATGGCCCGTGACGAAGACGGACGCTGGCGGCTGGGTCCCGCGGTCAGCGAGCTCGCCAGCCAGGTCAACGATCCCCTGTTGGCCGCCGGCGCGGTGGTCCTGCCGCAGCTGCGCGAGACAACGGGCGAGAGCG
The DNA here is from genome assembly GCF_036409085.1 of Mycobacterium sp. 050134. Classification (NCBI taxonomy): domain Bacteria; kingdom Bacillati; phylum Actinomycetota; class Actinomycetes; order Mycobacteriales; family Mycobacteriaceae; genus Mycobacterium; species Mycobacterium sp. 050134. Next base: position 297,257 of record NZ_JAZGLV010000005.1, read on the forward strand.
TCCAGCTGTACCGCAGGGAGGGCACGTCACGAGTCTGCGTCGCCGCCCTGGAACCGGCTGTCGGCCTTCGCGATACGGTCCCCGTCGGCGCACGTCTGCCGATGACGGCCGGATCGGGGGCCAAGGTGCTCTTGGCCTACAGCGACGCCACCACGCAGAAGGCCGTCCTGCCGTCGGCGAAATTCACCGACCGTGTCCTGGCCGAAGTTCGGCGGCGGGGATGGGCGCAAAGCGTGGCCGAGCGCGAGCCCGGGGTGGCGAGCGTCTCGGCACCGGTGCGCGACGGCCGCGGCGCTGTGATCGCCGCCATATCCGTGTCTGGGCCCATCGATCGGATGGGCCGCCGCCCCGGCGTACGGTGGGCGGCCGATTTGCTCTCCGCCTCGGAGGCGCTGACTCGCCGGCTCTGAGGCGGTCGGGGCGTCGAGTGTGAAACCAGCCCGTCGAGTGTGAAACCTTAGCGCTCAAACCCGCCAAATCCCCGCACCGGCTACACACTCGACGCCGTGCATGCACACTCGAACGCCGAAGCCCAGCCCAAGCCCGTTGCAACCTGGCCGTCGAGTGTGCAACCAGAGCGCTCAAACCCGCCGAACCCCCGCACTGGCTACACACCCAACGCCGTCACTGCGCACTCGAAAGAGGCGACCTGACAGACTGACCGCCATGGGAACCAATCAGCGCGCGAGCATCGTCATGTCCGAGGACGAGATCACCGATTATGTCGTGAAGAGCCGCACCGGAACCTTGGCGACCGTCGGTACCGACGGCCAGCCGCACCTGACCGCGATGTGGTACGCCGTGGTCGACGGGGAGATCTGGCTGGAGACCAAGGCCAAGTCGCAGAAGGCGGTCAACCTCAAACGCGATCCGAGGGTGAGCTTCCTGATCGAGGACGGCGACACCTACGACACCCTGCGAGGGGTGTCCTTCGAGGGGGTGGCCGAGATCGTCGACGACCCCGATGTCGCATACCGCGTCGGCGTCAGCGTCTTCGAGCGCTACACCGGCCCCTACAGCGACGAGATGAAGCCGTTCGTGGAGCAGATGATGAACAAGCGCGTCTGCGTGCGAATCGTGCCACACCGCGCCCGGTCCTGGGATCACCGCAAGCTTGGCCTGCCGCATATGCCGGTGGGCGGGTCGACCGCCCCAGCCGCGCGGGCGGCCGATCAGTAATTTGTAGCCCCGATGGGATTCGAACCCACGCTACCGCCGTGAGAGGGCGGCGTCCTAGGCCGCTAGACGACGGGGCCAGAACTGATCCGAGCAGTCAGCATAGCTCACGGTGGAAGGCCCACCTAATCGCCTGCACCGCCTGCTCGAGACGAGAGTTTGGCTGGGGTACCAGGACTCGAACCTAGAATGGCTGAACCAGAATCAGCTGTGTTGCCAATTACACCATACCCCATCGGCTGCCTATCACCGCTGGTCAGCAGCGTTCCTTGGACTCGGAGAGCCTTCGGTTGCCGCGGCCGCCAGCGGTTGCGGGCCTTTGTAAGCCCCTTTGTAAGCCCCTTTGTAAGCCGTTGTGCAGACTACCAAAGACTGAGCCGCCAATCCGCACGCGCATCGTTCGTCTTCTAGACAATCGCTTCGCGGGCCGCGCTCAGGCGACGCAAGCCGCGCTCGCGGCCGAGTAATTCCAGCGATTCGAACAACGGCGGGCTGATCGTCGTCCCGGTGACGGCAACTCTGATCGGACCGAAGGCCTTGCGCGGTTTGAGCGCCAGATCGTCGATGAGCGCAGTTTTCAGGGCGGCCTCGATGTGCGCCGTGGTCCACTCCGGCAGGCCGCCCAGCGCGGCCAGGGCGGCGTCGAGCACCGGACCCGCGTCGGAACCTAGCTCCTTGGCCGCCGCCTTCGGGTCGATCGCATACTCGTCCTCGTTGAGGAACTTCAGCAGGTTCCAGGCGTCGCCCAGCACCACGATGCGGGTCTGCACCAAATCGGCAGCGGTGGCGAACGCCGCGTCGTCCAGCCCGAGGCGGTAGTCGTGGACGTCGAAGTAGGCCCGCAGCCGGGCCGCGAAATCCGCCGGCTCGAGCATCCGGATGTGCTCGGCGTTCAGAGCGTCGGCCTTCTTCTGGTCGAACCGGGCCGGGTTGGAGTTGACGTCGACGACATCGAACGCGGCCACCATCTCGTCGAGGCTGAACAGGTCATGGTCGTCGGCGATCGCCCAACCCAGCAGCGCAAGGTAATTCAGCAGTCCCTCGGGGAGGAATCCCCGGTCGCGGTGGGCGAAAAGATTGGATTGCGGATCGCGCTTCGACAGCTTCTTCGTGCCCTCCCCCAATACCGTTGGCAGGTGGGCGAACTGCGGGGTCCACTCGGCCACGCCGATCCGGATCAGCGATTGATAGAGCGCGAGCTGACGCGGCGTCGACGGCAGCAGATCGTCGCCGCGCAGCACATGGGTGATCTTCATCAACGCGTCGTCGACCGGGTTAACCAAGGTGTACAACGGGTCTCCGTTGGCCCGGGTCAGCGCGAAATCGGGCACGCTGCCCGCGGCGAACGTGGTGGCGCCGCGGACGAGGTCGTCCCACGCCAGATCCGCGTCCGGCATCCGCAGGCGAACGACGGGCTTGCGCCCCTCCGCCAGGAAGGCCGCGCGCTGCGGGTCGGTCAGCCGCCGATCGAAGTTGTCGTAGCCCAGCTTCGGATTGCGGCCAGCGGCGATGTGGCGAGCCTCGACCTCCTCGGGCGTCGAGAAGGCGTAGTAGGCCTCCCCCGCTTCGAGAAGCCTGTCCACCACCTCGCGGTAGACCTCCTTGCGCTGCGACTGGCGATACGGGCCATAGGGCCCACCCACCTCGGGGCCCTCGTCCCAGTTCAGCCCGAGCCAGCGCAGCGCGTCGAGCAGCGCGAGATAGCTTTCCTCGCTGTCGCGTTCGGCGTCGGTGTCCTCGATGCGAAAAACGAACGTGCCGCCGGTATGCCGGGCGTAGGCCCAGTTGAACAGCGCGGTCCGCACCATTCCCACGTGCGGGGTGCCGGTGGGCGAAGGGCAGAACCGCACGCGCACCTGCCCGGCCGCCGTCATGACTTGCCCTTCCGGACCACGGGATTGGACAGGGTGCCGATGCCCTCGATCGTGATGGAGACGGTGTCTCCGTCTTCGATGGGTCCGACGCCGGCCGGCGTGCCGGTGAGGATGAGGTCCCCGGGCAGCAGTGTCATGACGGCCGAGATCCATTCGATGATGTCGCCGACGTCGTGAATCATCAGCGATGTCCGGCTGTTTTGCTTCACGTCACCGTTGACCTCGGTGCGCAGCTCCAAGTCCGCCGGATCGACGTCGGTGACGATCCAGGGCCCGACGGGGCAGAAGGTGTCGTGCCCTTTGGCGCGGGTCCACTGGCCGTCGGCCTGTTGTTGATCGCGTGCCGACACGTCGTTGGCGATCGTATAGCCGAGGATGTTGTCGGCGGCCTGAGCGGCGGAGACGTCCTTGCACGGCCGGCCGATCACCGCGGCCAGCTCACCCTCGAAGTGCACGGGTGATGCGTTGGCGGGCAATTTGATCGGCGCGTTGGGGCCGACGATCGCGGTGTTGGGCTTGAGGAATATCACCGGATCGGCCGGCGCCGGGCCGGTGAGGCTGCTCATCTCGGCAATGTGGTCGGCGTAGTTCTTCCCAACGCACACCACCTTGCCCGCCAGGATCGGGGCGAGCAGCCGGACATCGGCGAGCGGCCACGATCGGCCGGTGAAAGTCGGCGTGCCGAAGGGGTGCTCGGCGATCTCGCGGGCGGTCATCCCGGTGGGGTCGGACGTGTCACCCTCGATACTCACGAAGGCGACGCCGTCGGGGCTGGCGATTCGACCAAGGCGCATTTCGTTGAGCCTACTGACCAGTGACCGGCTCGGTCGGGCGGCCCTGCGTGCGCGCCGTCACGAGCATCACCAGCGGGTTTTCCGACATGTGCAAGCATGGGGAATGCAGACGGACGTCGCCGCCACCGGCCAACTCAGCGGCCGCGCACGGTGGTCCATCCTGGTCGTTTCACTGGTGGCAACGGCAAGTTCGTTCCTCTTCATCAACGGCGTGGCGTTCCTCATCCCCTCGTTGCAAGCGGCGCGCAACATCGCGCTCGACGAGGCGGGCCTGCTGTCCTCGATGCCGAGCTGGGGAATGGTCGTCACCCTCGTGCTCTGGGGTTACCTGCTCGACAGGGTCGGCGAGCGCGTGGTGATGACCGCGGGGTCGGCGCTTACGGCCGTGGCCGCCTACGCCGCGGCGTCGGTGCATTCGATGACGCTGACGGGTGTGTTCCTGTTTCTCGGCGGGATGGCCGCCGCCAGTTGCAACGCGGCGGGCGGCCGGCTGGTCTCGGCCTGGTTTCCCCCGCACCAGCGCGGTTTGGCGATGGGCTTTCGCCAGACGGCGCAACCGTTGGGTATCGCTTTGGGCGCGCTCGTGATTCCCGAGCTGACCGAGCGCGGGCCGACCGCCGGGTTGATGTTCCCGGCACTGGCGTGCGCGTTGGGCGCGGTGGCCAGTGCGGTGGGCATCATCGATCCGCCGCGCAAACCCCGCGAGAACGCCGAAGAGCAAGAACTTGCCAGCCCCTACCGGGGGTCGTTGCTGCTGTGGCGAATTCACGCGGTGGCGGGCCTGATGATGATGCCCCAGACGGTGACCGTGACGTTCATGCTGGTGTGGCTGATCCGGAACCTGCATTGGTCGGTCGCCGCCGCCGGCGGCTTGGTGACCCTGTCCCAGCTGCTCGGCGCCATCGGGCGCATCGCGGTCGGCCGGTGGTCCGACCGAATCGGCTCACGGATGCGCCCGGTGCGCATCATCGCTTTGGCCGCCGCCGTGACGCTCTTCCTGTTGGCGTGGGCCGACCTTCTGAATTCCCGCTACCAAGCGCCGTTGATGGTGGTGATCTCGGTGATCGCGGCGCTCGACAACGGGCTGGAGGCAACGGCCATCACGGAATTCGCCGGACCGTTCTGGAGCGGGCGGGCGCTGGGCATCCAGAACACCACCCAGCGCCTGATCGCCGCCGCGGGACCACCGATCTTCGGCGCGTTCATCGGCGCGGCCAAATACCCGCCGGCGTGGCTGCTGTGCGGCGTATTCCCGCTCCTGGCAGCGCCATTGGTACCCACCCGCTTGCTCCCGCCGGGTTTGGAGATCAGAGCGCGGCGACAATCCGTTCGCCGACATCGCGTGTGGCAAGCCGTTCGGTCCCGCGCGTTGCCAGATGCTTCGCGACAGCCTCGTCCACCCGGGTAGCGGCTTGGTCCTCGCCGAGGTGCGCGAGGAGCAGCGCTACCGACATGACCGCCGCGGTGGGGTCGGCGATGCCCTGGCCCGCGATGTCGGGCGCACTGCCGTGCACGGGCTCGAACATCGACGGGTTGGTGCGGGTGGCGTCGATGTTTCCGCTTGCCGCCAAGCCGATTCCGCCGCACACCGCCGCCGCCAGGTCGGTGATGATGTCACCGAACAGGTTGTCGGTGACGATCACGTCGAACCGCCCCGGGTCGTTGACCAGGAAGATGGTGGCCGCGTCGACGTGCTGATAAGCCACCTCGACGTCGGGGTATTGCTCCCCCACCTCGGCCACGATTCGCGACCACAGCTTCCCGGCGAACGTCAGCACGTTGTTCTTGTGCACCAGCGTCAGGTGTTTGCGGCGCCGCTGCGCCCGCTCGAACGCGTCGACCACCACCCTGCGCACACCAAACGCGGTGTTGAGGCTGACCTCGGTGGCCACCTCGTTCGGCGTCCCGGCGCGGATCGCGCCGCCGGTACCGGTGTAGGGGCCTTCAGTCCCTTCGCGCACCACCACGAAATCGATGTCGGGGTTACCGGCGAGCGGACCGCTCACGCCTGGATACAGCCGGGCTGGCCGCAGGTTGACGTGGTGGTCCAGTTCAAACCGCAGGCGCAGCAACAGCCCTCGCTCCAGCACACCGCTGGGCACCGATGGGTCACCGACCGCGCCCAGGAGAATCGCGTCGTGCTCACGCAATTCGGCAAGCACCGAATCCGGCAGCAGCTCGCCCGTGGCGTGGTAGCGCCGGGCGCCCAGGTCGTAGTCGGTCTTCTGCACGCCGGGCAGCACGGAGTCGAGGACCTTGATCGCCTCGGCGACCACTTCCGGACCGATTCCGTCGCCGCCGATCACCGCCAACTTCACGAGAGATCAACCACCTCGAGCTTGTTGGCGCCCACCGCGGCCGTGATCGCCGACCGCACATCGTCGGGAACGTCCCGGTCGACCCGCAGCAGGATGGTGGCGCTCGGACCCTCGGTGTCCTCGCTCAGTTGGGCCGCTTGAATGTTCACGCCTGCGGCGCCCAGCAAGGTGCCGATCTTTCCCAGCGCGCCGGGCTGGTCCATGTAGTTGATCACCAGGTTGGCGCCCTGGGCGCGCAGGTCGAAGTTGCGCCCATTGATCTGGACGATCTTCTCAACCAGCTGCGGGCCCGACAGCGTGCCGGCCACGTTGACGGTCGACCCGTCGTGCCCGACGGCCCGCACGTCGACCACGCTGCGGTGGTTGGGGCTTTCCGAAGCCGTGGTGAGTTCGGCCGTGACGCCGCGCTCAGAGGCCAGCGCCGGCGCGTTGACGAAGGTGACCTGGTCCTCGATGACGGCGGAGAACAGCCCGCGCAGCGCCGAGAGCTTCAGTATCTCAACGTCTTCCGAGGCGAGTTCGCCGCGCACCTGCACCGAAAGCGAGGTGGGCAGCCCGTCGGACAGCGCGGCGGCCAGCACCCCGAGCTTGCGCACCAGGTCCAGCCAGGGCGCGACCTCCTCGTTGACCACGCCGCCGCCGACGTTCACGGCGTCCGGCACGAATTCACCGGCCAGCGCCAGCTTCACGCTCGCCGCGACGTCGGTGCCGGCGCGATCCTGTGCCTCGGCGGTGGACGCGCCGAGGTGCGGCGTGACGACCACCTGCGGCAGGTCGAACAGCGGGCTGTCGGTGCACGGCTCCTTGGCGAAGACGTCGATGCCGGCCGCGCGCACGTGACCGCTGCTCACCGCCTCGGCCAGCGCCGCCTCGTCGACGAGCCCGCCGCGCGCGGCGTTGACGATGATCACGCCCGGCTTCGTCTTCGCCAGCGCCTCCTTGCCGATCAGGCCCGCCGTCTCGGGGGTCTTCGGCAGGTGCACCGAGATGAAGTCGGCGCGAGCCAACAGATCGTCGAGGGCCAGCAGTTCTATGCCGAGTTGCGAGGCGCGGGCCGGCGAGACGTACGGGTCGTACGCGACGAGATGGGCGCCGAAGGCGGCGAGCCGCTGGGCGACCAGTTGCCCGATCCGGCCCAGACCGACCACGCCCACGGTCTTGCCGAAGATCTCGGTGCCGTTGAACGACGATCGCTTCCACGTGTGCGCGCGCAGCGAGGCGTCGGCTGCCGGGATCTCGCGCGCCGCGGCCAGCAGCAGTGCCAGGGCGTGTTCGGCGGCGCTGTGGATGTTCGACGTCGGGGCGTTGACGACGAGCACGCCCCGCTCGGTGGCGGCGTCCACGTCCACGTTGTCGAGCCCGACGCCCGCGCGGGCGACGATCTTCAGCTTGGGCGCCGCGGCCAGCACCTCGGCGTCCACGGTGGTGGCCGATCGCACCAGCAGCGCGTCGGCGTCGGGCACCGCGGCCAGCAGCTTCTCGCGGTCCGGACCGTCCACCCAGCGCACCTCGACCTGGTCCCCGAGCGCGGCGACGGTTGATTGGGCGAGCTTGTCGGCGATTAATACAACAGGCAGAGTCACCCGGACAGACTATCGGCTGGACTTGACGCCTCGGCGCCGCCGTCGTCGCGGCTGCCGATCCACCACGCGGCCCGTCGGAGGGGGCATGAACGGCGGCCGCGTTGAAGCCCCGGCTTGTCGCTCGAAGGCGGGCACATCGAATGCCCACCCGGCCTACGATGACGCGGTGACCAAGCTTGCTGTCATCTATTACTCGGCGACCGGCCATGGCACGGCAATGGCCCGACGCGTCGCTTCCGCGGCCGAGTCCGCGGGCGCCGACGTCCGCGTCAGGCACGTCGCGGAAACGCACGATCCGCAGTCATTCGCGCACAATCCGGCCTGGACGGCCAACTACGAGGCGACGAAGGATCTTCCGGCGGCTACCGGCGACGACATCGTCTGGGCCGACGCGGTGATCTTCGGGTCGCCGACGCGCTTCGGCTCTCCTGCAGCGCAATTGCGGACGTTCCTCGACTCGCTGGGCGGGCTGTGGGCCCAGGGTCAGCTCGCGGACAAGGTGTACGCGGCCTTCACGTCCTCCAACACGCCGCACGGCGGCCAGGAGACGACCCTGCTGTCGCTCTACGTCACGCTGATGCATTTCGGCGGCATCATTGTCCCGCCGGGATACACCGATCCGTTGAAATTCGTCGACGGCAATCCGTACGGGGCGAGCCTGCTTTCCACCCACGACAACATCGAGACGCTGGACGAGGCGACCACCAACGCCCTCGACCACCTGGCACGCCGGGTGGTCTCGACGGCCGCCCGCCTCGGCTAGCCCCGCGAGCAGACGCAAACGTACGCGACACGCCGAGCGTGCGGGTGCTTTTGCGTCTGCTCGCGCTAGTGACTACGCCGTCTCGGTGATCGGCCGGTCGACCCAGCTCATCAGGTCACGCAGCCGCTTGCCGACGACCTCGATGGGATGCTCGGCGTTCTCCTTGCGCAACTGCTCGAGCTGCTTGTTCCCGCCCTCGACGTTCTCGACCAGCTTCTTGGTGAAGGTGCCGTCCTGGATGTCGCGCAGGATCTCCCGCATGCGCTCCTTCGTGCCCGCGTCGATGACCCGCGGACCCGACAGGTAGCCACCGAACTCCGCGGTGTCGGACACCGAGTAGTTCATCCGCGCGATGCCGCCCTCGTACATCAGGTCGACGATCAGCTTGAGCTCGTGCAGCACCTCGAAGTAGGCCATCTCCGGCGGGTAACCCGCCTCGACCATCACATCGAAACCGGTCTTCACCAATTCCTCCGTGCCGCCGCACAACACGGCCTGCTCACCGAACAGGTCGGTCTCGGTCTCGTCCTTGAACGTGGTCTTGATGACGCCGGCGCGGGTGCCGCCGATGGCCTTGGCGTAGGACAGCGCCAGCGCCTCGCCCTTGCCGGTCGGGTCCTGGTCGACGGCGATCAGGCACGGCACACCCTTGCCGTCGACGAACTGGCGGCGCACCAGGTGGCCCGGCCCCTTCGGGGCCACCATCGCGATGGTGACCTCGGCGGGCGGCTTGATCAGCCCGAAGTGGATGTTGAGGCCGTGACCGAAGAACAGCGCGTCGCCGTCGGACAGGTTGGGCTCGATGTCGTTCTTGAAGATGTCGGCCTGCGCGGTGTCCGGCGCCAGCAGCATGATCACGTCGGCCCACTTGGCGACCTCGGCGGGGGTGTCGACGGTCAGGCCCTGCTCCTCGACCTTGGCCCGCGACTTCGAGCCCTCCTTCAAACCGACCCGGACGTCGACGCCGGAGTCGCGCAGGCTCAGCGAGTGGGCGTGGCCCTGGCTGCCGTAGCCGATGACGCCGACCTTGCGCCCCTGAATGATCGACAGGTCCGCGTCGTCGTCGTAGAACATCTCTAACGCCTCGGTTGCCACTTCTTTATCTCCTTATCAACTGACAATCTGAATTAACTTACTTAGCCGTCCCGAGGCCGCGAGGACCACGGGACAACGACACCACGCCCGACTGGACGATTTCCCTGATACCGAAGGGCTCCAGCACCCGCAACAGCGCCTCGATCTTGCCGCGGTTACCGGTGGCCTCGATCGTCAACGCCTCGGGCGCGACGTCAATGACCTTGGCGCGGAACAGATTCACCGCCTCGATCACCTGGCTGCGGCTGCCGGCATCGGCGCGCACCTTGATGAGCGCCAGCTCGCGAGACACCGAGTTGCCCTCGTCCAGCTCGATGATCTTGATGACGTTGATCAACTTGTTGAGCTGCTTGGTGATCTGCTCGAGCGGGGTCTCCTCCGCGGAGACCACGATGGTCATCCGCGACATGTCCTTCTGTTCGGTCGGACCGACGGCCAGGGACTGGATGTTGAACCCGCGCCGGGAGAACAGCGCGGCCACCCGCGCGAGCACACCGGGCTTGTCCTCCACCAACACCGACAGCGTATGAGTCACGGTGTTCATCAGGCGTGCCCTTCACTTTCGTCGTCGAACAGCGGGCGGATGCCGCGGGCCGCTTGGATCTCGTCGTTGCTGGTGCCGGCGGCCACCATCGGCCACACCTGCGCGTCGGCGCCGACGATGAAGTCGATGACGACAGGGCGGTCGTTGATGGCGCGCGCCTGGTTGATCACGTCTTCGACGTCTTCGGAACGCTCGCAACGCAATCCGACGCAACCCAGCGCCTCGGCCAGCTTCACGAAGTCCGGGATGCGGTGCGAGTGCGTGGCGAGGTCGGTCTGCGAGTACCGCTCCTCGTAGAACAGGGTCTGCCACTGGCGCACCATGCCCAGGTTGCCGTTGTTGATTAGTGCCACCTTGATCGGCGCACCCTCGATCGCGCAGGTCGCCAGTTCCTGGTTGGTCATCTGGAAGCAGCCGTCGCCGTCGATCGCCCACACCTCCGCCTCCGGGCGGGCCAGCTTGGCGCCCATGGCCGCCGGAACTGCGAACCCCATGGTGCCCAGGCCGCCGGAGTTCAGCCAGGTGCGCGGCTTCTCGTAGGAGACGAACTGCGCCGCCCACATCTGGTGCTGGCCCACGCCGGCGACGTAGATCGCGTCGGGGCCGGCAATTTGGCCCAGCTTCTCGATGACGTATTCCGGGCTGAGGCTGCCGTCGCTCTGCGGGCCGTAGCTCAGCGGATACGTGGACTTGACCTGCTCGAGGTAGGCCCACCAGTCGTCCATGTCGAGGGTGCCCGGGATTTCGCGCTCCCGCAGCATTGCGATCAGCTCGGCGATGACGGCCTTCACGTCGCCGACGATCGGCACGTCGGCGTGCCGGTTCTTGCCGATCTCGGCGGGGTCGATGTCGGCGTGGATGACCTTGGCCTCGGGCGCGAAGGTGTCGAGCTTCCCGGTCACCCGGTCGTCGAAGCGGGTTCCCAGGGCGATCAGCAGGTCGCTGCGCTGCAGTCCCGCCACCGCCGCGACCGCGCCGTGCATGCCGGGCATGCCGAGGTGCTGGCGATGACTGTCCGGGAACGCGCCGCGCGCCATCAGCGTGGTGACGACGGGAATGCCGGTCAGTTCGGCCAACTCGCGCAGTTGCTCGGTCGCGTCGCCGCGGATCACCCCGCCCCCCACGTACAGCACCGGCTTGCGCGAGGCCGCGATCAGCTTGGCGGCCTCCCGGATCTGCCGGTTGTGCGGCTTGGTGTTCGGCTTGTAGCCGGGAAGGTCCATGCGCGGCGGCCAGCTGAACGTGCACTGGCCCTGCAGCACGTCCTTGGGGATGTCGACGAGCACCGCGCCCGGCCGCCCCGACGACGCGATGTGGAACGCCTCGGCGATCACCTGCGGGATCTCGTCGCCGGAGCGGACCAAAAAGTTGTGCTTGGTGATGGGCATCGTGATGCCGGAGATGTCAGCCTCCTGGAAGGCGTCCGTCCCGATCAGCGTGCGGCCCACCTGACCCGTGATGGCCACCACCGGTATCGAGTCCATTTGCGCATCGGCCAGGGGGGTGACGAGGTTGGTGGCGCCGGGACCCGACGTGGCCATCATGACGCCGACCTTGCCGGTGGCGTGGGCGTAGCCGCTCGCGGCGTGCCCGGCGCCCTGCTCGTGCCGAACCAACACGTGGCGCAGCTTCTTCGAGTCGTACAGGGGATCGTAGACCGGCAGCACCGCCCCGCCGGGGATGCCGAAGATGACCTCGACGTCGAGCTCCTCCAGCGACCGGATCACCGACTGTGCACCGGTAAGCTGTTCCGGCGCAACACGTTTCGGGTTCTTGGTGGGGGCCGCAGCCGGGGTTTCCGCGGCGTCTGAGGCGATGTCGGCCGGGCGCTGTTTCTGCGGCCTGGTGGGAGCGCTCACTGTGGGTCCTCTTGTCCTCTGGTCTCGCTGTTGAAGTCTGGTCCTGCGCAAGAAAAAACCCCCGTCAGCTGGCTGCTGCACGAGGGTTGGCGCGTTGGTGCTGGATCGCTGAAATGCTGACGAGCTAGTCAGGCACCAACGCGCCGACTAATTACTACGAGCATCCCGGGCTTTCCGGCGGTATCCATAGTCCCCGAAGGTAGCCTTCCCACAGCTCAACCGTCAAATCCGGTCCCCGCGCGGCGGCCCGCAGCCGCCGAGGCGCCGGCCCGAACGCGGGCGGTGGGATGATGCGGGGGTGATTACTGGCTCGCCCGTCGTCATCAGGGTGTCGCCGATGGCCCATCTCGCCGTCGGCTACCTGACCCTGGGACTGCTCATACCGGTGCTGGTGTGGCCGCCTTCGGCGCCGCTGCTCATCATCCCGGTGATCTTGTCGGCGTTGATCATCCGGCTCCGCACCGTGGCGGACGCGGAGGGCGTCACCGTGCGGACGCTGCGGGGCAGCCGCACGGTGCGCTGGGAGGAGATCGACGGGCTGCGCTTCCACCGCGGCTCGTGGGCGCGCGCCCGCCTCAAAGGCGGCGACGAGCTGCGACTGCCGGCTGTGACGTTCGCGACGCTGCCGCAGCTCACCGAGGCAAGTTCGGGCCGGGTGCCCAACCCCTACCGCCAGGAGTAGACCTCAGGCGATGGGGTTGACGCCGTTGAGCAGCACCCACACGCCGACACCGGCGGCGATGCCGGCCAGTAGGGCCACGAATGACCCGATGAAGGGTCGGTGCGCCCACCCGCGACCCGCGTCGAGCCCGTAGCGGCCGGGTCCGCAGAGGATGACGCCGACGGCCAACACGATCAGCGTGATCTGGTATTCGTGCCCCTGCGGCAGGAAGAACGCGAACGCGTGCGAGCGCGAGCTGCCCGAAACGGTGGCCAGCAGGCCGTTGATCAGGAACGCCAGCGCTCCGGCGGCGGCCACCGGGGTGAACAACCCCAAGACCAGCAGCACGCCCGCGACGATCTCGCCGCCGGCGCTGACGTACGCGAGGATGTCGGCGTGGTGATAGCCGACGTCGGTCAGGGAGTTTCTGAGGCCGGTCAGGCCACCGCCGCCCCACCAGCCGAACACCTTCTGCAGGCCGTGCGCGGCGAGCACCACGCCGAGACCCACGCGTAGCACCAGCAAACCGAGGTGCTGGGTGCCGCGGCGGCCGCCGGGGCGTGTCCGCTCGTCGTCGTCGTCCGAATCGATGCGTGCGGGCTCGGTCGCCGAGATCGGCGCGGGGTGCGCCGCCGGCTGCGGCTGGACGTACGGCAACGGTTCCTGGTGGTCGAGGATGTTGTACGTCGAGTTGCCAGGGCCGGCCGAGGGGCCGGGGTCCTGGTAGGGGATGACGGTCGTGGTTCCGAAGTCACCCGGATAACCGACCGGTGTCAGGTCGTCTTCGGGGTCGACCAAACGCGCCGAGGCGGGGCGTCCCGGGGTCGGCGCCGGAGATTCCCCAGGCCGCTGCCAATGTGCGTCATTCGATTGACTGGTCACGCGTGACAGGGTAAAGGCAATCTGTCCTGAATTGGGGATTTGAGCGGCGCTTTCGCCCGGCAATCGCCGGTGGGCGCGCCAAATGTGGCCAATTCGGCCCAAAATCCCCGTCCGGCCCCGTCCCGCGGCGATCCCCGGCCAATTCCGCGCTGGCGCTGCGGGGCACCGACGGCCGCGCAAATGCGGGCGTGTGGCGGCCATGACCGCGCGTTCCGTAGCCTGTCGGTCATGCGGATACGGCTCTCGGTTCGAGGTGGGTTCGCTGCGCTCAGCGTGGCCGTACTCGTATCGAGTGGGTGCGCGCGGTTCAACGACGCCCAGTCCCAGCCGTTCACCACCGCCCCCGAGCTCAAGCCGCAGCCCACTTCGAGCCCTCCCCCGCCCCCGCCGCTGCCGCCGACACCCTTCCCCAAGGCCTGCCCCGCGCCCGGTGTGATGCAGGGCTGCCTGGAAAGCACCAGCGGCTTGATCATGGGCCCCGACAGCAAAACCGCGTTGGTCGCCGAACGCACCACCGGCGCCGTCAAGGAGATCTCCGTCAGCGCCGAACCCAAGGTGAAGATGGTGATCCCGGTCGACCCGTCCGGTGACGGCGGGCTGATGGACATCGTGCTGTCGCCGACCTACAACCAGGATCGCCTGATGTACGCCTACATCAGCACGCCGACCGACAACCGGGTCATCCGCATCGCCGAAGGCGATATCCCCAAAGACATCCTGACCGGAATTCCCAAGGGCGCCAACGGAAATACCGGGGCGCTGATCTTCACCAGCCCGACCACCCTGGTGGTGATGACCGGCGATGCGGGCAACCCCGCGATGGCCGCCGACCCGAAGTCGTTGGCCGGCAAGGTGCTGCGCATCGAGCAGCCGACAACCATCGGCCAGGCGCCGCCGACGACCGCCCTGTCCGGCGTCGGCTCGGGCGGCGGCATGTGCACCGACCCGGTCGACGGCTCGCTCTACATCGCTGACCGCACGCCGACGGCGGACCGGTTGCAGCGCATCACCAAAACCTCGGAGGTCTCGTCGGTGTGGACCTGGCCGGACAAGCCGGGCGTCGCCGGGTGCGCGGCCATGGACGGCACGGTGCTGGTGAACCTGATCAACACCAAGCTGACGGTGGCGGTTCGGCTCGCCCCGTCCACGGGCGCGGTCACCGGCGAACCCGACGTCGTGCGCAAGGACACCCACGCCCACGCGTGGGCGCTGCGGATGTCGCCGGACGGGAACGTCTGGGGCGCCACCGTCAACAAGACCGCCGGGGACGCCGAGAAGCTCGACGACGTGGTGTTCCCGCTCTTCCCGCAGGGCGGCGGCTTCCCGCGCAACAACGACGACAAGACCTAGCGTCGGTTGCCCGTCGGGAGTGCGTCTCGACGCACTCTGGGCGTGTCGCGTCGCCTACTTCACCTCACCAGGCCGGCGGTTCAGCTCTGCCCGCAGGCCGCCAACACGAGTTCGCGCACACGGGCCGCGTCGGCCTGACCCCGGGTGGCCTTCATCACCGCACCGACGATCGCACCGGCCGCGGCCACCTTGCCGCCGCGGATCTTCTCCGCCACATCCGGATTGGCGGCCAGCGCCTCGTCGACGGCGGCCTGGGTGACCGAGTCGTCGCGCACGAGCTCCAGGCCGCGGGCGGTCATCACCTGTTCGGGCTCACCCTCCCCGGCCAGCACGCCCTCGACGACCTGGCGAGCGAGCTTCACGGACAGCTTGCCCTCGTCGACCAGGGCGATCACCGCGGCCACCTGCGCCGGGCTGATCGCCACCTCGTCCAGGCCGACGTTCGCCTCGTTGGCCTTCTGCACCAGGAAGTTTCCCCACCACGCGCGGGCCTGCTCACTGGAGGCGCCGTGCTTGACGGTGGCGATCACCTGATCGACGGCGCCAGCGTTGACGAGATCCCGCATCACCTCGTCGGAGACGCCCCACTCCTGCTGGATTCGCTTGCGCGTCAACCACGGTAGCTCGGGAATCGTTTGCCGCAGCCGCTCCACGAGGTCGCGACTGGGCGCGACGGGTTCGAGGTCGGGCTCGGGGAAATAGCGGTAATCCTCGGCGGTTTCCTTGGTGCGGCCCGGGCTGGTGTACCCAGACTCGTGGAAGTGCCTGGTTTCCTGCGTGATTCGGCCGCCGGCGGCCAGGACGGCCGCCTGCCGCTGCATTTCGTAGCGGACGGCGACCTCGACGCTGCGCAGCGAGTTGACGTTCTTGGTCTCGGTCCGGGTGCCGAACTGCTCCGCGTCGGTCCGCTTCAGTGACACGTTGGAGTCGCAGCGCATCGAGCCCTGGTCCATCCGCACATCGGATACGTCTAAGGCGCGCAACAGGTCTCGCAGCGCAGTCACGTAGGCGCGGGCGATCTGCGGCGCCCCGGCGCCCGCTCCCACGATCGGCTTGGTGACGATTTCGATCAGCGGCACGCCGGCCCGGTTGTAGTCGATCAGCGACGTGGTCGCGCCGTGGATCCGGCCGGTTTCGCTGCCCAGGTGGGTGAGCTTGCCGGTGTCCTCCTCCATGTGCGCCCGCTCGATGTCCACGCGCCAGGTGCTGCCGTCGTCGAGGGGCACCTCGAGGTAGCCGTTGACAGCGATCGGCTCGTCGTACTGCGAAATCTGATAGTTCTTCGGCATGTCCGGGTAGAAGTAGTTCTTGCGCGCGAAGCGGCACCACGGCACGATCTCACAGTTCAGCGCCAGTCCGATCCGGATGGCCGACTCCACCGCGGCCTGGTTGAGCACCGGCAGCGAGCCGGGCAGACCGAGGCACACCGGGCACACCTGGGTGTTGGGTTCCCCGCCGAAGGTGGTGGAGCAGCCGCAGAACATCTTCGTCGCCGTGGACAGCTCGACGTGCACCTCGAGCCCGAGCACCGGGTCGAAGCGCGCGACGACGTCGTCGTAGTCCATCAGCTCGGCGCCGGTAGCAACACTCATGCCGTCGATCGTAGTGGTGACCGCGAGACCGGCGGAGCCGGGCGAAGCGGGTCACCACCAACACACCCCGCGGTGACCGCGAGACCGGCGGAGCCGGGCGAAGCGGGTCACCACCAACACACCCCGCGGTGACCGCGAGACCGGCGGAGCCGGAGTGGGTCAGAAC